>JASJBQ010000270.1 GCA_030066455.1 Desulfobacterales bacterium
TTGTCGACTGGTGGCATACGGATTGGAGCCGTCGGCAGGCGCTGACCTTCGATAATTCCGGTCAGCCGGACACCTTGACCGATTTTCCGGTTCTCGTGCAGCTCAACAGCGGCAATATTGACTACGCCCAGACCCAGGCCAACGGTGCGGACCTCCGCTTCATCGCTGCCGACGGAACGCAATTGGCCCACGAGATCGTGAAATGGGACGAGCTGGGCGATTCCTACGTTTGGGTGAAAGTGCCTCAGATCACCGGAGGATCGAATACGGATTCAATCATGATGTACTACGGCAATACCGCGGCGCCGGACGCACAGGATTCCGCGGGTGTCTGGTCCAGCAACTTCGCCGCCGTTTACCATCTTGAAAACGACTTGAACGACGCGACCGCCAACGCCAACCACGGTGTCAATTCAGGATCGACGAATGCGGGCGGCCAGGTCGGCGACGGCCGGCTTTTTGACGGCATCGACGATTATGGAAATCTTGGTTCCGCATCGAGCGTGGACGATATCTTTGACGGTGGTGCCACCATCTCCGCGTGGATCAATCCCACTAGTTGGGGAGAAGGCGGATTCGGCCGTATTCTCGACAAGGCCGACAACCTCGTCACCAATCGCAACGGCTGGGCCTTTGAAATATACGACGGAAACGGATCGCTCCTGTTCCAGCACGGATTCACCGGGGCCATTGGAAACTGGATCTCACCGGCCAACTCGATCAACCTGGGGCAGTGGCAGCACGTGGCCGTGGTGTTTGACAGCGGCTCGGATGCCAACGACCCGAAACTCTACATCAATGGGGTCGAACAGGTAGTCACGGAAATCGATACGCCATCTGGCACTTACCGCAGCGACGCCGACATCGATCTCACTTTGGGGAACTACTCGCAGGATACCAACAGGACCTTCGATGGCATTCTCGATGATGTTCGTATATCCCGCACACAGCGTTCGGCCGACTGGATTGCCGCGGAACACCTGTCGATGACGGGCGCCTTTGTGAGTTTGGGCGGCGAAGAACCCGCACCGGCCACCGGTGGTTTGCTAAGCAATGATTCCGATGCTGACGGGGATCCGCTGAGCGTTACACTGGTTAGCGGGCCGAATCACGCGCAATCTTTCACGCTCAATAAAGACGGCACTTTCAATTATACCCCCACAGCCAATTATTATGGGAGCGATACCTTCACCTACGAGGTGAGCGACGGCAACGGTGGTACGACCCAGGCGACGGTCAACCTCACCGTCAACTCAATCACCGACGCTCCGATTGCCACTGACGACCCCGGTATTTTTAGCGCTGACCTGCTGGCGCTCAATCCCCTCAGCTACTGGCGTTTGGGTGAAACGGCCGGCGCCGCCGCCGATCTGGGATCGAGCGCCAACAACGGCACGTACAACGGGGGGGCGCTGGGCCAGCCGGGTGCCATCAACGGCGACGGCGATACGACCGTCCGGTTTGATGCCTTGAACACGGATTATGTCGCCATTGCCCATTCCGACGATTATCTCCTCGACAACGGTACGGTGCAACTGTGGTTCAATGCGGATACGGCGGCGACCGGCGATCTCCAGCATCTGTTCTCCAAGGACTCCCAGGGAGAGGACACCGGCGGCCACCTGAGCATCTATCTCAATGCCGCCGGTCGGCTGGAGGTGCGCCTCCAGAGCGATTCGTCATCTTATTATGTCACTTCACCCTCGGCCGTCACCGCCGGGCAGTGGCACCATGTCGCCTTTACGTTCGGTGCCGGGGGCATGGCGCTCTATCTGGACGGCCAGTCCGTGGATACCAACGGCTATAGCGGCGGATTGGGGACAACCTCCGGAGACATTGGCAACCACGAACCGATCGCCATCGGCGGCGGAACACAGATCAGCGATGATCTGCTGCTCACACCGGCCAACCAGTTTTTCACCGGGCAAATCGACGAAGTCGCGATCGTCGGCAGCCCACTTGGCGCCCAAGCCGTGCGCGAATTGTTCGGCGCCGGGCGTCAGGATTACACCGTCGATGAAGAAAACACGCTCAATGTCGCCGCCGTGGAAGGCGTCCTGATCAACGACTTTGATGTCGAAGGTGACCCCCTGACCGTCACCGCGATCAACGGCAGTGCGGCGAACATCGGAACACCCGTCACCCTGGCCTCGGGCGCCCGGGTCACCCTCAATGCCGATGGCAGTTTTCTATACGACCCGAACGGCCAGTTCGACGATTTAAGTCAGGGACAGACCGCCACGGATAGTTTTTCCTATGTCGCCAATGACGGCAGCACGGATTCCAACCCGGCTGCGGTGAGCATCACCATTACCGGTGTCAATGATCCACCCGTGGACCTGCAGGCGACAGCCACCACGGCGGGCGGCATCAGTTTGAACGCAGATGGCGGCAACGACGTCTACCTGGTCGCCGATAACGGCGGTGGGTTGCTCGGTGGGCTGACCACTCTGACCGTCGAGGCCTCCTTCGCGGTCAATACCCCCGCGGCGGACAACACCGTTCTGCTATCATACGCCGACGGGACGAACGACGAAGAACTCGCGCTGTTTCTAAAAAATGACGGATCCATCTGGTTCTGCGCGCATTCACAGGGCGCGTCCCATCAAAGTACCGCCAACCAGTACCCCCAACTGTTCGACGGCGAGAAACACCATGTCGGCGCAAGCTGGGATGCATCCAGCGGTTCGGTCGTGTTTTACGTGGACGGTCAGCAGGTCGAGTCCTTTGGCGGGTACCAGACCGGTCGGACGATAACCGGCGGCGGTGAGCTGGTTTTTGGCCAGGATCAGGATTCCGAGTTGGGCGGTTTCAATACCATCGATTTGTTTTCGGGAGTACTCCATGACGTGCGCATCTTCAACGACGTGCGCACGGCGGGTGAAATCGCCGCCAACTTCGACCAGACCCTGCCGAGCAACGAACCGGGAATGATCGCCAACTGGACGTTCAACGACCTGTCGACGGGTGGCATCGTCGTCGATGCGGTAAGCAGCAACAACCTCACGGTTCAGCATGTGGGGACTGGCGGCGGATTCACCCCCAGCACGCCTGAGTTAACCCTGGAGGTTGAGGAGAATTCCCCCAACGGTACGGTGGTCGGTACGATTACCGCTAGCGACCCGGATGCCGGCGATACACTGACCTACAGTCTGCTGGACGACGCCGGCGGCCGATTCGAGATCCTGCCGGCTTCCGGGGTGATTCGCGTGGCTGACGGCTCGCTTTTGAATTACGATTCGAGCACGAGCCACAACGTTACGGTCCGCGTGAGCGACGCATTGAGCAATACCTATGACGAGGTGTTCACCATCCAGGTGACCGACCTTAATGAACCGCCCGTAGCAGTGGCCGACAGTTTTACCGTCGCTGAGGGCACCACCACCAATCTGAATCTTGCCGCCAATGACAGCGATCCGGAAAACGCTCTGGATCTTGCCAGCATTGCCATCGTTTCGGGACCCACCTACGGTTCCGTCGCGGTCAACGGCGACGGCACGGTGGACTACACCCACGACGGTACGGCGAACTTCTTGGACGCCTTTTCCTACACCATCGCCGACAACGCGTGTACCCCTTCGAATACGGTAGCGGTGGACTTGACCATCACGCCGCAGAACGATTCGCCCCTCGCCAGGCCCGACGGCGTTTATCTTGCATTCGACGGCGACGATTTCATCCGGGTGGCCGACGATGCCAGCCTGCAGATGACCAACAACGTCACCATGGAGGCCTGGATCAATCACAACGGCGGCGGGACGGGCAGCCAGCTCATCCTCAACAAAGAGGGTGAGTACGAGATGGGCATCACCGCCGATACCGGGGAGATCAAATACGCCATCGCCGACACTACGGACAACTGGACCTGGCACAACACGGGCTACTTCGTGACAACGGGGGCGTGGACCCATGTGGCCGTTACCTTCGATGGCGTTGCCGGCGAGATCAGAACCTACATCGATGGCCAGTTGGTGGATACCCTGGCACAGCCCGGCCCCATGGGCGATGTCTACACCATGCATAACGATCTGACCATTGGTGGTCGTGAAAACGCCACCAATCAGCGCTTTCAGGGGCAGATCGACGAGGTCCGGGTCTGGAACACCACCCGCACCCAGGGGGAGATCCAGGCCAACATGAACAACCTGCTGACGGGCGGTGAAGCCGGCCTGGCAGGCTACTGGCGACTGGATGAAGCGGGTACGGGCAGCGTGGTGGATCTCTCGGCCAACAGTAACGACGGCATCCTCGGCGGTGCCGAAGGCGCTCCCGCCACGCCCACCTATCAGGGCTATGTGACCGATGAAGGTACGCTGCTGACCATACCCGCGCTTTCCGGTGTGTTGGCCAATGATTCCGACGAAGAAAATGATCCCTTGACCGTCTCCGAAATCAACGGAAGTACGGCGGACATCGGGATACCCTACATCCTGACCTCGGGCGCCCGGGTCACCCTCAATGCCGATGGCAGTTTCAGTTATGATCCCAATGGCCAGTTCGATTACCTGGCCGACGGTGAAACCGCGACGGACACCTTTACCTACGTTGCCAATGACGGCAGCAATGATTCCAACCCGGCCGCGGTGACCATCACCGTTACCGGTGTCAATGATGCCCCGGTGGCCACGGCCGACAGCTTCACGGTCGAAGAGGGCAGCACCACCACCCTGAACCTGGCCGCAAACGACACCGATGCCGACGACGGTCTCGATCTGGCCACCATCACCATCGTTTCCGGCCCCGCCAATGGCGCCATCGTGGTCAACGGCAGCGGCACAGTGGACTACACCCACGACGGCACCGAGAACTTCACCGACAGCTTCACCTACACGATCGACGACAACAGCGGTGTCACCTCCAACACGGTAACCGTCGATCTGACCATCACGCCGGTAAACGATGCGCCGGTGGCCACGGCCGACAGTTTCACGGTCGACGAGGGCACCACCACCTCCCTGAACCTGGCGGCCAACGACAACGATGCGGACGACGGACTCGATCTGGCCACCATCGCCATCGTTTCCGGTCCCACGAATGGAGCAATCATCGTCAACGGCGACGGCACCGTGGACTACACCCACGACGGCACGGAGAACTTCACCGACGCTTTCAGCTACACCATTGACGACAACAGTGGTGCCACCTCCAACACGGTGACCGTCGATCTGACCATCACACCGGTGAACGACAACGACCCGGTGGCCTTTGACGATGCGATCACGGTGAGCGAGGGCGCGAGTGTCTCGGTCCTGGACAGCGGCGCCGCCAGCTTACTGGCCAATGACACCGATGTGGATCAGCCCAATGACGCCCTCAGTGTTTCCCTCGGGGTGGGGCCGGCCCATGGCAGTCTGACGCTGAACCCTGACGGTACCTTCAGCTATACCCACGATGGTACGGAAAATTACAGCGATGCGTTTACTTACATCCTTTCCGATGCCGACGGCGGGGTGACCGATACGGGCGCGGTGAGCATCACCGTCAACCCGATCAATGACGCCCCGACGACGTCGCAGGTAACCCTGGCCGCCATTGCCGAAGACAGCGGCGCCCGGACCATTACCCAAGCCGAGCTCCTGGGCAATGCTGCCGATGCCGAGGGGGATGCCCTCACCGCCACGGGCCTCACCATCAGCGCCGGTGGCGGCAGCCTGGTCGACAACCTGGACGGTACCTGGGACTACACACCGGCGGGCAATGACGATACGGCCGTAAGCTTCAGCTATACCATCAGCGACGGCACCGACACAGTGGCCGGCAGCGCCACCATGGACATCACACCGGCCAATGACGCGCCGGTCCTGGGCGGCATGAACACCGGGGCGGTTACAGAAGACCTTGATCCGGACAGCGACGGACTGCTGGAAGCAACCGGCGCCCTGACCGTCGTCGATCCCGATACCGGGGAATCGAGCTTCCAGGCGGCGACCGTTGCCGGCACCTATGGCAGCCTCACCATCGATGCCGCCGGAAACTGGCACTACAGCGCCGACACGACCCAAACCGTCATTCAGGAGCTGGATGCCGGTGAAAGCGTCAGCGACGTGCTGACGGTGACCACCGCCGACGGTACGACCCACGATGTGACCATCGCCATCCATGGCACCGAAGACGCCCCGTCCGTCGGGGGGGCTTTTTCCGGAATCGTTGCCCGGAACGGGGTTCAGACCGCCAGTGGCGTGCTGACGATCACGGATGCGGACGCCGGCGACAACCCCATCCGTTTTACCGATGTGACGGCCGCGACGGGGGACAACGGGTACGGCCGCTTCGATTTCGCCGGCAACACCTGGACCTACACGCTGAACAACGCCCACGCGTCCGTGCAAGCCATGCAGGCCGGCGACACGTTGACGGACACCCACACCTTCACCGCCTCTGACGGCACGACCCGGGTGGTCATGGTCACGATCGGGGTGAAAGCATCGGCCGCGCCGGCACCGATACCCGGCGGCGGCAACGATCAGGATCGGGAGCCGCCTACGGCCGGTGAAACAATCGAGCCCCCGCCGGAACGCGAGCCTGAACCGGAC
>JASJBQ010000271.1 GCA_030066455.1 Desulfobacterales bacterium
CGGTCTCAACGACCGGGTGATTATCGATATTCCCAAGGGCAGCTACGTCCCGGTATTCGAGACACGCCGCCAGCCTGGCGCGGAGCCCGCCGCTGAGCCCGCCCCTGCGGCCGAGATGCCATCAAATCACCGAAGGTACTGGCCCACCATCCTCGTCCGAACCGTTCGCAATCTCTCCGGCGACACCCAGCTTGACAACTGGCGCAACGGCTTGGCGGCCGAGTTGGCAAACGAATTGAACCGTTATCCGGACATTCGTGTCATGAACCACGATCCGGAAATCGCGCAAGGCCCCGAGGGGGCCACCAGCCCCCGCTTTGCGGTCGACGGCAGCGTCCGCTGTGATCAAGACGGCATCAAGCTGATCCTCAGCCTGGCCGACGCTCAAACCGGCCGGCAGTTATGGAGCAATGCCTACCGCTCGGCCGTCGACGACGGCAACAGCATCGCCTTCCAGGAACGCGTTGCCCGGAAGGTATCCGTGGCGCTGGCCGGCAAGCGCGGGCTGATTGCGGAAACCCTGGGGCGTGAGATTCACAATGGGTTGCCGCCGGGTTCCGAAGCCTATATGGCCGTCTTACGGCATTACGACTACATATCAACCGCAACCCCGGAGGCCTTCCAGCGGGCGTTGGCCGCCCTGGAAAAGGCTGCCGCTGTCGATCCGGAATGCGGGCAGGTGTGGACCATGCGCGGACGGCTTTTCGCCAGCATGCATGCGTTCGATATCCCGGGGTTCGACAAGCCCCTGGATCAGGCCATGGCGTTCGCGCTGAAAGGCATGCGCCTGATGCCGGGTGATCAGCGGGCCCATGGCGTGCTCGCGCTCATCCACCTGTTGCGCGACGACCTCGATGCCTGCCGGGTGGAAGCCGAACGGGCTTTGCATCTGGCCCCTGAAACGCTGTTTATTCTCGACGGCATCGGGTACGTGCTGACCCTCATGGGCGACTGGGAGCAAGGTCCCGCCCTGATCCGCAAGGCCATCGACCAGAATCCCTTCTACAGCAACTACGTACACTTCGCACTTTGGGTCGATTGCCTCCGCCAGAAGGATTGCGCCTGCGCCTACATCGAAGCCATGAAACTCAATCGACCCGCCAGCTTCTGGGACCATCTCGCCAAGGCCGCCACTTTCGGCCTCTGCGGCAACATCGAAGACGGCCGCCGGGCCGCCGGCGAACTGCTCAACCTCAAACCCGATTTTCCCCGGGATGGCCGTCGGCTGATCGGACATTACATCAAGTTCGAGGACATCGCTGATCGTGTGGTCGAAGGACTCGCAGCGGTCGGTGTTCAAATCCAATGATGTCCATTCGGAAATGATCACCTTTCAGGCCAAGGCCGGAGCGCGATTTGAAACCCAAGGGCGCCGCTCGACGCTGTCGAGGATTTCATTTTGGCGCCAACACCGGCATGGGCCGACGGTCGCCTTCCAATACCGGGCGCCGATCAATGTTGAGCCCTATCCGGTCAGCGTCAAGGCCGGTGCACGATCAAACCATCCGATCGCCTTCGCGAATCAGCCCATAGCGTAATACATAAAGCCTATCGGAACCCAAATCGAAAAGCTTAGATAGAGAGGAGGCAGAGATGGATCACCCAGAAGTCAGAGGACACATCAATCTGGCCGTGGCGCTCGTTCTGAGCCTATTGTGGATGGCGGCATCCCCGGCCTCTGCCGCTAGCGGGGAACGGAGCTACTACCTTGCGGATAACTATACAGGCTACGAGTTGAAGCAACTCCAATTCCAGTCGGAGAGCGCCCCCCTGAGCGGTTATAAGACGGCCGGCGCGAAACCGGCATACGACCATGCTATGCGCTCCAGCAACAGGGACCTCTGGGCGCAGTCGGAAGGCGAATCCGCAGCCGAAAGCGACAGCGCACAGTCGGACCCCGACGATCCGACGGGAGGGATGAGCATCAAGGAGCTGTCGCAGCAATCGGCCAATCCGGTCAGTAAAAATGCGTACATATTCACCCAGTTCGCCACGACCTTCAACGACGGCGACTTGAACACGAACGACGCGCATGTGGCCGGCAATATCACTTTCCAGCCCATCATCCCCATCCCGCTTTACGGCGAAGACGAAAATGAATGGCGCATCGTCACCCGTCCGACCATCAATCTTTTTATCAGCCAACCCCTTCCCGACGGGCCGCGGGGATCCGGCGAGTTCGAGAAGGATAATTTTGACCGTGAAACCGGGCTCAGCGACCTGCTCATTCCCCTGCCGCTGGCCCTCCCGGACAAACTCTCCGGCAGGTGGCTGCTGGCGCTGGGGCCCAGTTTCAGCATTCCCACCAACACCGACGACCAGTTCGGTGTGGACCAGTGGTGTGCCGGCGTGACAGGCGTCTTCGGCTACATCGCCGAGAACTGGATGTGCGGTGCTTATCCCCAGACCTACTTCAAGATCGCCGACTGGAACCGCGACAACGATGAACGGGGCGCAAGGTTCGGGAACATGTTCTATTGGTTTTTCTACAACATCACCGACGACTGGCAGATCGGCACCAACCCCACGATCCAGTGGAATGACAAGGCCGGATCCGGCAACAAATGGAACATTCCCGTGGGGCTGACCCTATCGAAGATCACCAAGTGGGGCAATACGCCGATGCGCCTGGAGTTCGGCGCCGAGTACTCGGTCGTGAATCAGGACGACTACGGTGAGGTGGCGCGGTTCAAGTTCAACATCATTCCCGTCGTCAGTCGACCGATCAAGAGGTCGATATTCGGCGGCGGCAAATAGAAAACCCCTCATCTCCGGTTTGCCGACTGGCGCTTTGTCGCGCGGCCTGCCAACAGGGCGTCAGGATGGTACGGCCTCGCCGTGGACCGCCGCCTCTTGATGAACCCCGGCATCCAGCGGCGGTCGCCGACGGGATTCATCCGCCCCATTTGGGGGCCGCTGCCTTGCCCCTCCATTTCCATCCGGTCGGCCACCACGGGCAAGGTGTGCGGACCGGTCCAGACGCCCCTCCGGTCAGGCAATAGGGCCGAGGCCTTGTGGGTAAGGCTTTTTGGCGGCAAACAGGTATCCATTGATTTTGATTGAAGACCTCATTTTTTTAGGGTAATCCATCGGCTTATTCTCACAATAGCCGATCAGGTTGATATCATGGAAGCAATAGAAAAAGATGCGGCCCCGAAATTAACGGGGATCGATCTGGAACATCGTTATCGGGATCTTTTTGAACGCACCAGCGATCTTATCATGGTCCATGATCTGGAGGGCCGCCTGCTTGATGTCAATCCGGCCGTAACCCGTCTCTCGGGCTACCGTCCTGAAGAATTGATCGGTCGATCCATCGAGGCGTTCGTCACGCCTGAATTTCGCCCCCTGTTCCGCGAAGCGTATTTATCCGAAATCGGTACCCAGGGTTATGCGGAGGGTGTGGTCCGATTGCTGGCCAAGGACGGCCGTGAGCATTTTATCGAATATGCCAATGTGCTGGTTCATCAGGAAGGGAGGTCGCCCTACGTCAGCGGTCTCGGCCGCGACATTACCGAACGCTTACAGGCCAAGCAAGCGTTGCAAAGGGCGCAAGAGGAAACGGAACAGCGCATCGTGATGCGGACCACCGAGCTTGTAGAAGCGAATGTGCTTCTGAAGCGGGAAACGGTAGATCGCAAGAAGGTCGAGGCGCAACTGCGGACGAGCCAGGAGCGCTACGCGCTGGCCACACGGGCCGCTGGGGTCGGCGTCTGGGATTTGAACCTTGAGACCAACGAATTTTATCTCGATCCCAACGTGAAGGAAATTCTGGGTTATCGTGACGATGAGATCCCCAACGATATCGAAGTCTGGTCGAGCTATGTTCACCCCAAGGACAAACAGGCCGTAATGGAGGCTTTCCAGGCCCACATCGAGGGCAAGCAACCTGAGTTTGTGTACGAGCATCGGATGCTCAGGAAAGATGGCGCCACCTGCTGGATCATGGCGCGCGGTTCGGCCATGCGTGACTCACACGGCAATCCCATACGTGTCGTCGGAACCGATACCGATATCACCGCTCGGAAGCACTCCGAGGAAGCACTCCACAAAATTCTTGAAGAGCTGGAAGACAGGGTAAGGAAGCGCACGGCCGATCTATCCACGATCAATGCGCAGTTAGAACTGGAGATCAGCGAACGCAAAAAAACCGAGAAGGCTTTACGGGAGAACGAGGAGCGCTATCGCGCCTTGGCGGATGCATCATTTGAAGCTGTCTTTATTTCCGAGAACGGTATTTGTATCGATACCAATAACACCGCGGTGGAAATGTTCGGCTATGACCACGAGGAGCTGATCGGCATCTTCGGCACGGATGTTATCGCGCCGGAATCGAGGGACTTGGTGATGCAAAACATGTTGTCGGGATACGAGAAGCCCTATGAAGCCATCGCGCAAAGGAAAGATGGAACCACTTTTCAGGTCGAGATACGCGGCAAGATGACGGAGTTAAAAGGCCGCAGGGTCAGAATCACGGTGGTGCATGACATCGACCAAAACAAAAAGATGGAGGCCCGCCTGAGAAAAAGTGAGAAAAAGTATCGGCAGATCTTTGATCTTTCCCCCGAGGCTATCGTGTTGCTGGATACCACGGAAACCATCATCGATGTGAATGCCATGTTCCTGGATTGGCTGGGCTACCGGCGGGAGGAGATTGTCGGCAAGCGTATTCAGGATCTTCCCTTCATGAGCGCCGGCCACAAGGCCAAAGCCATGCGGAATTTTTCGCGAAGGATGGCAGGCGGAAAAATTAGCCCTTACGAGCTTGATTTTTATACCAAGCGTGGTGAAAAGCGTGTTGGCCGGATAGTGGCCACCCCCATAAAGGCGGAAAACGGGGAAAGCGTTCAGGATCTCGCGATGATCGCCGACATCACCGAGCGCATCCAAGCCGAGCAGGCGCTGCAACAGAGGGAAACTGAACTGGAGCTTCGATCGCGCGATCTGGAAGAGGTCAATGCCGCGCTAAAGGTGCTGCTCAAGAAAAGAGAGCGTGACAAATCGGTTCTGGAGGAGCGCGTGCTTCTTAATGTCAAAAATTTAATCGTCCCCTACCTGCAAAAACTGAAAAAAACCGGGGCCAACAATTTGCAGAAGTCGTATATCAAGATTCTGGAAACCCATCTGGGCGAAATTGTTTCATCTTTTTACCAAACCTTGTCAGCAAGCTATGCCGATTTGACGCCCAAGGAAATTCAGGTCGCCGATCTGGTTCGGCAGGGCCATACGACCAAAGAGATCGCCACGCTGCTGAATTCCTCCCCCAGGGCCGTAGAATTCCATCGCAACAACATTCGGAAAAAATTCGGCTTGACCAATCATAAAACCAATCTTCGATCCCACCTCTTGAACCTGCATTAATACAAGTTTTTACCTGATAATTTCCTGTTAGTTTTTTGACGTTTACATGAGACCCATAAAAAACTATTTTATAATATTAAATCAGTTATATATCAGATTCGTCTACCTATTTGCCTATCAATATCATTCAGGTACGGGCCGGCAGTTAACAGCTAACGGCTGTACTTGCTTCGTGTGGTTAAAGGATCGGAAGGAATGACACCGCTGTTATTTCAGATTTGTGGAACCTCCAATCCGGATTGACCCATCTGACATTCAAAAGTCGATCGGCCGGGACGCAGACCTTGCCGAATCACTTTCAAATGCACAGCGTAATACCCGAGAGGCCGTCGTTTCCCTGCGTTCGAGTGATGCCAAAATATGGTCTTAAAACCATACGGCCCCAATTCTTTCCCCGGGTACCTTCGGCATGATACATAGTCTGTAGCCGCTTCACGAACCAAATGTCCAACCTGAGGGCCGCGAACCGCAACTTGGGTGCGCGAAACGCTTTTTCGCCGTACCGAATCAGTCCCTTGAAAATGAACGGGGTGACCGTTCGCACCCTAAAACACCATGGATCGGGTACCCCTTTTCCAAGCGCAGCACCGGTGGAAGTATTTCACAATGATAACGGATCAGCCCAAACAAACCTCTTTTCCCGATTCCGGGATCATCTCCCGTCAGCTCGAGCTGGTGCTCGCCAGCTCTGATTTTAAAGCCACGCCGCAACAGGTTGCCCTGTTAAAATATGTCGTTGGCCAAACCCTGGCCGGCAATGCCGATCGTATCAAGGGCTATACGGTGGCCACCGAGGTCTTCGGCCGCAGGCCGGATTTCGACCAGAATATCGATCCCATCGTCAGCATCCAGGCGGGTCGTCTGCGGCGGGCGCTGGCACGCTACTACCAGGGCACCGGAAAGCACGACCCGTTGCGAATCGAAATCCCCAAGGGCAGCTATGTCCCTGTTTTCAGGGTGCGCCCGCAGGCCCAGGCGACCCCGTCCGGCACAGAAAGGCTGAAAACCACTTCATCGGTCCGGGCCGGAAAATACTGGCCTTTGGTTCTGGTGCGTTCGGTGCGGAATGTTTCCGGTGATCCGAAACTCGACGC
>JASJBQ010000272.1 GCA_030066455.1 Desulfobacterales bacterium
CCCCCCTCAGGATCTGGAGCGGTTTATCCGTTTAGCCGCAGCGGCGGCCGACACCGACACGCTGGTTGGCATGTTGGCCGGTCAAAAAAAAAGGATCGATCTCTGCCGGTGTCTGGTCCGGGAGTTGTCGGATTGCCCTCGGACTGACCAGCGCTTCAGAAGCGCATGCCGGAAAGCCGGCTTAACGCCCAAACAACTCCTGGAAAAGCTGAAACCGGTGATCGCCGCCATGCCGGCGGAGCCGCCCCCCAATCATTATGAACGGCTCTTCATTGCCTGCGACGCCGCCCCGGATGAAATTCGAACCGCGTTTCGCCGGCAAGCGCAAGCCCTGCACCCCGATCACAACCCGGAAGGCGGAAAGAGCAGCCAGGCCTTTATTGATCTCACCGCGGCCTACCGGACGCTTATCGATCCCCGGCGGCGTGCGCACTATGATCGCATGCTGGACGCCCGATCGGAACTGCCCGTGGGACAGACGAAACCCTTCGGGCCGTCACGGCATCCCCCGAAGCGGCCCCGTTTTCCGGTCGGCCTGATTATTCTTTTACCCCTGCTGATCATGGTTGCGTTTACGCTGGATTTCATTCACAGACACGGGTGGTTGTCACGGCCCCTGGTTGTTTCGCAGCTGCCGCCGCCATCTGAACGCGCCCTAAAAACCGCCGTTTTTACAATGGAACCCGCCAAAAGCGATCGATTGCCTCAAACGCCATTGGCGGATGATCGCTCTGACTCCCGGGGTGGGCCCCCTTCCCAGGCCGCCGCCAACCCGGTGGAAAGCCCGGCGCACCCCGACGCCGGTCACCCCCTATCGCGGCGCGAGCAATCGGAGCGGGCTGCGAATGCACCGCGACCCAAGCCTCAGGCGGTAACGGATCCGCCGTTGTCCTCGGTTACATCATCACGGGCGTCTCTGGACGATGCACGACCGCGACTTATGAATTTCCTCAATCGTTATTGCCGCGCCTACGAAAGCCTGGACCACCGCCGGTTGGCCGTACTTTTTCATGCCGAGGCTAAAGAAAACGGTCAGCCCTTCAAAACGGTCCTCCCCCTTTACCGATTGAACCTGAAGCGGCTCGATGCGCTCGCTTATCGCATTGAACTCGATCACTACGAACAGCAGCGCACACCGCGTGGGTATGTTATCAAGGGGCGCTTTTTTGCGCGGGCCCATATTTCCAACAGGGGCATTCGTGAAAGTCGCGGCACCATCGACATGACCTTGGTACCCCGGGGCAGCTCCTTTCTGGTTAAACGGCTGGATTATGCCGTCATCAATTAGCCGCTTATTGGCAAAGGCCTGATATGTATCGCGCGTTTTACGGACTAGACCAAAAACCTTTTCAGATCAGTGCCGATCCGGAATTTCTTTGGCTGGGCCCCAAGCACAAGGAAGGCCTGGCGATCCTAATTTATGGTGTCAGTGACAACAAGGGTTTTCTGGTCATGTCAGGGGGCGTGGGAACCGGAAAAACGACCCTTATCCATGCCCTTCTCAAACAGCTGGATGATAGCGTCGTCGTCGCTTCGGTTCCCGACCCGGGCCTGGAATTGCTCGAGTTCTATCAGTTCATTGCGTCTTCTTTCGGCATGAAGGGCAACTACCAGAGCAAGGTCGACTTCCTGTTCGATTTCGAAGATTTCTTGAAAAAAATGCACGCCCAGGGACGCATCGTCCTTTTGATTATTGATGAGGCCCAACGCTTGAGTTCGAAGATGCTGGAAGAAATTCGCTTGCTTTCGAATATCGAGATCCCGGAACAAAAACTGCTCAATATTTTTTTCGTGGGGCAGGAGGAATTCTACAACCTGCTTGCCGATCCCAGCAATCGGGCCCTTAAGCAACGCATTACCATCAATTTTCATTTAAAGACGCTGAGCTTCGAAGAAAGCTGCATGCTGATCGATTATCGCCTCAAAGTAGCAGGTGCCAGCCGTCCCATTTTTGAAAAGGATGCGCTTGAGCGTATCCATTTCCATTCGCAAGGCCACCCGCGGCGAATCAACATCATCTGTGATCATGCGCTGCTGAGCGGTTTCGTCGACAACCGTACGACCATCGGCGCCGACATCATCGAAGAATGTTCTGCTGAAATGATGCTGCCGGGTGAAAGGCGTTCACTAGGTGGGTATTCAGCGTCAGACGTTCCCGACCCATCCACGGCTGTGGAAACGTCTCCCATCGCGGCGAATCCGACGGCTCTCGCCGTTTTGGGGGAAGCCATTTTGAATGCGCCGCCACCGCCCCGTCCCAAATTCTACCGCGAGCGCATCTTTACCGTCGTGACGGCTCTGTTAGTGACACTGCTGGCTGTCGTGACGTATTTCGGATCGGAACGCCTGATGGCGCCCTTTTCTTCACTTAAGGAAATAATCGCCGTTGCGCCCCAGGACGAGGACCCGCCGGCCGTGACGGCCGGCACGACGTCCTACGAAAAGCCCTCCGATGATGCGGTCGATGGTCATGCGCAGGCCCTATCGGCTCCCGGTGAAGAAGCCCCCCCCATGGCAAGCGACCTGGCGGAAGCGAAACCTCCGGCGATTCGGTCGGAGACCCCTTCTGTTCCTCTGGCGGAGGCCGTCTCGACAGAGATCAGCAGGGATGCATCCGACGTTGCGTCGGCAATACCGTCAACCACGGCGCCGGTTGAGACGGACGACGCCCCCGAGGCTGCAGATGGCATCGAGAGCGGTCCTGCCCCTGACGAAATCGTAGCCGTCACTGAGAATACTGTGCCGGAAGATCGATCCCCTTCCGGAATCGCCACGCCTGCCGAGATGACTGACGTTGAGATCGATGGGTTCGAGGCCGCAACTGAAAACCAAGCGGTGATCGCTTCCGATCTGGAAGCTCCTCCGGCGGCGTCACCGTCACTGGCGGAAAGCAACGCGCGCGACAGTACCCTTCTCCCCCCGGAGGAACAGGAAACGCTGCCGGAAGAATCGCCCCCTTCCGGGTCGCCTGGTGGGAATCAGGTGGCAAGCGACGAGCCGGCGCCAGCGATTTCGCCGCCACCCGCGCGGCCCGCCCCCCAGGAAGCCCCCTCGACCGAACCGCCGCTTGGTTCCGAAACGACGGATAGCAGCAGCTTGGCTTCCGAATCGATTGCGGCGGCCCCGGAAGCGCCATCGGCCCCGGAAGCAACCGATCGGCAACGTTCCGATCCCGAACCATCGCCACGCGAATCATTGCCTCGGGAAACCGATGTGGACATTGGCACGGATCAACAGGCACCGGCATACGCAGCGGTCACCACCGAAGCCCCGCAGCCGGTCGAAGAAATACCAGTCGCCACGACGGCGGAACGCCTGGAGCTTTTTCTGCAGACCTACTGCCGGGCCTATTCCACCAAAGACCTGGACCGGTTCATCGCCCTTTTTACGTCCGATGCGGTCGAGCGCGACCGCGCCTTTACCGATCTGATTCCGGTCTACCGCTCCAATTTTGAAAAGCTGGATGAAATCAATTATGAAATCGATTTGCAATCTTACAAAGAAAACACCGATGGCAGCGAAATCCTGGTGAAGGGGGGATTTCGACTCCGCTATCGCATGGGGAGTAAAGGCTGGAAATCCTCGAGCGGACGGATTCAGATGACCCTCGTTGCCTTGGATGACGAATATCGCGTCAAAACCCTCGATTATCAGAAGAATCCATGACCGCGGCCGCCTGAATACCGTAGCGTCTCCGGGGTTGGGTGTACCATCGTCCCCAATCCAAAAACGGATAGGGCGCTTGAACCTCAAAAAAAGCGTGGGAAGACTGGAATTGACCCTGCAATACCAGCATTCCAAACGCTTTTTTATTTTCAGGACCCGGCACTCCCTAATTTTCAAATGCCTCGAACAAGAGGGTCGGCACAGGCTTTGCGCCGGTTCGTGGAGACACCCATGAGGCTCTAATCCGAAAGCTTGTCACCGAAGTTAGCAATCGCATCGATGTATCCATCGATGTTGTGGTCTTTGATGCCCTCGATGCCCTTGTCCCCGATATCACCGATGACGCCCTTGACGGTGTCCATAAACCGGTACCACCAACCACGTCATCGCTCAACTGGCCGTCCTTCGTGGAGATTGGCGGTATTGAAAGAAAGAAGGGCGCCCGTTTGGACCGGGCGCCCTTTGCTTGTGTTTGCTTGGTCGGGAAGACTGGATTTGAACCAGCGACCCCAGCGTCCCGAACGCTGTGCTCTACCAGACTGAGCCACTTCCCGACGAGAATTTGGTTTTTATGTCAGGCAAGATTGATTGTCAATGACTTAATGTAGGATTTCAACCATTTCCGTCCCCCGATCATGCCAGCGGGTTGTTTAATACGATGGTTTCCTCACGCCCCGGCCCCACCGAAATGATGTCGATCGGGGTCGCGGTCAATTCCTCGATACGCTCCAGATAGCGTTTGGCATTGTCCGGCAGGTCCTCCTTGCGCCGGATGCCGCTGATGTCTTCCGGCCATCCCGGCAGGCTTTCATACATCGGTTCGCAGTCCGCCAGCACCTTGAGGTCGGTGGGGAATTCGCTCAGTTTTTCTTCCTTGTAGCGGTACGCGTTGCAGATCTTGATCTCGTCCTGCCCCCCCAGGACATCCAACTTGGTGATGACCATCCCGGTCAGCCCGTTCAAACGCACCGCGTTGCGCACGATCACGGTGTCGAGCCATCCGCAGCGGCGGCGGCGCCCCGTGGTGGCGCCAAATTCAGCCCCCTTTTCCTGGAGGGCGTCGCCCACCGCGTCGAAAAGCTCGGTAGGGAAAGGGCCGGCTCCCACTCTGGTGGTATAGGCTTTGACAATGCCCAGAACACCATCGATATGGCGGGGGCCGACACCGGCGCCCGAACAGGCGTTGGCGGATACCGTATTGGAAGATGTCACGAATGGATAGGTACCGTGGTCGATATCCAGATGGGTGCCCTGGGCCCCTTCAAAAAGGACCTGTTCGCCCTTTTGGATGGCTCGTTCGAGCGCCACCGACACGTTGGTCACGTAGGGTCGCAATCGCTCGGCGAAGTGCTCGTATTCGGCCAGGACTTGATCCGGATCGATCGTCGCGGCTTCGAAATAATTCTTCAGATAAAAATTCTTTTCATCCAGAATCAGGCGCACCCGTTGTTCGAAGACTTCGGCATCGATCAAGTCGACGAACCGCACGCCGCGGCGCGTGGCCTTGTCTTCGTAGCAAGGGCCGATACCGCGGCCCGTGGTGCCGATCTTGTTGTCGCCTTTCATTTTCTCACGGACGTTGTCGATGGCCTTGTGATAGGGCATGATGACGTGGGCTCTTTCGCTGACCATCAGTTGGCCCGGGCGCGTATCGATATTTCTCTCGGCCAGGTAGTCGATCTCTTCGAGCAGGACACCTGGATCCACCACGAGACCGTTGCCGATCGCACAGGTCTTGCCCTGGAGGATGCCGGAGGGGACAAGATGGCTGATGAACTGCTGGCCTTCGACGACCATGGTGTGACCGGCATTGTTACCGCCCTGAAAGCGGGCGACAATATCGGCATTCTCAGCCAGCAGATCGACGATTTTTCCCTTGCCTTCGTCCCCCCATTGGGTTCCGATAATCACGATGTTGGCCACGACCTTCTCCTCGCCAGTTGGATGTTGTTTTTGCCGCTCCGGCCCGTGTCAGCAAGCCCCGGTTTTTTAACGGCGCTGTCGAAAAAAATCCCGGATCAGATTTCGGCACTCATCCGGGAGGATACCGCCAATAATTTCAGGGTGGTGGTTGAAACGCTGATCTTCGGCAAAGCTGTACAGCGACCCGGCGCCCCCCCATTTGGGATCTCGAGCGCCGTAAACCACGCGGGCCACGCGGGCGTGAATAATCGCCCCCATGCACATGACGCAGGGTTCGACGCTAACATAGAGGGTGGTGTTTAACAACCGGTAATTTCTCACCAGGCCCGCCGCCCGCCTTAGGGCCAAGATCTCCGCATGCGCGGTGGGATCGCTGCTGGAGATGGTACGGTTGTGGGTGCGCGCCAGCACGGCTTCGTTTGCATCCAGAAGAACAGCGCCGACAGGTACCTCTTGGAGGTCCCGGGCTTTTCGAGCCTCTTCTAAGGCCATTTGCATGTAAAGAGCGTGTCGGGCGTTGTCCATCGTGTCACGGGTCCTGTCCAGTCCTGCACAACCTGATCCCGCACCTATAGATAAAATCGCTCTGCGGCGCAAGCGAAGCACAAGTTGATGATACGCATCGGGCAAGCAGCGGCCGGCTTTCCCGAGGGGCGCCAATCAGTTGCGTTGCATCGGCAGCCGTCAGTCTGTGTTTATCATCGGCACCATCGGAACCAGAATTTCATTGACATCGATTGGTGATTGGCTTATATGCTTCAAGTTCTTTACCAGGCAAATCCGCGCCCGTAGCTCAGCTGGATAGAGTGCCGGACTACGAATCCGTAGGTCGCAGGTTCGAATCCTGCCGGGCGCGCCAATTATA
>JASJBQ010000273.1 GCA_030066455.1 Desulfobacterales bacterium
GATACGGCCGCCAGCAAGGCCTGCGGCGCCGTCACGCAAACCAGGGGCAGACCGGTGGCCGCGGCGAGTTGCTGCCCGAACCGATAGCCGTCCGTAATGGTTGCCGTCGTGGTTTCATCCATCAGGTGCGCGTTGACGATCCACCCCGCCACCGGCAGTCGGGCGGCCGATTCGATGGCCGCCCGGACGCGCAGGCAACCCTCCAACGATCCGGTCTGGGGTCGCAAGGGGTTGACGACCTGCAGCATCTGCACGGTCCGGTCCTTGAGGGCGTCGGCCAACGCCCCCAGCACCACCGCCCCCACGTCATCGCCGCCGACGTCCAGAATCGTCAGCGGACTGGGGCTGCGGAGCAATCCGGCGATGGCGGGGCTCAATATGGGCAGGTCGGCGTGCAGATAGGCCGGCGGCGGCAGAACCAGATCGATCCCCCGGGAACGCAGCTGCTGGCGTGCTTCCCGCGTGCGGAAATAGGGATTGACCAGATCGAGATCGGCGATCCGGACGTCAACCCCGGCACGTTTGCTTTCGAGCGCCAGATTTATGGATACTTCGGTTTTACCGCTACCATAGTCACCGACGATAATAGCGATACCGTTAAGCTCGACTCCCAATTCACCCTCATCAACGGCGTCGGCCGAGGCGGGAATTGAGAAAATCGCAAACAGCGCTTCGGGACGACGATGGATTTGACGAGGTTGTGTTTATTGATTCTGGCCTCTTTTGTCAAGACGCTTCGGCGCGTCCACTCAAGAATTACACGGGGTTGGACGTCACTCGCCCGCAGGAGTCGCTGACCGCGGCACGAGCGGCACCGCCGGGCGTTTACATTCGGGGCCAGGTTCGCTATGAGACCAGAGTGTCCCCTGCCGACAGGCCCTGCGCTTCGGCACGCTTTCAACCCCAACGGATGCCAGCGAGGTTTCTACCGATGCCCGCCGTTACGACCGGTCTGGAGCTGCTGCTGCAACACGACCATCCCTGGATACGTGGCCAGCGCCTGGGGCTTCTGTGCAATCCGGCCTCGATCGACAGCCGCTACACGCACGCCCGCGACGGCCTGATGCGGCGTTTTCCCGGCCAGCTCAAGGCCCTGTATTCTCCGCAGCACGGTTTTTGCGCCGAGAAGCAGGACAACATGATCGAGTCCGACCACATGACGGACCCGGCCTCGGGGCTGCCCGTATTCAGCCTCTACGGCGAGACCCGGATCCCGACCCCCGGAATGCTGGAACCCATCGATGTTCTCCTGGTGGACCTGCAGGATGTAGGTACCCGGGTTTACACCTTTATATACACCCTGTCCTACTGTCTGGAGGCGGCGCGGGACTGCGACCGCCGGGTGCTGGTGCTCGACCGCCCCAACCCGGTCAACGGGCGGCAGGTGGAGGGCAACCTTCTCGACCCGCAGTGGACCTCATTCGTGGGCCGTTTCGCCCTGCCCATGCGCCACGGGCTGACCATCGGTGAGCTGGCCCGCCTCTTCAACGATCATTTCGGCATCGGCTGCGAACTCGACGTGGTGGCCATGGAAGGGTGGGAACGGGCCATGTGGTTCGACGACACCGGGCTGCCGTGGGTCGCGCCCTCGCCCAACATGCCGACGCCCGTGACCGCCGCGGTCTATCCGGGGCAGGTCATCTGGGAGGGCACCAACATGTCCGAAGGCCGCGGGACGGCCCTGCCCTTCGAAATCTGCGGCGCCCCCTATCTCGACGTGGACCGGGTGCGGAAGGCCCTGGCCGGAAAAAACCTGCCGGGCATCGTCCTGCGCCCGCTGACCTTCGAGCCCACGTCCGGCAAACACGCGCAGGTCCCCTGCCACGGTTTCCAGATTCATATCACCGACCGGGATCGCTACCGGCCGTACCTGATCACCCTGCAGCTCATGCAGGCGATCCTTCGCTGCCATCCCAAAGAACTCGAGTGGAAAGCGCCGCCGTATGAATATGAATTCACGAAGCGCCCCATCGACCTCATTCTGGGCGACGCCGACCTTTGCCGACGTGTCGAGGCGCAGGAAGACCTCGACATACTGGCGCAGGCGTGGGAGCGAGAACTTCTTGATTTCAGGGAGACATGCACCTCCTGTCTGATCTATCCCGACCGCTGAACCCCAGGGCGACCGGCGTCCAAGCGGCGGCCCGCCAGGGGCCTGGCGCGCAGGTGCGGCCGCGCCCCGGCCCCCCAAAAAAAAAGCCCTGCGGATTGGCACCGCAGGGCCCGTTGAAACGATTGGGATCTAGGCTTTTTTCAGGCTGTCGATTTCCTGCTTGAGCTCGTCGATCTCCTGTTTGTACTTTTCAACGTCGTCGTCGGATCCGATCGGGCTGCCGATGGAATCGTCTTTCTTCCATGTATCCTTGAGTTCGTCAAATCCCAGGTAAATCGCCAGGCCACCCCCGAGAAGGAGCATCAGGGGAATTGCACCGGCCAGAAGCGTCATAAAAGGAGACCACCATACCACCAGCCCGATGAGTCCCAACACAGCGGCTGCCGCCCCACCAACTAAAGTTTTCATATACACCGTCCTCCTTGTAGTAAGTTTTCCGAACTATTGATTCGCTGGGATTATTGCCCTTGACTTCACAGTCTTAGCGGTCCCCGGGGGCAACCCCTGGAGATCCTGATCTGAAACGGGATTTGTTTCGGCAAATCGAAAGGCCCGCTGCATCAGCGCGCACTGATGTTAGAAAATCAAATCGTCGTTGGCAAGTGCTAAAATTGAGCCCCGCATAACATATCCACTTTTTTTTCTCAAGGTTATTTTTGGTGGCGCAGTCGGTGCAAAGACCGCGACGGTGCAACGGGTGCATCTGGCCGTCGTCTGGCCGGATTCGTCCAGGCCATCGGTACCCGGCCGGCGTCTCGGGGCCGGTGCTTTCCGATTGCATCATCGCCCTCATTCTGGTAGCTATTTTTTTTCGTCGCAATGCCAAACGCTACGGGCCACCGCCATCGAAGTTCATGTAGCGGCCCCCGTTTCAAGCCCGACAGGCGCGTTCATGATCATCTTCCGCAGCCCCAAATGGAAACGCATCCAGGCACGGGTCGACCGCGTCATCCAGTGTCTGCTCAAAGGGACCTATGAGCACTACGCCTGCTACCTGCCGCCGACCCCCGGCTGGCTGATCTCGCACCTGCAAAGACTTTTCTACCGTGGCATCACCCTGGCGCCCAGCCAGGCCGCGGTGCTCAAAACCCTGCCGCGCAACGCCGTGCTGGTCTGCGTCACCAAACGCAAAAGCCTTTTCCAATGGATGTTCTATCACAGCCGCTACGGCAGCAAACGGATGCCCGCGCCCACGGTGGCATTCGACTATACCGTCTTTCTCTACCAGCCCCTCGCACGTATTTTCCGCATGCTGCTGGCGCGCCTGGACTTTTTTTGCCGCCACTTCGGCTTTCCCGACCCTTACGCCGCCGGCTACTACCAGCGCATGCTCGATCAAGGCGAGACGTTTTTTCTCTCCCTGGTCGAACCGGGCGGTTTTTACCGCCGGTTTGTCAAAGAAAAAACCGACCCGATAAAATTCCTGCTGGATTATCAGGCCGCAGCGGATCGCCCCGTTTACTTCGTCCCGCACCTGATGATCTTTGAAAAAGATCCCGAAAAGACGACGCCCTCGCTGTGGAAGCACTTTTTCGGCCATGAACAGGCGCTGGGTTTTTTCCGGCGCTTCACCACCCTCGTCAAGAAACCCGGGCGCACCTTTGTCGAACTGAGCACCCCCGTGGACCTCCAGACGTTCATGCAGCACCCCGACGTCCGCGACCGCAGCCGTACCTACCAGGCCCTGCTCATGCGGCGCAACCTTCTGCGGCAGATCAACCGCCATCGCCAGAGCATTCTCGGACCGGTCCTCAAAAGCCGCCTGGAAATCAAGGACGCGGTGCTGACCGGATCCCGGCTGCAGCAATTCATCCGCGAGCAGGCGGAACACGAACAAAAACCGGTGACCAAAATGCACCGGCAGGCCGAAACCTATTTCGAAGAGATTGCCGCCGACTACCGTATCGGCATGATTAAAACCCTGGCGAAAGTCCTGGACTGGATCATCGGGACCATGTTCGACGGGGTCATCATCGACCAGGAGGGGCTCCACCGCTTGAAGACTATGTCCCAGCGGGGACCGGTGGTTCTTCTTCCCTGCCACAAGAGCCACATCGACTACCTGATGATTTCCTACATCATGTTTCACAACAACATGCCCTGCCCGCACATCGTGGCCGGCAAGAACCTCTCCTTCTGGCCCATGGGTCCAATTTTCCGGAGCTCGGGCGCCTTCTTCATGCGCCGGACCTTCAAGGGCCAGCCGTTGTATGCCGCTGTATTTGCCGCCTACGTCAACAAGCTGCTGCAGGAGGGCTTCAATATCGAAGTCTTTATCGAAGGCGGGCGCAGCCGCACCGGCAAACTGCTCTCCCCCAAGACCGGGCTTCTGTCCATCCTGCTGGAAGCCTACCAGCAGCGCGCCTGCGAGGACCTGATCCTCGCCCCGATCTACATCGGCTATGACAAGGTCCCCGAAGAAAAGGCCTATCTGCACGAACTCGAAGGCGGCAAGAAGGAGCCCGAAAGCCTGAAGCAGGTAATTCGGGCGCACAAGGTGCTCAAGAAGCGCTTCGGCAAGATCTACATCGAATTTGACGACCCGATTTCGCTGGCCGACCTGTTGCACGAAAACGCGCTCGACCTGGAGGGCATGCCCCGTGAGGACATCAACGCGTTCTGCCGCAACATCGGCCACCGCACCATCCATGCCATCAACCGCGTGGCGGTCATCACCCCGCACGCGATTACCGCCGCGGCCCTGCTCAACCATTCCCATCAGGCCTTCACCCTGCCCATGCTGCAGGAAACCGCCGAGACCTATCTCAACCACCTCTATTTCTATGGAACCAAACTAGCCGACACCTTGGACGTCGATCCGGCCAAGGCCATCGAACAGGTCTTGCATATCTACGTGCAGCGTAAATTCGTGTCGCCGCTCGATAAAAAGGCTGCCGCCATCGAAGAGACACCGCGCTATCGCATTCAGAACGATAAACGCCCCAGCCTGGAATACTACAAGAACAACTGTGTGGCTTGCTTCGTCCCTGCGGCCTACACGGCCTTGTCGATATTCGAACGTGACGCCTTCCAGTTCGTCGCTACGGATCTGCACGACGGCTACCGTTTTCTGCAGGACTTGTTCAAATATGAATTCTCCTACGATCTGGAAAATCCGCCGGAATGGTACGTCCGCAAGAATATCAAGGCGTTCATCAACGACGCCATTCTGATCCCTCACCCCAACCTGCCCGACACCTACAACATCACCTCGCTGGGTTTTCGCAAGCTGAAACTCTTCTCGGGCTTCTTGCGCTCGTATTTCGAATCCTATCGGATCACCCTCGACCAGCTCGCCCGTCAAAAGGAGGGTGACCTGAATCGGAAGGAGCAGGTCAAAAAAATAACGGCCTACGGCAACCGCCTGGCCAAAAACGGTGAAGTCGAATGCAAAGAGGCCCTCTCCGGCGTGAATTTCAGAAATGCCCTGACCTTCTTCCAGAGCCGGGGCATTCGCTGCCGGGACGACGAAGACGCCATCGACAGCTACCGCGAACCCATTCAACGCTATCTGAAATTCCTGCCGTGACGCCATGAAAGCCCTTGTCCTGGCAGCCGGCCTGGGCACGCGCCTGCGGCCTTTTACCGAACGCACCCCCAAACCGCTCTTCACGCTCGACGGCCGCCCCCTGCTGGGACGGATCATCGACCAGCTGGTTGGGGCCGGGGTCCGAACTATCGCGGTCAACACGCACCATCTGGCCGAGCAGATCGAAGCCTACCTGGCGGCCGAAACGTTTGCCGCCCGGATCATCCTGCGGCACGAACCCGAGATTCTCGGCACCGGCGGGGCCATCCGCAATACAGCCGATATCTGGGGGACGGCGCCTTTCATGGTGGTCAACAGCGATGTGGCCACCGACATCGATCTGGCGACGGTCTTCCGGTATCACGCCGATCACGGCCATCCAGCCACCCTGGTGATGCGCGACGATCCGGCATTCAACACCGTGGCGGTGGATGCCCAAGAGAATGTCGTGGATTTCATCTCCGCGGACGGAAATGCCCGGGGCGATCGGCGCCGGCTGACCTTCACCGGTATCCAGGTGCTCGATCCGAGCGTGATCGATTTTATCCCTGTAGACGGGTTTGCCCACAGCATCGATGCTTTCAAAGCCATGCTGGCCGCCGGGCAGACGATCAAGGCCTTTATCGCTGCGGGCACCAGCTGGTCCGACATCGGCACGCCGCGGCGCTACCGGCAGACCGCTTGTGAAATCATGGCGAGGGCGGTCTTCCGTGAACTGGCGCCGGGGAATACCGCCCCCGCGATCGACTGGGAGCCTCTGGCGGGCGACGGTTCCGACCGCCGCTGGCACCGGCTGCGCCGGGGCGACC
>JASJBQ010000274.1 GCA_030066455.1 Desulfobacterales bacterium
TTCAGCGTGACCCTGCCGGCACGCCCGCCGGGCCCGGATCCGACCCCGAACGCCGGTGGCTGAGCATCGCTCTTCGGGCCGCGGCGCCGTTTTGCTCCGTCTGTCTTCTATTGATAGACGGTTGTCGCAACATGACCGGCGATCAGGGCGGTTTTCTCCCCGCCACCGCAACGTCCAGCGCCGCCCGGGATGCCGTGGCGGATAAAACGCAGCCGAAGGTTTTTCTGGCTGCCGGTGGCATCGACGCGCATACAAACTCCTGGAGGCAGGCCGTCCTGTTTCCCGCGTCTATTTCGAAGTCTGGCGGATGAAGTCCATCAGCCGGGCGGTGAGATTGTCGGGCAGCGGGTAGTCGTCCGAGGCGCCGCGGCAGAGGGCGACGGTTTGCTTGAGGGTTTCGTAGCAGGCGTTGCAGTGGCAGCAGTCATGGATGTGGCGGGCGACCTGCGCGCGGGTGGCGTCGTCCAGTTCGGAATCGATGTACTCGGACATGCGCTCGAAAAGCGCCATGCACTTGCGATGGTCGTGTTCATGCGGCGCCATGGTCGAAATAGCCTTTCAGTTTTTCCCTTAAAAACAGCCGGGCCCGGTGCAGGCGGACTTTGACGTTGGCCGTGGAAATGTCGAGAATCTGGGCCGTCTCCTCGGTGGAGAAACCCTCCATTTCCCGCAGGGCGACCACCATGCGGTATTTCTTGGGCAGATCGATGATCGCCTGTTGGATGTGCCGCGCCAGTTCGCCGTTGAGTACCTGGTCCAGGGGCGCGCGGGCCCAATCGGGCGGCGCTTCGGGCAGTTCCTCGCCCTCCTGGGGCATGAACTCCTCCAGCGAGAGTTCGCGTTCCGGAGCATGCTTGGGCCGGCGTTTCTTTTTGAGGCAGACCGTGGTGGCGATCCGGAACATCCAGTTCCTGAATTTGGTCTCGTAGCGGAAACCTTCCAGATACCGGTAGACGTTGAGAAAGGTTTCCTGGACCAGGTCTTCGGAATCCCGGGGCTCGCCGCACATGCGCATCCCGAAATTGTAGACCATCTGCTGGTATTTACGGACCAGTTCCTCAAAGCGTTCGGACTGACCGGCGTTGATGGCCCGGATCAGTTCGCAGTCGTCATCCTGGACCGTTTTCCTGGCTGTCTTTGCGTTCCCCATTGTCCTTTGTGCCTGTCGACCGACAAGCCGGCCGCATTCAGGTGGAGACGCCCAGCTTCGGCAGGATATAGGCCTGCAGCAGAAACCAGGCGGCGAGAATCAACAACGGCACGAGCAGGGTTTTCATGATCGTCCCCCCAATTCAGGTTGGTTACGGATCTTAAGCCATCGCCGGCGCCAACACAAGCCCACGAGACCGATCATCATCAGGGCCATCACCAGGACCAGGTGCAGGATGTCCAGAAACACGATCAGGCCGGAAGACATGGTGACGCCGGGGTAGTTTTTTATGACGCGCAATACACCGGTGACAACGATACCGGCCATCACGCCGGCCTGCAGCCAGCCGTAAAGCGTGATTTTCAGCTCGCGGCGCCGGTCGGCCAGGTAGAGAACGGCGTAGTAGGCCGCGATGCCCAGGAGCAGGATCGCCCCCACGTAGTGGATGTAATGGGTGACGTCGAACTGGGCCAGCCAGCCCAGCCCGGGCAGGTCGGCGATGTAGTAGCGCTTGAAGATCGGCATCTGGCCGAATCCGCTGAGCCCCATGAAGACCAGGAGCGTGAGGTAGAAGGCCTTCACGGAGGGCGCCATCATCACGGCGGCTCGGGCGGCGGTCTGCGATTGCGGCATGGTCGTCTCCTTTAGGACTTTCGATTCGATTCGGATTCAGCGGCATCCGCGGAAGCGGCCGCACGCCGGCCGGCCTTGACGATCCGTCCCGCGGCGGCGGCCGCGCCGGCCAGCGGGGCCATCAGCATGGCCCAGCCGATGTTGTTGGCATCGGCCATGCGGTCGGCCGCCGGGCCCAGGTGCGGGCGGCCCGGCGCGGTCTCGATCGCCTGGTTGATGGCCTCGAACGGGACCGGCGAGAGATAGATGGTGTTGGTGCCGCCGTTTTCGTCGATGCCGTAGAGATAGCCGCCGGTCTCGCGCGCCAGTTCTTGGGCCCGGGCAACCATCGCCTCCCGGGGGCCGATGGTCTGGACCGCCTCGGGGCAGGCCGCAATGCAGGCCGGCGCCCCGCCCTCGGCCACCACATCGTAGCAGCGGTCGCATTTGTTCATGATCCCGTTACCGGCCAGCGACGGCAAGAGTTTGAGGTAGAGCCCGTCGCCCGTCTGGCGCTGGGGGATGTCCCAGGGGCAGACGTTCTTGCACTTGCTGCCGCCCAGGCACATGTCGGTGTCGATACGCGAGATGCCGTTGGCATACTGCCGGGAGGCACCCCAGGGGCAGAGTTTGACACAGGGCGGGTTGACGCAGTGCATGCAGCGCCGCGGGAGGGTCAAATCATGGGTTTCGCCCTCATGTTCAACCGCTACGTCCTGGATAAACAGCCAGTTGTAGGGTGTCAGCCGGTCGTCCACGTCCTGGCGCTCGGACCAGTCCGAAACCTTGACGCGCTCGGGATACATCTTGGGAAAGGGCTTTTCAGGCGTGGGAAACTTGGCGGCATTGGACGCGCGGCAGGCTTCGACACAGGCCCCGCAGCCGATGCATTGGCTGATATCGATCAGCGTGGCCAGATGACCGTCGATACCGGCGGCTTCGACCCGAGCGGTCGGTGCGCCCACCGCGGCGGTGGCCGCGGCCGTCAGACCGGCTTTGAGAAAGGCCCGGCGTGAAATGGACTTGGGCATCGTTGACATACCTCCCTAAGCAAATGGATCCATCGTCGGTTGACAGCCTTATAGACCCGTCGGATGCCAATCGGTTACAGACCGGGGGATATTTTCTTGGGTAAGCTTGGGGGGGGGGGCTATTCGATGTGCTTTTAAGCCGTTTGCAGGGCCAGATCCTTGTCACGGGTTTAAAACCGCCACTTCACTCGGGTTCGTCGCCTGTATTCACACCATCGCCGCTATTCCTCAAGGGCTTCGCCGGATTCCCGGCCGCAACGGTATCGGCGGGGATGTCGCGGGTGACCACCGCGCCGGCGCCAATGATGCACCTGTCGCCGATGGTTATTCCCGGCGAGATGATCACGCCGCCCCCGATCCAGCAGTCATCTCCAATGGCGACAGGTTTAGCGAATTCCGGGCCCTGCCGGCGCTCGCGCGCATCCAGCGGGTGGGTGGCGGTGTAGATTTGCACGCTGGGCCCGAATAGGGTGTTGGCACCGATACGGATCGGCATGACGTCCAGCAGCACGCAGTTGAAGTTGAAGTACACGTTTTCGCCCGCGTGAATGTTGTAGCCATAATCGCAGAAAAATGGCGGCTCGATGGTGATGTCCACCGCGGCGTTGGGCAGAAGGGCGGCGATGATCTTTTTGTAGGCCGCGACCTGGCCGTATTCGGTGACGTTCAGGCGGTGCATCCATGCGCGGGCCCGTCGTCGCTCTTCGACCAGAACGGGATCCGAGGCGTCATAAAGATCCCCGGCCAGCATTTTTTCCTTTTCGGTTTGCAATGGTTCCGGCCTTTCCTCGTCCGTTGGTTCCTGTCCCGCTCCCCCACCGGCATCGATACGCTTGGCTGAAGCCGACCCATCGGCGTTCTCACCGGCTGCCGCAGGTTTCGAACGCCAGCCGCGCGCTGGCGACGAGGCGTACCCGCGGGCCGAAACTCGAAATATTGGCGAGGGTTGCGTTGTGGTGCTGAATGATCTGGGCGGCGGAGAGCACCGCGTTGTCCACCGTGGTGTGGCCGTCGGCCACGAGGACCACGGGATAGCCCAAGGCCAGCGCGCGGCGCGTGGTGGTGTCGACGCAGAATTCCGTGTGCATCCCGCAGATGACCAGATCCGATACGCCGTGCCGCTCGAGGATCGCCTCCAGCGCTGTGTGGTTGAATGCATCGGGCGTGGTCTTGCGAAGTCTGAGGTCATCCGGTCCGACCTCGAGGCCGCGGGCGAGCTGCCACGGATCGGTTTCAAATTCGAGCAATCCTGCTTCGGATTCGTGCTGGACAAAGATCACCACGGCACCGGCGGCGCGCGCCCCGGCGGTTACCGCGTTGATCCGCGCGATGACATCGCGTGATGCATAGGCGGCCTTCTCGCCATCACAGAGGCCCTGCTGCACGTCGATCACCACGACCGCCGTTTTCACGGAATGCGTCTCCCTGGTTGCGGGAGGGCCATCTAAGGCCCCACGTTGCTCAAATAGCGGGTCATCGGGTTGAACCGGGCGCATACGGCGGCCCGAGGACCCTGCAGATCCCAGTCGATCATGATGCGGCTGTCATCGGGACCGCCGTTCCCGAGACGATGATGCCGCCTGCAACCGGGATTTCCACTTTCAGCCGACTGGGACGCCCCATGGCTTCTCCCTGGCGGATCAGGACGGTGGCGGGTGCCGCTAGAAGTCCGGCCTCGCGGAGGTATCCGCCCAGCGCGGCCGCCGACGCCCCGGTGGCGGGATCCTCGACAACGCCGCCCACCGGGAATGGATTGCGGGCGTGGAAGACAGCGTCGCTTTCCCGCCAGACGAGTTGCAGCGTGGTCACGCCATCCCGTGTCATGAGGGCCTTTAAGCGGTCGAAATCGTAATCCAGCGCGTTGAGTCGCGCCAGCTCGGCAACGGCCAGCACCAGGTGCCAAGCGCCGGCGTAGGCCCGGGCGGGAGGAATCGAGTCGTCCAGGTCCGCGGCATGCCATCCCAAGGCGGCCAATGCGCCGCTGACGAGCGTATCCGGCGCCGGCGTGAACGCGGGCGCCACCGAGGTCAGCGAGGCCTCCCAGAGGCCGTCGTGTTCTCGGACCACAACAGGCACCTCGCCCACGGCCGTTGCCAGCCGATAGCGGCCTTGGCCCTCGTTCTCCCCCAGCACGACGCCGGCGGCAATCGTGGCATGGCCGCAGAAGGAAACCTCCATCTCCGGGCTGAAATAGCGCACCGTGCGGTCGAAACCACGGGCCGGCGCCACGAAAGCGGTTTCCGAAAAACCAACCTCGGCGGCGATCTGCTGCATGACCTCCGGGGTGGGGAGCTGGTCGCCGATCCAGACCCCGGCCGGGTTGCCGCCATCGGGGCGATCGGTGAAGGCCGAATAGCGAAAAAGGCGGCTCATCTTTTCGTCCTTTGTCACTTGGGATGAACGTTCAAAAATTGATTGATTCGCCGACGTCCGGTGCCCACCGCGACCGACAGAATATTGCAACCTAGCACCGGGACGCTTAACGGGGAATTTGTGTCACCTGTAAGGCCCGCGCCATTTGTCGTCATCCGGAAAAACGGAAACGGTGCCTGAAACCGCATATTGGCCGCTGACTGTGAGTCCGAGCCGGTCGTGGGACCTGGTGAACTTGGGGTTTTTGCAAGCCGTGTCAGGCGGGAACTTGCGGTATCCTCCCGGCAAAGACCTCCCAGCGTTTGCTGTAAGCAGCGGTTTCAAAACCTCATCGAACGCCCGTGCCGGCGTTTCCGCGTGCTTCAAAATGCGCACATAGCGATTGATAGGCCGCGCTTCTTCATCAAGCTGCGCCTCGCCCGCGGACGCGATTCTAAGTATCGATAATACATATAGTCACGAAATTGAACGGATGAAAACCCATTGGCAGGGACCGCGCCGGATTGACTTTCGAATTTCGATAGCCAAATTATTAAATTATCAGGGTTATTTTTATGGCTGCTCCTTTGCTTTTGCCAGCGCATCCTGTCGATGAAATAACGATTTAATCGCACGTTCCGACTTTCTTCCCTGACAATCGTTCGCCGCCATCCCGCAACACAGCCCCTCATGTTTGAACCCGATTTATTTTGAAAGGAAGGCCCTAATGAAAATGTCAATGCGTCTTCTCTGCGTAATGGTCATCGGCCTGACCATGGTTGTGACGTTCATCCGGGCGGGCCTGGCCGCAGATGAAATCGTGGTCGGCGTCATCCAATGGAAGGATTTCGCCTATGCCGAAATGATGAAGAACTCTTATGATATGGCCGTTGAAGCGGTCAATGCGGCCGGGGGCGTCAAGGGCCGGAAGTTGAAACTGGCGCTGGCCGATGACCAGGGCAGCCGGCGCGGAGGCGAGAGGGCCGTGGCCGAACTGGTGAAGACGGAGGGCGCGGTCATGCTGGTCGGCGGGTATTCGAGTTCGAATACGCTCTATACCGCCAGGGCTGCCGACCGCCTCGGTACCCCCTTCCTTGTGAACACGGCGGCGGACGATCGCATCACCCAGCGCCAGCTCACGAATGTCTTCCGGCTCAACCCGCCGGCAAGCGCCTACACCAACGGATTGGAGGCTTTTCTGCTGGCGAAGGTTCTTCCCCGGAGCATGGCCATCCTCTACGAAAACAGTCCTTACGGCACCGGCGGCGCCATGAAGATGATGTGGTTCTGCAGGGAAAACGA
>JASJBQ010000275.1 GCA_030066455.1 Desulfobacterales bacterium
TCCTCGATTGTGAAAAACACGAGGAATTTGGGATCGTTTTCCGGATCGTCGTCGCTTGGATATTTGCGGCGCCGGAGTTTATAGAGCCTCTCGGTTTCCTGCTCCTCCCGCACCTTTCGCAGATAGAGCCGCTTGCCTTTGTACTTCTCACCCTCTTCGATATAGAGGTAGCTTACAAACGGGTTGGACTGCAGGTTGGCGTGCGACAGGCGATCGCGCATAATGAAGGCCACGGTCCCGTCTTCGATAAAATGAGGCCGTGAATAAATGGCGGTGTTGACACGGCCATCGCCATTGGCCGTGGCCAGAATACCGGTTCCGCGACGGTTGTCAAAATATTCGGATAGTTCCATATATCGATTCCCTTCCTTTGAGATCCCCGTTGATGCCGGTTCATGAAACCCAATTTGAAGCTTGGTAACCATTTCAGATTTAAACCTTAATCATTTTGATCAGGTTGTTAAAGGGCTGCCGTCAGGTGTTTGATTTTGGTGACCAGGGCCGTTTGCCACGGCCGGCATCAAACCCACAAACGGTGAAGATCCCTTAATAGGACCAAAAAGGGGCGTCAATTATTATCGTTGTGACTTGACCCTTGTGTTTTACGCCGTTGAACACATTGAGCGCATGGAAAACAGGTGCGAACACATTCTCAAACAAGCGGCTCAGGCCCGCGAAGAGGGCCGGCTTGCCGATGCGCAAAAAGCCTACCTGGAAATATTGCGCGCCAAGCCGGATTCGGGATCGGTGCTAAACGCACTTGGAACGGTCTTTTGGGATCAGTCCCAACCGGATAAGGCCAAAAAGTATTTTGAAGCGGCCAATTTTTTACTCCAGAGCCTGGGGACCTCGACGACACCCGACGCCGCGCCGGCAGAACATGTGCGCCGGATTTTTGATCAGTGTGCCGGGACGTTTGAAAAGACCCTGGCAAACGATCTGGAATACAAGACCCCTGAACGCCTGTTTAGCCTTGTGCGCCCCCATCTGAAGCAAGACCTGGCGGTTCTGGATCTTGGCTGCGGTACCGGTCTGGGCTCGCAATTCTACCGGCCCTATGCCAAATTGCTGATCGGTGTCGACGTGTCCTCCAAGATGCTCCAAAAGGCTTCGGAGAAAAATATCTACGACGATCCCAATGTCTACTTGACCACTGGGCAATCAATCTCAACGGGTGCTGGCCCGTCGAAGATGACACCGAATATGCATTACCCGGTTATGATGACGCGATGTGGACTTCGGTCTCAATCCCCGGCCAGGGGCATATTTTGGGAATCAAAAATGTTGCAACGGCCTGGTACAGACTTCACATCAACCTATCGGAGGCTTTCACGACGAAATACGCCAAACTCTATAGCGCTTTGCAAGAGGCCCAAAAACAGTTGGTGGAAAAAGAAAAAATGGAGCATGAAATTAAACTGGCCGCCAATGTTCAACGCAGTCTGCTGCCGGTCGACCTTCCCGAGGATGTCAAATTCAGTGTCGATGCGTATCTCGAACCCGCCCGAGTGGTCGGCGGAGATTTTTATGACGTGATCAGGATCGACAATGAGCACCTCGGACTTCTGGTTGCCGATGTCGCCGACAAGGGCATTCGCGCCGCCATGTCCATGGCGGTAACACGCACCCTTTTTTTACCGAAAGCCGCCGCACGCACTCACCGGCCCAGGTCACCCGCGCCGTGCATCGTTATATAATGGACGTGATGCCGACCAACGACATTTTTATTACCGCTTTTTACGGCGTCTTGCACTGCCCTTCGGGCCAGTTGACCTATGTACGTGCCGGGCATGAAGAACCCTTGCTGTTCCGTCCGGGCCAGCCGGTCAACTCGCTCGTCAGCAAAGGGCGTTTTCTGGGCATGCTGGACCAGCTCGACATCGAAGAGTATACGTTTCAGCTCCAGCCGGGTGACCGGCTGATACTCTACAGCGACGGGATACCGGATGCCACAAATCCATCCGGCGTTATGTTTGGGAATTCACGCTTCAAGGAATGCCTGGAAGAAAGTGGCTATCTTCCCGCGCCCAAGCTCTTGCGCCAAATAGTCGACACCACCGCCAGATGGAGCGAAGGGGCGGCGCAGTTTGATGATTTGACCTTGCTCGTCGTCGAGGCAAAATAAAAAAACGTCGGGATCGCCTACCGGTTGCGGTTCTACCGCGCCCTCGTTCGTTCCCAGGCCTCACCGGGTGGCAAGCAAAACCTCCGCCGCCGACTATCCAAGGCTATGTCGATGATCGCTTTTATCGATCGCTTGTAAGGTTCCTCGTGCAGAGCGGGAGGCCTCAGATAGCCCCCCGGAGGGGGCGTATCAATCTGTTGGGGGTTCAGGTTTTTCCCTTTGTCCCGCGCCGAGCATCGGCGCGGCGGGCGGGAAAAGCGCGCGGACCTGTCTGAGCGAAGCGAGTTTCCGCACGCGCCGCACGAGAAAGCGGGTGATGAAGCGAGCTTCATGCTGTCAGGCAAGGCTCAACGCGAAGTGAGGCGCGCAGCAATCGTCAGATTGTGAGCACCCGAACGAGCGTTGTAACACCGCATGGCGGCATGAGGCGCCGCTTCATCAGCCGGTTTGGCGACGCACAGGATACGCGGGACAGGGCGGTTTCTTTTGGTTCGATTTCTTTCCCGGGAAAGAAAATGAACAAGCCGAACATCAAAATCACACCCAGGATTGGTCGAACCGCGCCGGTTCCTCCACCAAAGGTGGAAGGTTCAGATTGTTTTAAAGCGATGCTTATTCCCGTTAGCGCGGCTTGCCGGGATGTCATCTGTTGACCTCAATCCCTACTTGTTTTTTTCCTTTCCCGCCAAACCAATCAGCCTTACCTTTCAATACAAATAGGCTTAATTGAGACCTTAATTCAATGCGAGTGGACCCTATGCTTATCCGCCCTGCCAGGCCTGCTGACATTCCCACCATGGCCCGGGTTTACGTGGAAACCTGGCGCGCCACCTATCGGGGCATTCTACCGGATGCCTACCTGGATTCGATGACGCTCGGCGATACGGAAGCATCCCTGGGCCGCGAGATGGGCGCCGCCGGGGGTGTGAGCCTGATGGCCACCGCCGATGATGGGCAGGCCGCAGGGTTGATCACCGGGGGGATCGATCGGCGGCGGGACCGGATTTACGGCGGGGAGATATTCAGCCTCTACGTTCGGCCGGCATATCAGCGGCGCGGCATCGGGCACAAGCTGGTCAGGCATCTGGTGGCGCGCATCAACCGGTGGGACATCTTCACCCTCAAGGTTCAGGTGCTCGAAGCCAATCCCAACCGCCGATTTTACGAAAAACTCAACGCTGTGCTGCTGGCCTGCGGCCGCATCCGTTTTGCGGACACCGATCTCGATGCCTGTACCTACGGATGGCTGGACACCGATCTGATCGGGGCGGCGCTCTGAGTGCCAGGCGATCGCAGCGGAAACGCCCGGCCTCGCTGGCGGTGCCGCGCGGGACCAATTCTTGTCCTTGGGGTTCTGTGCCCATGGCCGTAGGGATCGAAAGGTCGCCCCGTCTCCCGGCGATGGAAGCACCTGTCTACGCGTGCAACCCGGTGAAAACCAGTTCGGTCATGTCTGCTGCCAGGGCTTCCCAGTCACCGGCAAAACCCTTGCCCTCAATATGACCGTCCGAAAAAAGGATGGAGAGGCCGTGTACGGCACACCAGGCAAAAAGCGCGGCCACGCGGGTGTCCATGGATTTCAGCTGCCCGGATTCCTGACAGCCGGCCACACTGGCCAGAAGCAGGTCGAATGGCCGGCGGCTGGCGGCCTCCAGGGATGGGTACGCTGACCGGTCCGCGAGCAGTGGATGGAACATGGCCTTGATGCAGGCCGGATCCGCGGCGGCAAACGCGACATAAGCCATCCCCACGGTTTGGAAGCGCGCCAACGGGTCGTTAGAATCTTCCGCCTCGACGGCGGCGGTCATTGCCGCGTACAGATCCTCGAAGCCCCTTTGCGCCACCGCGGCCAACAGCCCGGACAGATCCTTGAAATGATGCGCCGGAGCGGCATGGGACACCCCGGCACGCCGGGCGGTTTCGCGCAGGGTCAATCCGCGGATGCCGTCCTCACGGATGACCCGCAAAGCAGCCTCGATCAGGGCCCGTCGCAAATCACCGTGGTGGTAGCTTTTCTTCTTTGCCATCCAGCCTCCCTGAGTTGACCCATGCCCGCCATGGGGCCGTTTAAAAACAATCTGCAAAATAAACTTGACATTGTCAAGTTTTAACTTTATCTTGACAGTGTCAAGTTACTTCACCGACCCGTCGCCCGTTTCGATTCCGGGTCAAGCCCGACCATTTCAATCTTTTCATCAGGAGGCAATGACGCTATGCGAAACCTGAAGGACAAAATGGTGTTGGTTACCGGCGCATCGTCGGGAATTGGCGCCGCCATTGCCAGGGAGGCGGCAGGGCAAGGCGCCCGCGTGGCCTTGGTGGCCAGGCGAAAGCAGCGTCTGGCCCGAATCGCCGAAGGCATCCATGCAAACGGGGGCGTGGCCGAGGTCTTTGAGGCGGATTTGTCCGACCCGGCCGCCGTGGAAGCGATGGCAATCCGGGTCAAGCGCAAGATGGGCGTACCGCAGGTCCTGGTCAACAACGCCGGCGCCGGACCATGGCTGTATCTGGATGAAACCTCGGCCGAAGCCTTGCGTCCCATTCTGGATCTGCCCACGCTGGCCGCCATGCAAACGACCCGCATGTTTCTCCCTGACATGCTGGCCAGTGGACAGGGCCGAATCGTGAACGTGACCTCGATCGGCGGTTTCTTGGCCTGGCCCGGTGCAACGGCCTACACGGCCGCACGCTGGGCGATGCGTGGTTTTTCCGAGGCGCTCGCGGCCGATCTGGCACCAACCGGTCTGGCGGTGACCCTGGCCGTCTTTGCCAAGGTGGACAGTCCGTATTTTGCCAACCATCCCGGGAGCGAGGAAAGGATCCCCAAGGCCCAGGGCATGATCCGGGTGCTGACGCCCTCCGAGGCCGGCCGTGCCATCATCGATGGTATCCGTCGGGAACGCGGTCTGGTGGCGGCGCCACTCATGCTGCGTTGGGTTCTGTTCCAGGCCCGCTGCTTTCCCGGGCTCACGAGACGACTCATGCGGGCAACCGGCCACAAGCGGGCCGCATGATCAACCGCCGCTGACACGTTGAAAGGAAAAATCCATGCAAGTATGCAAAATCGCATGTCCGATGGCGTTGCTGGTCTTTATGGCGATGCCGTTGCAGGCTCAACCGGGCACCGTCGAGGCGACCGTGACCCAAATCATGACCGACCGGGGGGGAATCGTCAAAATCGGCGTGTTTGAATCGGATGGGTTCCCCACGCCGGGCAAGGGCGTGAGGGAGCGCAACCTGCCCGTGGAAGCCGATACCGCTGTCATCCGGTTTACGGACCTGCCGCCCGGCCGCTATGCCATCGCGGTTTTCCAGGACGCCGACCGCGACGATCAACTGACCAAGAACTTCATGGGCGTACCCAAGGAGCCCTACGGTTTTTCAAAGAATGTCTTTGGCATGATGGGGCCGCCGGATTTCGAAGACGTCGCCTTCGAAGTCCGCGACGGGCAGGAGCTCGCGTTGACGATCCGGCTGGAATAGAGCCCATGCGATGAACGCCGGCCGGGTTCGCTCGTCAGCCGCCAACCCATCGGCCAGCGACACGCGCACGCCCCCTTTTGCATTCAGGGTTCAGGGGACGTCGACGGATCGAGCCACAGGTGTTGCTGCTCAAACGGGGTTTCCGGCGAGAGTAAAGGATTGTCCACCCTGAAAATCCGGCGGTGCGCCAGATCGGACTGCTTGATGCTCGCGCGGTGGTATTCCCAGAAGAGCTTATCCCGACTGCCGTCCTGAATCATCATGCGCAGCCCCGCTTGGATGCGCGCCGCCAGTTCGGGATTTTTGGGGCTTACGAAGACATAGGTCGGCATGGGAAGGCAAAGCGCCTTGGACGGTTCGATGGCCATCTCCAGCAGGTCGAGGCGGCGGCGGTCGTATTCCTCAAAAATCTCGTTGATGCCGCGGGGAAAATAGTCGAATCGCCCGTGGACGAGCATCCGAAACAATCCTTCGTAGCTTCGGCCCGTCATCACTTCGAAGCCGAGGGCCTGCATGGCAAGGGTGGTGCTCCATTGGTGGCGCAGGCCGGCCCGCATTTGCTTGAGTTATTCCAGCGACAGGAGCAATGCCGCAACAGGCATTATTCGCAGGCATGGATGGGGGTGCTTTTTGAACATGCAGGGGGGTTTAGATCGAAACCCGACGATTTGCAAGCCATTGCTGCAAAGCGAGATCCATTCTTGTGATTATTTCTTTTGGGATGCCATTCGATGCATCAGGAGCCGGCTCTGAGCAGAACCGTAGGGTCCCTGCCCTGCCAACCGGCATCCATACGGCGTGTATGCTCCGCGTTCTCGCCGTC
>JASJBQ010000276.1 GCA_030066455.1 Desulfobacterales bacterium
GCAGCCGATGTCGGAGGGGTGGATCACATCCAGGCCCTCGGTGGCCTTCTTGACCGCATAGAAAGTGGCCCGGTGGGAGCAGCCGGCACACAGGGTGGGCGGCCGCATGGGAATTTCCGGGACATCCGTCAAATCGGGTACGGCCGGCGGGGTGTGGTCGATCCCGAAAAAATGGGCGATGACCCGGCGGACCATGGCAGGGTCGAATTCGTAGAGCCGCGAGAAGAGGTCCTCGCCTTTGCCCCGGATGGGGAGCGTCAGGCCTTCCTCCTGGCCGATGGCTTTGACGGCCTCCTCCATGAAAGGCTCGCCTTCCTCGATGACGAGGACCTTCTCGCAGGCGGCCAGAAAGGCTTTCACCCGGTTGCGCGGCAGGGGGTGCGAAAAGCCGATCCGCAGCAGCCGTGTGCGGTTCTCGATGTCCAGGTCCCGGAGCGCATCGGCGGCATAGGCATAGCTCACGCCGTTGCAGATGATGCCCCAGGCACCCTCGCCCGCTTCGAAATTGTAGGGGCTGGTTTCGGACTGCGCTTCCGCCCGGGCGATGTTCTCCAAAAGCCGGACGTGCAGCCGGCGGGAGACCGCCGGCACGGTGACGAAGCTGAAGGGGTCTTTTTCAAAATGCCCCCGGGGCTTTGGTGGGACCATGTCTCCCAGTTCCACCACGGCCGTGGAATGGTTGATGCGGGTGGTGGTGCGCAAAATCACCGGTTCGTTCAGCTGCTCGGACAACGCGAAGGCGTACGGGACCATTTCCTTGGCCTCGGCCACCGAGGAAGGCTCGAGCACCGGCAGCCCGGAAAGTTTGCCGTAGTAGCGGTTGTCCTGTTCGTTCTGGCTTGAGAACATGTAGGGATCGTCCGCCGAGACGAGCACCAGCCCGGCACGGGTGCCCACGTAGGCCAGGGTCATCAGAGCATCCGCGGCCACGTTCACGCCGACATGCTTCATCATGCACATGGAACGCACGCCCGAATTGGCGGCGGCCGCGGCGACTTCCAGGGCCACTTTTTCGTTGGTGCTGTATTCGAAATAAAGCTCGGTTTCGCGTGCCACTTGAAACAGGTTGAGGGAAATTTCCGAAGAAGGCGTGCCCGGGTAGGTCGAGGCAAACGCCACGCCGGCCTCCAGCGCACCCCGGGCAATGGCTTCGTTGCCGAGCATCAGCATCCGCTGGCCCGGCTGGTCCGTGAGCAGTTTATGCATGTTCCATCCCCTGATTGGTGGATTGAGATCGCAGGTGCGGCCCCGAAGGCAACCGGTGGTCCGGCCGGGACCCGTCTCTGGCGCTCGACGGGCAAACCTGCAAAAGCCTTTCGTTTACAACAGGCCCGAACGGACTGTAAAGTCATTTCTAACGCCCGTTGCCGGGCGGCCGTTCGAGGCCGCGCCTGAATCGGGTTTACAAACCACGCGGCTTCGTTTAACAAATATCGATTGCGTTATGGAATCAATGCCCCGAACGGTCGAAAACCAACCGGTCCACATGAAAGGCGCGCCATGGAACAACCGCTGGTTCTGGTGATTGCCACGCGCAACGCCGGCAAAACCAATGAAATCCGAGCGCTGCTCGAAGATTTTCCCCTTGAAATTCGCAACCTGGACGACTTCGGCCCGATCCCGGAAGTGGTCGAGGACGGCGACACCTTCGAGGAAAACGCCTACAAGAAGGCCAGTTTCACCGCACGGGTGCTCGGTTTCCCGGCCCTGGCCGATGATTCCGGTCTGGTGGTGCCAGCACTTGACGGCGCGCCGGGGGTGCATTCGGCCCGCTGGGCCGGTGCTGCGGCCAGCGATGCCGACCGCTGCCGGAAGCTGCTGCAGGCCATGGCGGCCATCGATGACCGGCGGGCGTCCTTCGAATGCGTCATTTCGATCGCCGTACCGGGCGGCCCTGCGCTGACCTACGAGAGCCGCTGCGAGGGCGAGATTACGCGTGCGCCTTCGGGAGACAACGGGTTCGGCTACGACCCGATCTTTTTTTACCCGCCGCTGGGCAAGACGTTTGCCGAACTGAGCCGTGACGAGAAAGGCCAGGTCAGCCACCGGGGCAGGGCCCTGCAGGAGATCAGGGATGAATTCGACAAAATCCGCATCTGGATCCGGCAGCACATGCCGATTTTCGAGCGATCCGGATGCGTCTCCCAAACCTGATCCCAGGGCCACCATACCTTCAGGCGGATCCAGAAATCAGTTGACGAGTGGCCGGGGGAAGACTTAGAAAGTGATGCTCCACACCCGCTGCGCCCATCCTTATGAAGCCCGCGGCGGCGGTCGTTCCGCTGGGCAGCGCGCAAAAGACCGCATGCCCGAGCATATGGCGCCTTTGCGTCCTTGAAACCCGCTTGTGCAGCGATCATCAACCGGCAGCAGGGGAGACAGCCATGAGCCATGCCAGCACGAATTATGACATCGCCCAGGTTCTCGGGGGCATCGAGACGACCGCGGCCGCCCAGGACCTTTTCCGGGAACGCATGGATGCCGAACATCTCGCCCGCATCGGCCGGATTCAAACCCCTGAAGTCCTCATCAAGATTGCCAATACGGTTTCGATGTGCGATCCGGCCGCCATTTTCGTCAATACCGGCACGGCAGCCGACCGGGACTGGATTCGACAGCATGCGCTGGACAAAGGGGAGGAAAAGGCGCTGCCCATGCCGCAGCACACGATCCATTTCGATCTCAAGGAGGAACAGGGGCGCATCATCGACCGTACGTTTTACATCGTGGATGCCGGTGACAAAGTCTCCTCCCTGGCCCTCAAAAAACTGCGTGACGAGGCGCTCGAGGAAATCCGCAGCCAAATGAAGGGCATCATGCGCGGCAAGACCATGATGATCGGTTTCTACATGCGGGGGCCGATCGGTGCGCCGGTTTCCAACCCCGCTCTGGAGATCACGAGTTCGGCCTATGTCTCCCACAGCGCCGAGATCCTCTACCGCAATGCGTTCGAGGCCTTCGATCGCGAGGTGGCCCGCTGCGGCCACTTCTACGCCAATCTGCACAGTGAAGGCCTGAACCGGCCCGAGGACCTGCCTCTGGCCCGGGTGTTCATGGACCGACGCTTTCGCACCACCTACAGCTGCAACTGCACCTACGCCGGCAATACCCTGCTGCTCAAAAAGGGCAATCACCGCTTCTCGGTGGACAAGGCCACCTACGAAAACGGCGGCAAGGAGCTTGCGGAGCACATGTTCATCACCGGGATCGAAGGGCCGGGCGGGCGGGTGACCTGGTTTGCCGGGGCGGCGCCCAGCGGCTGCGGCAAGACCACCACGGCCATGGCCGGTAACTGGTTTGTGGGTGACGATCTGGCGCAGATGTGGATCGATGCGGACGGCACGGTCCGCTCGATCAATCCGGAAGCCGGTATCTTCGGTATTGTGGAAGACGTCAACTGGGAGGGGGATCCCATGCTGATGGAGCTGCTGCGCAAGCCGGGTACCGAGGTGATCTGGTCCAACGTGCTCATCGACGCCAGCGGTGTGCCCCAGTGGGCCGGCAACGGCGAACCGACGCCCGACAAGGGTTTCAACTTCCAGGGCGAGTGGGAAAGCGGCATGCGCGATGCCAATGGCAAGCCCGTGCCCATTTCACACCCCAATGCCCGCTGCACTGTCGCGGCCCAGGCGCTGCGCAACTATTCCGATCGCTGTGAAGATCCCCAGGGTGTTCAGACCCGGGTGATCACCTACAGCGGCCGCGACAGCGACACCATGCCTCCGGTCTGGGCGGCCAAGTCGACGGACGAAGGCGTGCTCATCGGCGCCTGCATCGTCTCGGCGGCCACCGCCACCGAGGTGGGGGCCTCGGGCGTCAAGCGGGCGCCCTGGGCCAATGCACCTTTTATCCCCGGGGCCCTGGGCGACTACATGGCGACCCAGTTCACCTTTTTCGGCAGCGATCTGATCGCCGACGACCGGCGCCCGGTCATGGCCGGGTTGAACTACTTCCTGACCCATGGCGCCCGCGGCGGCGAGGGCCACAAGCTATTGGGCGAGAAACGCGACGTCAAGGTCTGGCTCAGCTGGCTCGAACGGCTGGCCCACCGGGAGGTGGAAACCATTGATACGCCCATCGGTCATCTGCCCCGTTATGCCGATCTCAAAGACCTGTTTGCCGCCCTCATCGATAAGGACTACCCCGAAGATCTCTACACGAAGCAGTTTTCCCTCTATATCGACCATATCCTTGCCCGCATCGATCTTCAGAAGACGGCCTACGCCAAGGACGAGAACATTCCCGCCCGTTTGTTTACCATTCTTGACCGCCAGCGTGACGGGCTCGAGGCCCTCAAGGACACGCATGGTCCGATCGTGCCGCCGCAGGCGCTCTAAGCGAGTGAACGCCGCTCTGGTTTAGGGGGCTCGCTACGGATCTCGCGCCGGGGCGTTTGCGGTAGAATGCAGCGCCAACTTGACCCTTCGCAACACGATGGATTGCGGATTGCCGGACGATGGTCACGGCCGCCCGGCCCTGACATACCCGGGCGGGGCGGCCCTTCGCGGTTGGGATTTGCGCCGGCCGTCGTCAGACCGAACGGCCGGCGGCATGGCCCGTGTGCATGGCTTCAAAGGCCGTGGCGGTGGTGTGGGCGTCGCCGGCGACCTGGTAGGGCAGCTTCAATCGCTCGAGGGTTGCTTTCAGGCGACACTCCGGCTCGGAGCCCATCCCGAGCACGACGGTGTCGGCCGGCAGATCCACCATTTGCCCTTCTGCGTTCTGGGCCCTTACGCCGTCTGCCGTTATGGCCGTGGCTTTAATGCTGGGAAGGGTTTTGACGTGGTAACGGCTCAAGTCCTGGATCAGTGTCCAGCGGGTGGTTTTCCCCAGGCCCTGGCCGATGCGGTCGATCATTTCGATGATCGTGATGTCCCGGGTGCCGCGGGTGGCCAGCTCGTAAAGATCCTCCAGGGATTCGGCCTTGTTGACCATCAGAAATTTGAGGGTTTCGCCGGACAGCGTGCCCTTGTCCGCCAGAAAGAGGGCGGTTTCGACCCCCACGGCCCCGCCGCCGATGATCACCACGCGGCGGCCCGTGCGCACCTGGTTGCGCAGAACATCCCAGGCCTGGACGACATGGGGCCGGTCGGCCCCGGGTATGGGTGGTGCAATCGGTCGAGCGCCGGTGGCCAGAATGACATGGTCGGGATTGCGGGCGGCGATCTGCGGCTCATCGACGGTCTGGTTCAGAAGAACATCGATGGCCGCCTTTTGAACCTGGCGGGCCAGATCGTGGGCCAGAACGGCAAATTCCTCGCGACCCGGGGGGGCGGCCGCCAGGAATAGCTGGCCGCCCAGGCGGGATCCCTTCTCATGCAGGCTCACGCGATGGCCGCATGCCGCCGCCGCCAATGCCGCCTGCATGCCTGCCGGACCGCCGCCGATCACCATGACCTCCATCGGGCGCTCGGCGCGCGACAGACGGTAGCTGCCCTCATGGCCGGCGAGGGGATTGCAGAGGCATTCGACGCTTTTGAGCTTGAACAGGTTGTCGAAGCAGCCCTGGGCGCAGGCCACACAGTGGACGACCTCGTCCTCTTGGCGGTGGCGTGCTTTTTCCGGCAGGCGGGGGTCGGCGATGAGGCTGCGGCCCATGGCCACCATGTCGCACATGTCTTCCGCCAATAGCTCCCTGGCGGTGGCGGGATCGTTCACGCGGTGGCCATAGATCACCGGGACATCCACCAGGTTTTTGATGTCGCGGGCCAGATAGGCAAAAGCGCCGCGCGGCACCGCCGTGGTGATCTGCGGTACGCGGGCCTCATGCCAGCCGACATTGATGCTCAGTGCATCCACCGACGCTTTTTCGACCAGCGCACGGGCGTACTGCTGCAATTCGCGCCGGCTCTGGCCGGCAGGCATGAAGTCGTTGCCGTTCATCCGGACGATCAGGGGGAATGCGGGGCCCACGGCCGCTCTGACCGCCTGCATGACTTCCAGCCCGAAGCGCATCCGGTTTTCCAGCGAACCGCCGTATTCGTCTTCGCGTTTGTTGGTCAGGGGCGAAAGGAATTCGCTGATCAGATACCCCGTGCCGCTAAGGATCTCGACCGCATCGAACCCCGCATCTTTCACGCGCTGGGCCGCACTAGCAAAAGAAGCCACGATCGTTTTGATTTCCTCCCGCTCGAGGGGTCTTGGGACTTCCTGCGTCATCCGCGAGGCGACAGCCGACGGCGCGACCGGCTGCCGTCCCTCCAGAAAAAATGAGAAATTGTAGCGTCCGGCGTGGTTCAACTGCACCGCCGAACGGGCACCTGCGGTGCGGATCGTTTCCGCCAGGCGGGTCAGCCCGGGGATGAAGGCGTCGTCGTGGGCGCCGATATTTGTGGTGTTCCCGGACATATCGTCCACGGTTGCATAGCCGACACAAATGCACCCGACCCCTCCCCGGGCCCGGGCGGCGTAGAAATCGACCAATTGATC
>JASJBQ010000030.1 GCA_030066455.1 Desulfobacterales bacterium
ACCGAGTACCGCTACACCTTCGGGATCGACTACCTGATGGACGGGGTTTCCCTGGTGATCGTCGGCCTGGGGCTCTTCGCCTTTCCCGAGATCATCGATCTGCTGATCAAGGGCCGCCCGATTTCGGAGACGGCCGAGCTCGGCAAGGGATGGCTGGACGGGGTCAAGGATACGATCCGGCACAAGTTCATCGTCCTGCGCTGCTCGATCATCGGGGTCGTCATCGGCTTTATCCCGGGTCTGGGCGGATCGGTGGTGGACTGGATCGCCTATGGACATATCATTCAGACCAGCAAGGACCGCGAGCGCTTCGGCAAGGGCGACATCCGCGGCGTGATCGCGCCTGAGAGCGCCAACAACGCCAAGGAGGGCGGCGGGCTGATCCCGACCTTCCTGTTCGGCATCCCGGGATCCGGCTCGATGGCCGTGTTTCTGGGGGGGCTGCTCATCCTGGGCATTCAGCCCGGCCCCTCCATGGTGACCGAAAATGTCGATCTGCTCTACACGGCCATCTGGAGCCTGGCCCTGGCCAACATCATCGGGGCCGGCCTGGCCCTGGTGCTCTCAAAACCGATCACCAAACTCACGGTGGTGCCTTTCAGCTACCTGGCGCCTTTCATGATCCTGATCATCACCTTTGCCTGTTACCAGGCCACCTACAGCTGGGGCGATCTGATCGCCCTGCTGCTGGTGGGCATCCTGGGCTGGCTGATGAAACAGTTCGGCTGGCCCCGGCCGGCGGCCTTGATCGGCTTCGTGCTGGCTGGCAACCTGGAGCAGTATTTGTTCATCTCGGTGCAGCGCTACGGCATGGACTGGCTGACCCGGCCCGGTGTGCTCATCATGGTGGTCATCATCGTGGCATCGCTCAGCGCATCGATCGTGTACCAGAAAAAACTCAAGACGGCCGGGCAGAGCACGGTCAAAGATATCGCCGAGAAATAAGGAGACCTGACATATGGCCCGGTTGATGACGTTGAAAAACCTGTTCTCCCTGTTTCTGATCGTCTGGTTTGCCTACGGGGTCTGGGAGGCGCGCAACTACGCCTTTTTGGCCAAGATCTTCCCCTTTTACATCAGCCTGATCCTGCTCCTATTCGCCATTATCAGCATCGTCATCGAAGTCCGCCAGATCGTGGATCGGGCCGAGAATTTGCACGGGGCGTCGTCGGGTTCCGATTTAAGCGTCGACTGGGACATGCCCATGGTCGTGGTCTGGCGGCGTTTCGGCACATACGTGGGGATCATTCTGGGGGTTTATGTCTTCATCTACCTGATCGGCTACCCATTGACGATGAGCCTTTTCATCTTTTTATTCTACCGTCTGATCGCCAAAGCCAAATGGGTGACTGCCCTTGTCGCCGGATGTGCGGGATTTGGCTTTCTGGCACTGGCCTCCCATCTGCTCGGCATGGATTGGCCGGAAGGTTTGCTGAAGCTGCCCTGGCCATTGGGATGACCGGACCGAGGCCATCGATTAATTGATGCGTTCGATAACAGCCTGGTAAACCCAAGATCGCGTTCGAGGATCATTCGCGGCTCGGTGATAGAGCAATGATTAGGCCATGCGAACAATTTGAAGAAGACGGCAACGTGCATATAATAGATAGGATTGTACCTTAATTCCGGTCGCGTTAGAGAACAATGTCATCGAGCTTCAGACCGGATTTTGAAACCGTTTCAGACGATAACCGGAGGTATCCATGACCGAAGGATCCAAAATCACGATTGCCACGGACGGCCGCCTAACAGTGCCGGACGACCCCATCATCCCCTACATCGAAGGCGACGGCATCGGGCCGGACATCTGGCGGGCCACGCAGCTGGTTCTGGATGCCGCCGTGGCCAAGGCCTATGACGGCCGACATATTGCCTGGCTCGAGGTGCTGGCCGGCGAAAAGGCCTTCAACACCACCGGCGACTGGCTGCCCGAGGACACCCTGGCGGCCGTGCGCGAATACCACGTGGCCATCAAAGGGCCGCTGACCACCCCGGTGGGGGGCGGCATCCGCAGCGTCAACGTTCAACTGCGCCAGGTGCTGGATCTATTTGCCTGCGTGCGCCCGGTGCGCCATATCGGTGGGATTCCCAGCCCGGTGGTGGCACCCGAGAACGTCGACATGGTGGTCTTTCGGGAAAATACCGAAGACGTCTATATCGGCTACGAATGGGAGGCCGACTCGGAGATGGCCCGCAAACTGGCCGCCTTCATCGAGGCGGAGGCCGGCATGAAAATCCGTGAAGGTTCGGGCATCGGGATCAAGCCCATCAGCCGTTTCGGCACCCGGCGCCTGGTGCACATGGCGATCCAATACGCCATCGAGCAGAACCGCCCCAGCGTGACCCTGGTGCACAAGGGCAATATCATGAAATTCACGGAAGGCGCTTTCTGCCGCTGGGGCTACGATCTGGCGCGGGAAGAGTTCGGCGATCAGATCATCACCGAGCAGGATCTCTGGGACCAGCATGACGGCCAGGTGCCCGAAGGGCGCGTGGTGGTCAAGGACCGCATCGCCGATGCCATGTTCCAGCAGATTCTGCTGCGACCGGCGGAATACGACGTGCTGGCCATGCCCAACCTCAACGGTGACTATATGTCCGACGCCCTGGCGGCCATGGCCGGTGGCCTGGGAATGGCCCCGGGCGCCAATATCGGAGATGAATGCGCCGTGTTCGAGGCCACCCACGGAACGGCGCCCAAGTACGCCGGCCTGGACAAGGTCAACCCGGGTTCGCTGGTTCTCTCCGGAGCCATGATGCTGGAGCACATGGGCTGGAACGAGGCCGCGGCCCTGGTGCGCGGCGGGCTGATCGGCGCGATTCAGAAGAAGACGGTGACCTACGATCTTGCCCGACAGATGGAAGGGGCCCGGGAGGTCAGCTGCTCCGCTTTTGCCGAGGCCGCTGTCGCCGCCATGTAGCGGCGCCCCTATCGCTGACGGGGATTTTCGTGGGGGATGAGGTCTGCCGCACACCCGCTGCCGGCAGGGGCTTCGAGGTGCCGGCTGTTTTGCCTTTACCCGGCTGTGCCGGCGGTGTTAGAAACCGAGCACTCAAATCACGGGGAAACTCGCCCGGCGCCAGCCGCGATTGCGGGAAGCTAGTACCCGCGGCGGTGCCGGAAACCATCCGCATTTGCGCCATCCGGGGAACCGACCCGGAGAAAAATCCATCGAGGCAGACAATTAATGGCCTCGTAAAATTCATGTTTCAGACGGTTTCGGAAAAAGTTCGAGAGCAAGGCTTGCGAATCTCGAGGAATGAAGCGTACTCATGGTACGCTGCAATGATGAGAGATACGCGTAACACCGCTATCGGACTTTTTACGCGACCGTCCAAATTTTTAGCTAATTTACCAGCTTAGTGGGGGATGCCATGAAGAAAGAAGACTTTGCGCGAGAATTCGAGGCCGGGGGCCAGACCTATACCATGTTCGATATCCAGCGGCTCGCAGCCGAGGGCATTGCCGACATTAATCGGCTGCCGTTTTCGATCCGCATCCTGGTGGAGAACCTCATGCGCAAGCTCGACGGGCGGGTCGTCAAAGAGGAAGACCTGCGCAATATCGCCGCCTGGCAGAAGACCTACGAAGCACCCGTGGAGATCCCCTACCATCCCGCCCGGGTGCTGATGCAGGACTTCACCGGCGTGCCGGCCGTGGTGGACCTGGCGGCCATGCGCGATGCCGTCGAGAAGATGGGCGGCGATCCGGCCCGGGTCAATCCCCTGGTGCCGGTGGATCTGGTCGTGGACCACTCGGTTCAGGTGGATGCCTACGGCACGGTCGATGCCGTGGTCGAGAACGTGCGCAAGGAATACGAGCGCAACGGCGAGCGCTACGCTTTCCTGAAATGGGCCCAGCAGAGCTTCGACAATTTCAAGGTCGTACCGCCGCGCTCGGGCATCTGCCACCAGGTGAACCTGGAGAACGTGGGCCAGGTGGTGATGACGGCCGAGGAAGACGGCCGCACCCTGGCCTTTCCGGACACCCTCGTGGGGCTGGACTCCCACACCACGATGATCGACGCCCTGGGGGTGATGGGCTGGGGCGTGGGCGGCATCGAGGCCGAGGCGGTCATGCTGGGCCAGCCCTACTACCTGTCGATCCCGCAGGTGATCGGCTTCCGCATGACCGGGGAACTGCGCCCCGGCGTCACCGCCACCGACATGGTGCTGACGGTGACCGAGATGCTGCGCAACTACGGCGTGGTGGAGAAGTTCGTGGAGTTTTTCGGCCCGGGCATGAAAAAGCTCTCGATCCCCGACCGCGCCACGATCGCCAACATGACGCCCGAGTTCGGGGCCACGCTGGGCTTCTTCCCGGTGGACGAGAAGACCATCGACTACCTGCGCATGACCGACCGCGACGCCGCGGCCGACCGGGTGGCGGTCTACGCCCGGGAGAACGCCCTGTTCTACACCGGTGAAGAGCAGCCGGAGTACACCGACGTGCTCGAACTGGACCTTTCCACGGTGGTGCCCTGTGTCTCGGGCCCGGCCCGGCCCCAGGACCGCATCACTCTGCCGGACCTCAAGGGCAAGTTCGCCGATATCCTGGGCTGCGCCTACGACCGCGACGAAGAGATGGCGCGCATCTCCCAGTTCCACGACGAATCCGGCACCAAGACTTCGCGTCTGCCCAAATGTCAGCCGGTGTCGGACGGCGCCTGCCGCCTGGACCTGCACGGCACGCCGATCGAACTCAACAGCGGCAGCGTGGTGATCGCCGCGATCACCTCGTGCACCAACACCTCCAACCCCTCGGTGCTGCTGGGCGCCGGTCTGCTGGCCAGAAACGCCGTCGAGCGCGGGCTCAAGGTGCCCGCCCATGTCAAGACCTCGCTGGCGCCGGGCTCCAAGGTGGTGATGCAGTACCTGCAGGACGCCGGTTTGCTGCCCTATCTCGAAGCACTCGGATTTCACCTCGCCGGCTTCGGCTGCACCACCTGCATCGGCAACAGCGGCCCGCTCCACCCGGTGATCGACCAGTGCATTGCGGACAACGACCTCAACGTGGCCGCGGTGCTCTCCGGCAACCGCAATTTCGAGGCCCGCATCCACCAGAACATCAAATCCAATTTCCTGGCCTCGCCCATGCTGGTGGTGGCCTTCGCCCTGGCCGGTCACATCGACATCGACATGACCTACGAGCCGGTGGGGCTGGACCCCAACGGCCACCCGGTCTACCTGGAGGACATCTGGCCCGCCGACGAGGAGATTGCCGCCCTGGCCGCCCGCCATGTCAAAAAGGAGTTCTTCGCCCTCGAATACGGGCGCATCTTCGACGGCGACGAATTCTGGCACGAATTGCCCGACGTCAAGTCGGTGACCTACGCCTGGGACGCTAAATCGACCTATATCAAGAACCCGCCCTATTTCGAGGGGTTTCAGACCGCTCCCCGGCCGGTGGACGACGTCGCGAACGCCCGGGCGCTGGTTCTGCTGGGCCACACCGTGACCACCGACCACATCTCCCCGGCCGGGGCCATTCCCGAGGACTACCCCGCCGGGCAGTACCTGGTGTCCCAGGGCGTGGCGCCGCCCCAGTTCAATTCCTACGGTTCGCGCCGGGGAAACCACGAGGTCATGATGCGGGGGACCTTCGGCAACATCCGGCTCAAAAACCAGATGGTGGGCGGCAAGGAGGGCAGTTTCACCCTCAAACACCCCGCGGGCGGAGAAGCCTTTATCTACGAGGCCGCCATGGCCTACCAGCAGGAGGGCACCCCGCTGGTGGTGCTGGCCGGCCGCGAGTACGGCACGGGCTCTTCGCGCGACTGGGCCGCCAAGGGCTCCAACCTGCTGGGCGTGCGCGCCGTGATCGCCGAGAGTTTCGAGCGCATCCACCGCAGCAACCTGGTGGGCATGGGGGTCTTGCCGCTCATGTTCCTGGAAGGGGAGGGGATCGCCAGCCTGGGCCTCGCGGGTGACGAAACCTTCACCATCGAAGGCATTGCCGGCATCGCCCCCCGGGCGCAGCTGACGGTCACGGCCGCCAGACCCGACGGGCAGAAGACCGCGTTCAGCGTCCTGGCCCGTCTCGATACCGAGGTGGAAGTGGACTATTTTACCCACGGCGGCATCCTGCCTTTCGTCCTGCGCAAGATCATGGCGGACTGAGCGCAGGCGGCAGGCCGTAGCCGCCTCGGAACAAGAAGCCGCCCGGGTGCCGGTTTGGCTTGACAGAATTCAGGAGACCCACTACAAGGGCCTGCCTTGAATCATCACGCTGTTGGCAAAGTCCTTTCGGATAGCCGTTGGCGACGGAGGGGCGCGAATCATATCGTGGCGAAGGGAACCCTGCATGGCCAAGAAGAAACTGAAAGCCCACCATATCGATCGCGACTGGTGCAAAGGCTGCGGCATCTGTGTACACTTCTGCCCCAAGAACGTCCTGGAACTCGACGCGATGGACAAGGTCTTTGCCGCCCGTCCCGAGGACTGCATCGCCTGCAAGCTTTGCGAAATCCGCTGTCCGGATTTCGCGATTGAAATCGAAACCGAATAGGGCCTGATGATGAGCAACCAGATCAAATTCGTACAGGGCAACGAAGCCTGCGTCGAGGGCGCGCTTTACGCCGGGCTTAATTTTTTCGCCGGCTACCCGATCACGCCCTCCTCGGAGATTGCCGAACTCCTGGCCCGGCGCCTGCCGTCCGTGGGGGGCAAATTCATCCAGATGGAGGACGAGATCGCCTCCCTCGCCGCCATTATCGGGGGGTCGCTCACCGGCAACAAGGTGATGACGGCCACTTCGGGTCCGGGATTCTCGCTGATGCAGGAGGCCCTGGGCTACGCGATCATGGCCGAAATTCCCTGCGTGATCGTGGACGTGCAGCGCGGCGGCCCCTCCACCGGAATCCCGACCCACGGCAGTCAGGGCGACGTGATGCAGGCCCGCTGGGGAACCCACGGCGACCATGCCATCATCGCGCTCACGGCCTCCAACCACCAGGACGTCTTCCAGATGACGGTGGAGGCCTTCAACCTGGCCGAAACCTACCGCACGCCGGTGATCCTGCTTTTCGACGAGGTGGTGGGACACATGCGGGAGAAACTGACCATCCCCGCGCCGGGCGAACTCCCGCTGGTGGAGCGCTTGCGCACCGCCGTCAAGGGCGGGGTCGACTACCACCCCTATCTGCCGCGCGAGGACGGGCGCCTGCCCATGAGCGATTTCGGCGGCGTGCACCGCTACAACGTCACCGGGCTCTATCACGACATGTGGGGCTTCCCCTCCGCCGACCCCAAAGTCGTCCACGGCCTGATCCGCCACCTGGTGGACAAAATCGAAAACCGGGCCAACCTGCTGGCACGCTACAAAGAGTACTACCTCGACGACGCCGAGATCATTTTAATATCCTACGGGTCCGCGGCCCGCTCGGCCCTGCACATGGTCAAGAGCCGGCGCAGACGCGGCGAGCGTCTGGGCCTCCTGGAACTCCAGACCATATGGCCCTTCCCCCGGGAGATCATCCGTGAAAAATGCGCGGAGGTCGATGCTGTGGTGGTGGTGGAGATGAATATGGGGATGATCATGCAGGAGGTTAAAAAAGCGGTGGCCGACCCCGCGCGGGTTTTCCTGGCCAACCGCATCGACGGGGTCTTCATCAACCCCGAGGACATTCGCAGCATCCTGCGGCTGATCCAGGGGAAGGGGGTGTAGCATGGCGGTCAAAGATTACATCCGGCAGCGTTTCCTGCCGCACATGTGGTGCCCGGGCTGCGGTCACGGCACCGTGCTGAACAGCCTGCTGCGGTCGGTGGAGCAGCTGGGACTCTCCAAGAACGAGATCGTCATGGTCTCCGGCATCGGCTGCTCGTCGCGTATTTCGGGCTACGTGGATTTTCACACCCTGCACACCCTGCACGGGCGGGCCCTGGCCTTCGCCACCGGCGTCAAGCTCTCCAAACCCGAACTGAACGTGATCGTGCCCATGGGCGACGGCGACGCCCTGGCCATCGGCGGCAATCATTTCATCCACGCCTGCCGTCGCAACATCGACATGACCGCCATTGTCATGAACAACCGTATCTACGGCATGACGGGCGGTCAGTTCTCGCCCATGTCCGGCGTGGGCATCAACGCCACCACGGCCCCTTACGCGAACATCGACCGTCCCTTCGACGTGGTCGAGATGGCGCTGGCGGCCGGGGCCACTTTCGTGGCCCGCAGCACGGTCTTTCACGCCCAGCAGGCCACCGACCTGATCAAGCAGGCCATTCTCCACGAGGGATTCAGCGTGGTGGAGGTGCTCTCCCAGTGCCCGACCCATTTCGGACGCAAGAACAAGCAGGGGGCGGCCGCGGACATGATGGAGAGCTACAAGGACATCACCGTGCCGGTCGGCTCCAAAAAGAAGGCGGCCAACCCCGATCTGATCGAACGCGGGATCTTCGTGCAGAAGGAAGCGCCGGAGTACTGCCGGGAATACGACAAGATCATGCAACAGGCCATGAAAGGGTAGCCGTCATGCAGAGAGTTCGGATGGTTTTTTCGGGTTCCGGTGGCCAGGGGGTCATCACGGCGGCCATTATCTTCGCCGAGGCCGCCGTCATCCACGAGGGCCTCAACGCCACCCAGTCCCAGGCCTATGGCGCCGCCGCCCGCGGCGGCGCGACCCGCACGGACATCATCGTATCCCAGGATGAAATCAACTATCCCAAGGTGATCCAGCCCAACGTGCTGGTCTGCCTGACCCAGGAAGCCTACAGCACCTACGCCACCATCATCCGGCCGGGAGGCTTGCTTCTGACCGACGACCGGTTCGTCAAGACCGTCCGCAAAGTGGACGCCCGCCAGGTGGAGCTGCCCATGTACCGCCAGGTCATGGAGCAGATCGGCAAACCGATCGTCTTCAACATCTGCATGCTGGGCGCCGTGGTGGCGCTGACCGAACTGGTGCAACCCGAATCCATCATGAACGTGCTCGCGCAGCGGATCCCGGCGGGGTTCGTGGACATGAACCGCAAGGCCCTGGAACTGGGCATGGAACTGGGCCACCCGCACAAACGCTGAGCCCCGGAACCGCCGGCACCTGCGGGGCGGCGGGAGGCAGGCGGCCATGACCCCCGCCGGCATCTACATTCACATCCCCTTTTGCGAGCGCAAGTGCCGCTACTGCGATTTCTATTCGGTGACCGACACCGATCGGCAGGACGCCTTCCAGCGGGCCCTGACGGCGGAAATCCGGCGGCGCGCCCATCCGAATTGGCTTGTGGACAGCATCTATTTCGGCGGGGGCACCCCCTCGTTGCTGGCTCCCGCGTTCTTCGAACGACTGCTGATGATCATGGACCGGTCCTTCAGCATCCAGGCCGGTGCCGAAATCACCCTGGAAGCCAATCCCGGGACGGTCGACTTCGACCGTCTGGACGCCTATCGCGCCGGCGGGATCAACCGCCTCAACCTGGGCGTTCAATCCTTTGACGATGCGCGCCTTCGCTTTCTGGGGCGCATGCATTCCGCTGCTCAGGCCCGGGCGGCCATTGTCATGGCGCGCCGGGCCGGTTTCGAAAACCTGGGGCTGGATCTGATCTACGGTCTGCCCGGTCAGACCGTCGATAGCTGGCAGGCGGATCTGGACCAGGCCCTTACCGAGCGCCCCGCGCACCTTTCCTGCTACGCCCTGACCTATGCGCCTGATACCCCCCTGATGCGCGACCGCCAGAGCGGGGGACACGTGCCGGCCGGCGAAGATCAAATCGCCACCCTTTTCGACACGACCTCGCAAGTTCTGGGCGCCGCCGGTTTCGACCACTACGAAATTTCCAATTTCGCGGTCGCTCTCAAATGGCGGTCGCGCCACAACACCAAGTACTGGAACCGGGTTCCTTATCTGGGATTCGGCCCGTCGGCCCACTCGTTCGATGCACCGCGGCGCAGCTGGAACGTGGCCGACCTGGAGACTTACATCGACCGGCTCGACCGGGGGCGGCTGGCGGAGGAGGGCCGTGAATTACTCAACGATGCCCAGGAGATGATCGAGACGGTTTTTCTGGGGCTGCGTCTGGCCGCGGGAATCGATCTGACGGCCTTTGCCCGGCGCTTCGGCACGCGGTTGGAAACGCGTGCCGCCACGGTTCTCAAACCGCTTGTGGCAGAAGGCTATCTTCGGCTGACAGCGGGGCGCCTGGCCCCCACCGTGAAGGGTATGCGCCTGCACGACAGTATCTGCGCCCGGCTGACCGGAGTGCTTTAGCAGGCGGTAAAAAACGATGGCGCTCGGCCATACGGCGACAAATTCCTCTTCAAAATGCGCATTTGTTATCAGTAAAAGGCGCTTTTTCGTCGGATTTTGCCTTGTCTGGCCCGCGCGCATGACGTTTTTCAGCAGCTTGCTAGCCGCCGGTCAGGCCGGCGCCGCTCAATCGGCTTCGAGAATCTGGCCGACTTTGGCGATGAGGCCGTCCACGGAGAAGGGCTTCTGGATGAAATGGATACCCTCTTCGAGGACACCGTGGTGCAGGATGACGTTGTCGGTATAGCCGGACATGTAAAGGACGTTGACTTGCGGAAACGGGCCCAGCACCGCACGGTAGAGGTCCCGGCCGTTCATGCCCGGCATGATCACGTCGGTGAGCAGCAGATCCAGCGGCCCGCTGTGGCCCCTCAGCCGCTGCAGGCAGTCGGCGCCCGATTCGGCCGACAGGACCCGGTAGCCCTGGCGCTCGAGGATGTTCACGGCCAGATCGCGCACCATGGCTTCGTCTTCGACCACCATGATCGTACTGGAAATCGGCATCTGCCGGGGCGGCCGGCTTTCGTCGGCCTGATCCGTGGCGATCCGCATATCGGCCGCCGCCGGGAAGAAGAGCTGGAAGGTCGTGCCCTGGCCGGGCTCACTTTCCACCTGGATGCTGCCGCGGTGCTGTCGGACGATGCCGTAAACGGTGGAAAGCCCCAGACCGGTGCCTTTGCCCTTGGTCTTGGTGGAAAAAAAAGGATCGAAGATCTTTTCGCGGTCGGCGGGCGTGATGCCGTGGCCCGTGTCGCTTAAGGTCAGCATGACCCGCATGTCTTCCCTCCTTTGAGGTTGGGGGTTTTCCCGGCCCTCGCGGGGATCATGCAGGGCGGTGCCGATCCGCAGCAGGCCGCCGTCGGGCATGGCATCCCGGGCGTTTATCGCCAGGTTCATGAGCACCTGTTCCAACTGCCCTGTGTCGGCCTCCACGGGGAGCGGCGTTGGGGCCAGGGTCAGGGTGATGCGGATGTCTTCGCGGATCGTGCGGCGCAGCAGTTTTTCGAAACGGATGATGACCTGGTTGAGGTCCAGCGTTTTCATCTTCAACGGCTGTTTGCGCGCAAAGGCCAGCAGTTGATGAACCATGTCGCGGGCCCGGGCGCCGGCTTTGTGGATGGACTGGATGGATGGCCGGTTCGGGTCTCCGGAGGACATTTCCAACATCAGCAGTTCGGCATAACCCAGAATAGGGCCCAGGAGGTTGTTGAGATCGTGGGCCACGCCGCCGGCCAGGAGGCCCACGGCCTCCATTTTCTGGGCGATGCTCAGCCGTTCTTCGAGCTGGTGGACATCGCTCAGGTCGATGGCGATCCCACGAACGCCGACGGTCTCACTCGCCGTCAGTATCGGGCTCATGTACATGGCGATGGGGAATGTGCGGCCGTCGGCGCAGCGGGCGACGTACTCTCTTCCCGCCGGGCTGCCCTTTGCCAGCGTCTTGCGGAAGTCAGACCGCAAGCGGTCGTGGTCTTCGGGGCTGATGAACGCATACAGGTCCATCCCCTGCACCAGGTCTTCCGGCGGGTAGCCGAATATCTTCTGGGCGCTCTGGTTGACGAACACGAGCCGGCTGTCCGCGTTGGTCTCGAAGATCGACTGGGGCAGCAGGTTCACCAGGTCCCGGAACCGCTTTTCACTGGCCTGCAGGGCGGCTTCGGCCTGTTTGCGACGGGTGATGTCCCAGAAGATGCCGATGACCCCGCCGGTTTTCTGATTGGGCAGCTTCAGCGGGGCCTTGACCACGTTGACATACAGGTGGTCGGCGCCGCTCAGTTTGTGTTTTTCTTCGATCACCGTGGTTTCACCGGTCTGCATGATGGCGAGGTCATCCCGGCGGTATTTGTGGGCCAGCACCTCGGGGTGCAGGTCGAAATCCGTGCAGCCCAACACGGCTTCCAGCGGCTTTTCGAGCGTGCGGCAGAAAGCGGCGTTGGCGAAAATGAAACGGCCCGCGTGGTCTTTGCCGAAGACGTTGAGGGGCAGCGAATCGATAAGCGCCAGGATGCGTTCCCGCGAGTGATCGATTTCCGCCACCTGGTGCCGCTGGCGGTGCAGATCGGCTTCGAGGGCGCGGACGCGGGCTTCGAGCTCTTCGTATGTTGGTTTGAGGGTCATGCCTGTCCCTGGTGTTCTAATTTTGATCTGGACCCTGAGCGACGGGGTTGCAAGCGGGTTGCCGCCGGGGGCGGCGAATGCTGCGATCCTGATCCGGAAAGGGCGCGGGTTCGACGATGGCGCCGGCCACCGGGCAGCCTGCCGGATGGCATCGCCGCGGGGGTGCGGTGACGCCATCCCTCCCGCCGGGATCGGCATCAGGTGGAAAGCGTCTGGATCAGCAGGCCGACGTAAAAACGCGCGTGACTGATGGGCGCCGCCAGATTGGCGCGGTGGTTGGCGGTAAAGCCGTCGGGATCACCATCCAGGATGATCCAGGGGTGGATTTCATTGGCATGGTGCAGGGCCTCGATGGCGTGGTGGAGCACGTCGGTGCCACGACGGGATTCGACCACCGTTTCAAAATCGACGGCTACGGCCTGCAGGATGGTATGCATGGTGTGGGCCACGCCCTGGGCGTAGTAGAAATAATCGTCGGCCCGGAACCAGCTGACCTCGTGGCCGTCGTCTTCCTTGGCTTTGACCAGGTTGTCGTCGCAGCTGCCCAGCAGGTTTTCGTAGGCCATGAGCAGCGGGATCAGGTTCACGGTGCGGGTGTAGAAGGGCGCCGTGCCCGTTTCAAGTTTGCGTTTGTAGCGATCCAGGGCGGCCAGCGCCTCGGCATAGCTCGATTCGGCCGAGGGCAGCATGTAGTCTTCGGCGTGGATCATCAAATTGTTGCGGGCCAGTTCCAGATCCTTGTCAAACGCCTGGGCGCTGCCGGTGCGCGAGATGCGCTCGGTCAGGGTCTCGACGGTGCGGCGCGTGACTTCCAGAACACCCAGCTGGTAGTTCTTCACATTGTCGGCCGGGCGGATGATATCGTTGGGCCGCCATCCGTAGAAGCGCTCTTCCAGTTCGTATCGGAGCGGGGCGATGGTGGCCATGACGAAAGTGACCCCCTTCACATCCGAGATCTCAATCGTACCGTGACCGTGACCGTGGTCGCCGCCGTGGGCGTCGTCCCCGCCGTGGGCGGCCTTGGCGGCGTGTTCACCCACGGCCGTGGCGTGGTCCTTGTCTTCGCCGGCGGCATGACCGGCCGCTGCAGGGGTCGTCTTCGAGGCCGCGCCGTGCCCGCCGTCGTCGCTGTGCGCGTCCTTCTTCGCGGTGTCGTGAGCGCCCGTCTTCGGGGCGTGAGCGTCCGACGTGTCATGGTGCGCAGCACCGCTTCCGGTTTCAGCTGCGTGGCCGGCGGTCTGATCGTGAGGTTTCGAACCATGGGGCGCTGCGCGGCCATGGTCGTCATCGGATGCCGGGCCGTGGCTTTTCGCGGCCGTTGTGTGCTCTTCCCCCTTGGCATCATGATCGGCCACGATGCTCGGTGCGTGAGGGTCGGAAGGGTCCTGGTGGGATTCAAACAGGTTGAGAACCATGCTGGCCCCCCAGAGAAGCGCCAGCACACCCACGGTGCCGATGACGATGCGTTTGGCGGCAAACAGGGTGAACCCCTTGCTCTTCTTTTCCGGAGTTGGGTCCGGCTGCGGATTTTCCATGACGGCTCCTGGAGATGAATACGCTGGTGAAAATATCGATTGGACGTAAGGGGTCAACCCCTGCGCAGCTGACGGTTGTCCCCGACGCGAATGGTCACTCGGGTGGCATCGAAAAATTCGGCCAAAGGTATCACATATTTGCGCGAAGCTCCAGTCATATCCTTGAACTGCGGGGTCGTGATGGTCCCGTTCGCCTTGAGGAAAGCCACGAGCCGCGCTTTGAGATCCTCGATGGCCGGGCGGTGAAAATAGAGATCTTCCTTCACCTTGACGAGGATGCCGTCTTCGACCATGAGGCCCAGGATTTCCTGGGCCGCTCCGGGGGCGGTGCCCAACTGCTGGCAGACCTCTTTGAAATAGGGCGGCGTGATGCCGCCCTCGACATAGGCTTTTTCGATCTTGCGTTTGAGTTCGGTCTGGTCGATGGCCAGGCTCACCTGGTGGCCGGCCAGTCGGACCAGGTTGTCTTCCAGGACCAGTTCCTCGGCTTTGACCATCTGGTTCATCACCTGGATGGGCAGCTTGGTGTTGATCCGCGCCGGGAACTTGGACTTCAGCTCTTCGCTGGGCATCCCCGCCTTGAGGGGATGGGCCTGGTGGTAGCCGCCCAGCTGGTCCAGCACCAGCCGGCGCAGGTTCGCGTAGGCATCGGCATGAATGTAGAGCCTCGCTTCGCGGTCCACCGTGATCAGGCGGCGGTTGGAAAGCAGGGCGTTGACGGTGCTCTCCAGCTTCTTGTCGGGCAGGTTGGTCACCAGGCGCAGGTCGCTGAAGCGCGTGCCCTGGAACCCGGACTGGTGGGCGTGGAAGGCGATGATCGCATCCGGGGTCATCTCCTTGTAGCGGCTCAGGGATTCGATCACCTCGGCCCGGAAACGCTTGTGTTTGGGCGGTACCGGGTTGAGCACGCGCCCGCCGCCGATGGTGCGCACCGGTGAATAGCTGCGGATCACGTAGCGGTCGTCCTTGACCAGCACCACGGGCGTGTCCAGCCGGACCTGGGCCACGGTCGTCTGGCCGGGATCGAGGGTTTCGCGGTCGAACAGGATGATGTTGCCCATGATTTCGCTGGTGCCCGTGTGAAAGCGCACCCGGGTGCGGTTTTTCAATGGCTTGGTGCAGCTCTCGAGGTAATTGAAGGCGATGTCCACCATATAGCTGGGCTTCAGGGTGCCGGGACGGGCCAGCACGTAACCGCGTTCGACCGCGTCCTTGTCCAGGCCCTGGAAATTGACTGCCGTGCGCTGGCCGGCCAGGGCCTTCTCGACGCCGGCGCCGTGCACCTGCAGCCCGCGGACCTTGGAGCGGATGTCGGCCGGGTAGAGCTCGACATTCTCGCCCACTTCGATCGCGCCCGAGACCAGGGAGCCGGTGATCACGGTGCCGAAGCCGCGCATGGTGAACACCCGGTCCACCGGCAGACGGAAGAGCCCGCTGGTCTTGCGCTCCGGGATGGCACGGCACTGCGCATCCAGGGTGCGCGTAAAGCCGTCGATGCCATCGCCGGTCACGGAAGATACCGGCACCACCGGCTGGTCTTCCAGGAACGTCCCCCGGGCAAACTCGATGACGTCCTCCCGGGCCAGCTCCAGCCATTCCTCGTCCACCATGTCGATCTTGGTCAGCACGACGAAGCCGTGGCGGATGCCCAGCAGCGTGCAAATCTCCATGTGCTCCCGCGTCTGGGGCATGACGCCCTCGTCGGCCGCGATCACCAGGGCCACGATGTCGATGCCGGTGGCCCCGGCCACCATGTTCTTGACGAATTTCTCATGCCCCGGCACGTCCACGATGCCCACGTGCTGGCCGCTGGGCAGGTCCAGGGAGGCAAAGCCCAGCTCGATCGTGATGCCGCGTTCTTTTTCTTCCTTTAGCCGGTCGGTGTCGATGCCGGTCACCGCCCGGATCAGGCTGGTCTTGCCGTGGTCGATGTGCCCGGCGGTGCCGAGGATGATCTGTTTCAAGACGTGACGACTCCCAGGTGAATAGGTCCCGAAGGTTAGAACGGGATAAGGATCAGGGACGCGGCGGCTGTGCCGCTAGCCGCGTTTGCGCAGGTATTCCATAAAATAGGACAGCCCCACCAGAATGGTGGCCAGCCCGGCGACATACAGCGGGTCCGTACTCTTGTCGAACATGCGCACGATCACGGTGGCAATTCCCAGGCCCAGCAGGGCGCGAATGATAAATATTTGATATCCGGGCATTTTAATCCCTTTGGCAGGTGGGTTTAACAGGCAGAGGAATCCTATAGCAGATGCCCGGCCCGGTCAAGGCGCAAGCCCGGGCGCTGGGCGGTATCGAGACACCGCAGCGGGTCGCGAGGCCCGTGTGCGGGCGTTTTGATTTGGCCTTGCAATTCCGCCGGGATTCTGTTAATTGGCCTAGGTTCTTACGGTGGGTGTAGCTCAGTGGTAGAGCATCAGGTTGTGGCCCTGAGGGTCGTGGGTTCAAGTCCCATCACTCACCCCATGCGATATAAAAAGACCATTGACGAAGCGTAAGCATCTTCAATGGTCTTGTCGCTTATACGCGCCCCTTGGCGATTTCCCAAAAGCGACAGATTCAAGGCGACCGAGTTTTTGCGAGCGAGGCGTACGGCGTGTACGCCGCAGTGAGGAAAAACGATGGGCAACACCGAAGGTGGCCTTTTGGGGCATCGCCAAGGCGCCCGTAGCTCAGTTGGATAGAGCGCCGGACTTCGAATCCGTAGGTCGCACGTTCGAGTCGTGCCGGGCGCGCCAATCAACTAAAAAACGGAGATGGACGGGGAGTTGTCCGATCTCCGTTTTTTTTACTACGCAAGAACCAATGGCAGGGTGTTGTATCCGGGCTTCAACCAACGCAGAGGCTGTGGCACCTCCCTGCGCCGTATGGCCGGTGAGTCGCGCCGACGTCGAGGCCAAGGCAATGTTGCATTGCACAAAAAATATATTGACATAGCAATTTGACCAATATAATTAGATAAAAGTCATAACAAACGTTATTGTTGCAACGCAATATTATGAGTTCTTTTGAATACCATTAAAGGGGGAATGAATCATGGTGTATGCGCGACTCAGCAAACAGATTATCGAATTCCAGAAACTGGCTTTCACCAATTGCTTCGACGCCGCTGTGCTGTTGCAGGACCAGGCCACTGCGGCAATGCGCCGGACCGTGCAGCAAAATACCTGGCTGCCTGAAGAAGGGCAAAAAATGATTCAAAGCTGGGTTGATGCTTGTCGGCAGGAAAGCGCACGCTTCCGGACATTCGTGGATGATGGCTTTGCCTATATGGAAACCCATTTTGCAGTTGAAAAACCAGCTCGGAAGACGGCTAAAAAAGCGAAAGCTGTCAAGAAAAAGAAAGTCGCCAAAGCAAAAAAAGAGTAGAACCTTTATCGAAATCAACCCGTCACTTCAAGAGAAGAGGGGCAGATGCGAAGGGTCATTTTTAACCAGAAAGGCGGCGTGGGTAAAACGACGATCGCATGTAACCTTGCGGCTTTAAGTGCCGCAGCGGGACATCACACCCTATTGGTCGATCTGGACCCCCAGGCGAACTCAACGCAGTACCTGCTTGGGGCAACGGCAGACGCACTTGAGCTGACAATCGCAGACTATTACAAGGAAACGCTCAGTTTCACGTTTTTTCCCAAATCCGCCGATGCGTTTGTTCTTCCCACGCCTTTTGAACATCTGGCGATACTGCCCGCCCATGAAGACCTTGGCGAGTTGATCTATCGGCTGGACTCGCGCTACAAAATTCGAAAACTAAAAGATGCTTTGGATCAACTAAAGGGATATGATGCCGTTTACATCGACACCCCTCCGGCCTTTAATTTTTATACGCTGTCGGCGCTTATTGCTGCCGACAGCTGTTTGATTCCGTTTGACTGCGACGATTTTTCACGGCGTGCGCTTTACCGGCTTCTTGAAAGAGTGCGTGAAGTCCAGGGAGACCACAACAAAAAACTGTCTGTAGAGGGTATCGTCATAAATCACTTTCAGCAGCGTGCCAATCTGCCCAGACAGTTGGTGTCGGAAATGACTGGAGAGGGGCTACCGATTTTAAACACCTACCTTTCACATTCCGTGATTATCCGCGAATCGCATCAAAAAGCCACCCCCCTGGTCAATCTGGCACCCAAGCATAAGCTTACCGAGGAATTCAAATCGTTGTACACCGAGTTAAACGGGAACAAGGGATAGATACCATCGGAATCCTGGTCTTGATCTAAACCCTCCACCTCAGGTGGAGGACGCGTGGAGGTTCCACCGATTCGGAGTGTTTTTCTTAAATGGATTCTTCATTTTCTGTCACGTGACAGAAAACGAAGCAAAAGAGCACGCCCGTGCCCCGCTTACCCTGCGCGTCGCCCAACCACTCCCTGAAGCGGCGCCTCATGCCGCCATGCGG
>JASJBQ010000277.1 GCA_030066455.1 Desulfobacterales bacterium
GGCTCTGGTCGGGTATGCCGTCAGGTCGGGATCGGCATCGGAATCGGGACTCGAGATCGTAGCGCTGATCAAAGACCTCGATGCCGATACCGATAGCGATACCGACCACGATGAAGGCAACCGCCCTGAAGTTGATTTTCATTGCGGGACAATGGGGAGAATGGAGAAACCAACAGATTGACGAGGTCCCCCAGTGGGGAGGTACCTGAGACCTGGTGCCCTGCGATAGGAGCCGGATTTTGAATAATGAATATCTGCTGACGATGATAGACAAGGACGGGAGCTTTTTTTGATCGATTGAGATGAACAGGGAAGGAGGCGCATCGATGACCCCGGCTTCGCAACAGGCGCTCGACGGGCTGCGCGATCTCAGCACACTGGAATGGTATGTGATTCCGCTTCTGGCCATCGTGTTCTACATCTACACCACCGAGATCAAAAAGGCCCGCCAGAGCGGCAACTGGAACGCCGTGATGGCCGGTCTGACCATCTTCGGCATGGATTGCATCAACGAAACCTGGAACGGCTGGATCTTCCACTTCACCCAGCGCTCGGCCTTCTGGACCGCACCCGGGCCCACCGCCCTGCGCACCATGGTGGGCTGGAACATCGAGATCATGTTCATGTTCGCGATCTCGGGCATCATTTACTACTACACGCTTAGCGAGAACCGCCGCGACCGCATTCTGGGCATACCGGACTGGTGGTTCTGGGCCATCGCCTACGCGGCCTTCTGCGTGTTCGTGGAGTGTCTGCTCAATATGGGCGGACTGCTGGTGTGGGAATACCCCTGGTGGAACCGTTCGTTCGGCGGCGTCTGGCTCATCTTCTTCTTTGGCTATTTTCATTTTTACGTGGCCGCCCTGCTGGTAATCGGCATGCGGCGGATGCGCACCAAGGTGATCACGGTGGCCTCGCTTTACGGGATTGCTATTGTGATGAATGGGGTGGCGGGGGTCCTCGGCTGGCGGTACTGAATCTGATTTAGTTCCGTACCTCGATAAAATCGTTGGGATCAGCTCGACCGTTACAAGGCGCTAAGTATTGAACGTTTGTTCATTTTTTTTCACGTGAAAGAAAACGAACCAAAAGAAAACGCCCGCGCCCCGCTCAATCCTGCGCGTCGCCGACGCGCCCGGCGCGTGTCGGAAACTCGCTGCGCTCAAACAGGCCGACACGCTTTTCCTGGGCGCATCGTCGATGCTCGGCGCGGGGCGAAGGGAATTTGCTGGCACCCGCAGAATGCTTTTTCAACTTGGGTTTCCGACCTTTTCCCTTTGGCCTGCCTTATCGGTATCGCTATCGGAATCGAAAATTCCCAGCCTGCCTTTTGTTCGAAAACCCGATCCCGATAGCGATACCGACGCCGAAACGCGATCTGCCGATGGTGGGGCCGCTTGCGGCCGCACTTCAGCGATTGGCCAGGGGGAGTTCGGCGTTGATGTCTTCGATCTGGGCCTTTTCCATCTGGTTGATCTTGCCGATGTTGAGCCGCAGGATTTCCTGCAGGCGCCATTCGGAGAAACGGTGGTAGCTGTAGTTGGGCACGGCCTCGAACCCGCGTCTGATCTTGTGGTGGCCGCCTATCCCGGGATCGAAATGACGGATGCCGTTTTGAATGGCCCATTCGATGGGGGCGTAGTAGCAGGCATTGAAGTGCAGGGCGTGGGCTTCGGTGGTGGCCCCCCAGTAGCGGCCGTATAGCCGGTCGTCCTTGTAGAGTAAAAACGACATGCCGATGGGCAGGTGATTTCCGTTCTGGTAGGCGTTGATTAAAAGGATCCGGTGGCGGTAGCGTGCATGGAGGCCTTTGAAAAAATCAGCGGTCAAATAGTGGCAGCCCCAGGGGCCGAATTGGGCGTTCGTGTCGGAGTAGAGACGGTACATGTGCCTGAAGAGTTCCGGCGTGATCTGCTCCCCGCTCATCGGGACCAGCCGTATCCCCTGCCTGGCCATGGCATTGCGTTCGCGTTTGATATTGCGCCGCTGGCCGGATTTGAATAATGACAGGTAATCATCGAAGCTGGTGAAATCACGGTTCCGCCAGGCAAAGCTCTGGTGGGTCCAGGAAAGGAATCCATGCGAGGCCAGAATCTGCGCCCAGTCGGGGTCCACATAGTTGAAGCTGCATCCCGAAAGCCTGTAGCGGCGGCAGAGACCATCGATCGCTTTCAACATGATGTCGCTCAATGCGATCTCATCCTCGCGGGGATCGACCAGGAAGCGATAACCGATGGTGGGTGAAAACGGACTCATGCCCACCAGCTTGGGGTAATACTGGATTTCAAGACGCCGGGCGACATCCACCCATACGTGGTCGAAAACGAACTCGCCGGCACTATGGCTCTTGATGTAGAGCGGCGCGGCCGCCACCAGACGGCCCTCGCGCCATACCGTCAGATGGTGGGGCAGCCAACCGTTGGTTTCGACCGCACTGCCGGATTCTTCCAATAATCGCAACCACTCCCATTCGAAGAACGGCGTGGTCAGAGTACGGGCGATGGCGTTCCACGCATCTTCCTCGACGTGCTTGATCCGTTTGAGCCATTTGATCTGGATTGATTGGCTATTTGACATGGCGATGGTTGGCCACATGCGCATTGCACGTTTTGCATCAGGAGGGCATCGTCGATCCGGTCTTAGTGTTTCGAGCGACTCCAATCCCCCAGGTTGTTTGTGATTTGATCTCAACCTTAATCCCTCTAACCTGGCTTGTCATCCTACACCGTCGCTTCGTAATCGTCCTGCCGGATTGATCATAAATACTTGCAACCTATCGAAAACTGTCTATATTGGCAGCAATAACAATACTTGATTACGGTCGTTTTATTGAGCATTAGGCTTTAAACAGCCGTCTTCATACAAGATAACTATACAGCCTCCCAATCCCAAAAATGCCATCAAGGTGTCGCTCAGACAGGCACCGAGCTTAGAACATCATCATCGGGAAACAGTCATGGATTTGGACAATATTTTGTCGGTGACCGTGAGTGGCTTGCGCCCCGGAGAAGAAGACGCCGTTGAATCCCTCCTTAGTGCCTGCGGGTTGCAGACGAGCGACCTTACGCCGGAAAAGCTGAGCCATTTCATCGTTGCCCGCAGGGGCGACGAGGTGGTGGGGACGATTGGTCTGGAGCTTTTTCAACCCCATGCGCTGCTTCGCTCGCTGGCCGTGGGGCCAGCCCACCGGGGAAAAGGGATCGGTGACCGCCTTGTCGAATCGATTGAGCGTTACGCCCGTATGATGGGGGTGACGACGCTGTATCTGCTCACCATGTCGGCAGCGCCTTTTTTCAACCGCCGCGACTACCAGGAAGTCCGCCGCGCCGACGCACCGGCGACGCTTCGGGCCACGGAGGAATTTAAAATACTGTGTCCCGCCTCAGCCGTATGTATGTGCAAGCAGATCGTCTGATCGATGATTTTCAAAACGCCGTAATCGGTGCATCGGCCGACAACAAGTCTGAAAGTATCTGGATCGGAAAACCACCAAAAAAACAAAGGGGAGTGAAAATGAAGCGAACGTTCGTATCGGCTATCGTTTTTTTATTGGCCCTCGGACTGGCCGGGCCGGCGTGGTCGGATGGTGACTTCGTGGTCTACCCGGCCAAGGGCCAGAGCCAGGACCAGACGGAAAAGGACAAATATGACTGCTACAACTGGGCCAAGCGGGAAAGCAACTTCGATCCCATGAAGACGCCCACGGCCAGCTCGCCGCCGCCGCCCAAAGAGAAGGAGACCTGGGGGGCCGGTACGGGGGCCGTCGGTGGTGGCCTGCTCGGCGCCGGTGTCGGGGGGATTGCCGGCGGTGGTAAAGGCGCTCTGATCGGCGGCGCGGTGGGTGCAGGCAGCGGAGCCGCGATTGGCGGTGCACGCCGATCAAGCCAGAAGAAACGCGATCAGCAGCGGCGGCAGCAATGGGAGCAGGAGCAGGCCTCCCAATACCGGGCCGGGCGCAATGCCTATAACCGAGCCTACGCCGCCTGTCTTGAAGGCCGCGGCTATTCCGTCAAGTAGTGGCCCCATGCTTTGGGCGGTGCGCTCGCTGGAGGCCGGTCGTAACGTGTAGGGCCGGTGTGACACCGAATGCCTTTGCGGTGCGCACGATTGGCGTCACGGGTACCATTTCGTTTCTGATTTCAACAAGGAGAGCGACGATGAAGAAAATGAAGATTCTGTTTGGATTACTCCTGGGCCTGGGCCTGCTGGTCACCCCGGTCATGGCTGGAGATTTCGATGGTTCCAAGGCAGTGATCTGCGCGGCTCAGGACGTCCTTGAATGTTTGCCCGGCGGTGAGTGTAAACGCGTTCAGACGGATGAAATCGACTTCCCCGATTTTTTAAAACTCGATTTTAAAGCCAAATTGATCCGCGCCCGGCAATTGGGGCGCAAGGATCTCAAAACGGATATCGAAAAAATGGAGCGCGTTGACGGCAAACTGTTTCTTCAAGGTGCCGAAGACGGGCGCGAAGGCACCAAAGACGGCCTGGGGTGGACCATGGCCATCGATGAAGAGAGTGGTAAATTGGTGTTTTCCGCTTCGGGCACCGAGGTTGCTTTTGTCATCTTTGGGGCCTGCATGCTGCCCTGATCCCTGCTTACCTGCGGCGGCAGGAGGGGCGGTGCATACACTGGCCCTCTGCCGACCGCTGTCTATTTTTTATTGTCCCTCTGTAAAGCTGGTGTACGAATGGCGTTCAATGGCCTTCATCGCTGCCCACCATCCTGTGGCCCGCCAGGAAGAATTATCAAATATCTAAAGGCAGAGACCCTTTCCCACCCCAGCGCGCGGCCATGCTCGGATATATTTGGCACTATTATTGCTGACTTATGACCGTAAGACGAGAAGATCGAGATTTCTCAGCACCTTGCCACTGCCCCCTGAACCTTCCCGACGTCTGAAGAGAAAACAGCGCGACCGCTTATCTCAACCGCAATCCCGTTAATGCGTGTTCCATCGCGATCCTTCGCACACCATGTCTTGCGCGCGGCGTGTCGATAGCCGATCACCGCCGAGTGCCGAGTGAATTTAACGGACAGCATCGAAAGGAGGAAGGCCATGTGGAAGACACTGCTTTGCATGCTGGTCGGGGGCGTCGTCATGATCGGAGGTCCGGTCAACGCCGACGAATGGAGCAACAGCGAAATGAAGCAATACTACGAAGCACAGGTGGTCTGGGAAATCGACCATTGCCTCCAGAAATGCCATCTGATGAATTCACGCTCGCCCGCACTCAGGGACAAGGCGCGCCAGGAAGTCGGCAAGGCGCATTATCTCAAAATGCACAAAGAGGAACTCGTGGAAGATATGATGGCGGCTGATATCGGACTGCGTCATTACAAAGTGCAGCAATATATCAACCACCGCTATCATGACCATGGCCATGGATACGCCGCGGTGAATTTGAGGTATTGCGAATAGTACCCGCCCCAAGCAAAACCGCCAGGCAACGGGGTCCCGCTGGTGGGACCCTTTTGCCACATTCCTCCGCCCGGTTATTGCCGGCTTTGTCGGGTCCTGTATGCGTTGGGCCTAGCCATCTTCGCCTTCCGTGTTTTTTCCAGCCGAACAGAATTCCCAGGTTCTCACCGATTTTAAAATCTATTACCTTCCGGCCCTTGGCGACGATGCGGCCGACATGGCTGTAGCCAACGGCCAGGGCGGGAAAATCCAGGCGGGTGTTCGGCCGGGCCAGAAAAAAGGCCCGTTCCATCGAACCGCATATGAATCTGGTACGACACGACGAAGCCCAAACCGACACGGCGGCTCACCGTTTTGAAACCTACATCGCTTACGGTCGCCCCTGCATGCAGCTAGTGGATGCCGCATGGCAGAGAGCGCTGACAATGAGCCCTGAGGGCGGCTGAGGCGCATCCGTGACGGTGTGCAACAGGGCCCGCAAAAAATGCGAATGAATCTATTGACAACTTATCGGCAAACGCTATTATTTAGACAGTATTTAAACAAAATTTAAATACTCAATCATAAAAACAACAAGGAGTCGTCATGAAGATCAAACCATATATCATTTTGATTGCTTCTCTGATGCTCATCGTCGTGCCCTTGGCTTTTGCTGGTCACCACTATCACGGTTGCGGTCATGGTAAAGGTGGCATGTCCTGGAATATGTCCGATAAGGACAGCAACAGCGACGGGATGCTTTCCTTCGAAGAGTTCACCGCGCCGCAGATGGAGATGATGCGGGCCGGATTCGATATGATCGATACCAACAAGGACGGTAAGATCAGTGGTGATGAGTGGAACACTTTCCTCAAGGTTCACGGTGTCGGCCCGAAAGCGTAGAAGTTTAGCGAACCAACGGCGGCAGGCATAGCCGCCGTTGGAAAATAGAAATATCATCGTTTGAATATGAATAAAAAAGGAAATTTAAAATGGTTAATGGCAATGTCAT
>JASJBQ010000278.1 GCA_030066455.1 Desulfobacterales bacterium
CGCACCCTGGATCGCATCCTGCGCAAGCAGGGGATGGACATCCGCGTCAACACCCGGGTCCTGGAGGCCAAGGCCATGGCCCGCAAGGTGCGGGTCACCGTCGAGCACAAGGAAGAGAAAGAGGATCTGGATTTCGACCGCCTGCTGGTCTGTGTGGGCCGGCGCCCGCTGACCGACGGTTTGAACCTCGAGGGGGTCGGCGTCGCGACCGAGGCGCGCAGCGGCCTGGTGACCGTAGACGCGGTCTATCGCACCAGCGTACCGAACGTCTACGCCATCGGCGACCTCGTGGCCGGCCCGGCGCTGGCCCACAAGGCTTCGGCCGAAGGCATCGCCGCGGTGGAGGCCATGGCCGGACAGACCGCCGAGGTCAACTACGACGCCATGCCGGCCGTCATCTACACGGCCCCCGAGGTGGCCAGCGTGGGACTGACCGAAGAAGACATCCGGCAGCGCGGCATTCCTTACTGCACCGGCAGCTACCCGTTTACGGGCGCGGGCCGGGCGCGCTGCATGGGCGAGACCGACGGCTTCGTCAAACTGCTCTCCCACCAGCGTACCGACCGCATCCTGGGGGTGCATATCATCGGCGCCCGGGCCGCCGACATGATCGCCGAATGCGTTCTGGCCATGGAGTTCGGGGCCAGCGCCGAAGACCTGGCCCGCACGATTCACGGTCACCCGACCTTCTCGGAAGCCCTGATGGAGGCCGCCATGGGCGCGCGCCAGTGCTCGATTTACGCCTCCTGACGGGTTGGCGAACATCACGGATGTCGGCCGCAAAGACCCTTGGGCTAGACGACGACTGTCAGGCTGTTGAGATCGCCGTCGGTATCGCTATCGGTATCGGAATCGAGAACGTGCGATATGATCTCTTTCCGATACCCGATACCGGTGACGACCCCGACCCCGAAAAAGCAAAAGTGTGCTGGAAAGCTAAGCTCGGGCTAGCGGACACACACCGCTGTATCCCACCCCCAAACTTGACGCCTCTCCAAACGGTTCCAATCTTTTCAACAAGTCTTCAAACGGCGATTGCTTATCTGCAAGCGCGCCGGCAGTAAAGTGACGCCTAAATCGCTGCGTTACCAAAAACAGCCGCTTGTACGCAGAAGTCATTGGGCTAGTACTTCTGGCGTAAGCATCGCCTTAAAACGGCCGATCGAGAGAAAAGCGCACGCGTTTTGGCAGACCGCCAGGGTTGCGGCCTAAAGCGTCGTGCCAGGAGGCGCCCCATGCCGCGCAAACGCATCGAAATGACGGAAGTCATCGAACGCCTGTCGATACTCGACGAAGAGGGCAACGTCGACAAGAAGCTCGATCCCGACCTGCCCCGCGACCTGTTGCTGAAACTCTACCGCGCCATGGTTACGGGGCGGCGCTTCGACGAGCGCCTCCTGGCGCTCCAGCGCCAGGGGCGCATCGGTACCTTCCCGCCCACGAGCGGCCAAGAGGCGGCCCACCTGGGCGCTGTGGCCGTGCTGAATGAAGACGACTGGATGGTGCCGGCCTTCCGTGAAACCGCGGCCGAAATCTGGCGGGGCCGCAGCCTGGAAAGCGTGATCGTGGCCAACGCCGGGTTCAGCGAAGCCGCCCTCCTGGACCCGCCCGGCCCGACCCTGCCGATCGCCGTGCCGGTGGGCTCCCAGATGCTGCATGCCGTGGGCATCGGCTGGGCGGCCCGCTACCGCGGGCAGGACCAGGTGGCGCTGACCTTTTTTGGCGACGGGGCCACGTCCGAGGGCGATTTTCACGAAGCCATGAATTTTGCCGGCGTCTTCCAGGTCCCGGTGATCTTCGTGTGCCAGAACAACCAGTGGGCCATTTCGATCCCCCGTACCCGGCAGACCCGGTCGGCGACCATCGCCCAGAAGGCGCTGGCCTACGGTGTGCCCGGCATTCAGGTGGACGGCAACGACGTGCTGGCGGTTTATGCGGCGGTGGCCGAAGCGGCCGCGCGCGCCCGTGCCGGCGAGGGGCCCACCCTGGTGGAGTGCGAAACCTACCGCCTGACGATGCACACCACGGCCGACGACCCCAAACGCTACCGCACCGACGATGAAGTGGAACGCTGGCGCCGCAAGGATCCCATCACCCGCTTCGAGACCTATCTCCAACGCCGCCGGCTGCTCAGCAAGGCCAAGATCGAGGCCATCGCGGCCGAAGTCCTGGAAGACATCCAGGCGGCCGTGGACGCCGCCGAAGCGCGGATGAAGACCCTGGGCGACCCCGTCGACATGTTCGACCATCTCTACGCCGAGCCGACGCCCGCGATTCAGGCCCACCGCGAAGAGTTTCTGCGCGAGGCCGCCGCCGCCGAGGAGGAGGACGCCGATGCCTAAACTCACCATGGTCCAGGCGCTCAATCTGGCGCTCAAACAGGAGATGGCGGCCGACGACCGCGTGATCGTCCTGGGCGAGGACGTCGGGGTGGACGGCGGCGTCTTCCGGGTGACGGACGGGCTTCACGAGCGCTACGGGCCGCAGCGGGTGCTGGACACCCCTCTGGCCGAATCCGGCATCGTGGGGATGTCGATCGGTATGGCCCTCTACGGACTCCGGCCGGTGTGTGAGATGCAGTTCTCGGGCTTTGCCTACCAGGCGTTTCACCAGCTCGAGGGCCACGCCGCCCGCATGCGCTGGCGCACCCAGGGGCGTCGACACGTCCCCATGGTCCTGCGCGCGCCTTACGGGGGCGGGGTGCGGGCACTCGAACACCACTCCGAGAGCCGGGAGGCGTATTACGCCCACACACCGGGTCTGAAGATGGTGATACCGTCCGGCCCGCGGAACGCCCGGGCCCTGCTCGTGGCAGCGATTCGCGACCCCGATCCGGTGATTTTCTTCGAACCCAAGGCGCTTTATCGCGCCTACCGCGAAGATGTGCCGGAAGCCGAGGAGGTGCTGCCCATCGGTGTTTCGCAGTTCGCGCGCGAGGGCGGCGATCTGACCATCGTGACCTACGGCGCCATGCTGCGGCCGGTGCTCGCGGCGGCCGAGAAACTCCAGCAGCAGACCGGGGCGGCGGCCGAGGTCATCGATCTGCAGACCATCGCCCCGCTGGACGACAGCCTGTTCGTGGCCTCGGTCCGGCGGACCGGGCGCGCGATGATCGTCCACGAAGCCCCGCGCAGTTTCGGCGCCGGGGCCGAGGTGGTCTCGCGGCTGGTGGAGAAAGCCTTTTACTACCTCGAGCAGCCCATCGTGCGGGTGACCGGCTACGATGTGATCATTCCGGCTTTTGCTCGCGAGAAGAACTATCTGCCCAACGCCGACCGGATTTTGCGTGCCGCCCGGCGCATGCTGGCCATCTGATGGAGACAAGCGCGTATGACCCGTGAATTCAAACTGCCGGATCTCGGCGAGGGCATCCACGAGGGAGAGATCGTGGAGGTCTTTGTTCAACCGGGCGATGCGGTCAGGGAGGGCGATCCGCTGCTGGAGGTGGAAACCGACAAGGCGGTCACCGCGATTCCATCGCCTTTCACCGGTCAGGTCAGCGCTGTGCGTGTCCGTCCCGGCGACGTCGTCACCGTAGGCGACGTGCTCGTGGTCTTCGACGGTGCCGAGGCGGCCCCCGCCCCGGCACCGGCGGACACCGAAGCCGCCCCGCCCGCACCCGAACCCTCAGCGGCGGCTGCGGCGGCGGAACCCATGGTAAACCGCCCGGGGCTTCGGACCCGTCCACCGGTCCCGGCCGCGCCCTCCACCCGGCGCCTGGCCCGGAAGCTGGGCGTGGATTTGAACCGGGTCGCGCCCACCGGGCCCGAAGGGCTGGTTACGGCCGAGGATGTCCGGCGGCACGCCGAGACGGGGGTGCAAGGACCGGCCGCCGGGGCCGATGCCGATCGGATCCCTGCGGCGCCCATCCCGCCATCTACATTCGCGGGCCTCCCCGATTTTTCCCGATGGGGGCCGGTGACGGCCGAGCCCCTGCGTTCGGTGCGCCGGGCCACCGCCCGGCAGATGGCCCTGGCCTGGTCCCAGATCCCCCACGTGGCCAACCAGGACGAGGCCGACGTGACCCGGCTGGAGGCCTGGCGCCAGCGTCACGCGGCGGCGGTTGCCGCCGAAGGTGGCCGGCTGACCATGACCGTGCTGGCGGCCAAGGCCGCCGTGGCCGCCCTCAAAAGGTTTCCGCGTTTCAACGCCAGCCTCGACATGGCGGGAGAACAGATCATCTACAAGCATTACCACCACGTGGGCGTGGCCGTCGATTCGGCGCGCGGCCTGATCGTTCCGATCCTGAAAGACGTGGACCACAGGAGCATCCGGGAGTTGGCCCGTGATTTCAGCGCCCTCGTGGACCGGGCCCGGGACGGCAAGACCCCGCGGGAGGATCTCCAGGGGGGCACCTTCACGATCACCAATGCCGGGGCCGTCGGGGGCGGGCATTTCGCGCCCATCATCAACTATCCCCAGGTGGCCATCCTGGGGCTGGGCCGCGCACGCCTGAAACCGGTGGTCCGCAGCGATGCCGGGGGCGAGCCCCGGGTCGTTCCCCGCCGGATGATGCCGCTGGTCTTGAGTTTCGACCACCGCATTGCCGACGGGGCCGACGCCATCCGTTTCATGCAGGCGATCATCGCCATGCTCGAGGATCCGGAGCAATTTCTCCTCGATATCTGAATTTGGTCTCACTCTATGGACGCGGCCTCTGTCGGAAAGACAGGAGAGATTCTTCAGATCAGGGGCCTTGATCTCATTATTTCTTTTCTTTTTCGGAAAAGAAATGGAAGCTCACTTCGCTCAGACAGTCCGCGAGCCTTATCCGTTCGACACGTCGATGCTTGGCGCGGGACAAAGGGGAAATCGAAGGTAGAGGCGAAAATGCCGGTATTGGGCCTTCATGTGGGGGATAGCCGAGGTCCCACGCCGAGGGAAGGAAGCCTCGTTGTTTCGACACCTTGCGCTCCGAGTCGTATTGTTGGGAAACGATTCCAACGACCCCAATAGAGAGGATGCACACCGATGGTCGTGGGTGAATTCACACAGGAAACCGATCTTCTGGTGATCGGTGCCGGACCGGGCGGCTATGCGGCCGCGTTTCGGGCGGCCGACCTGGGGCTGGACGTCATCCTGGTGGATATCGCCGCGCGGCCGGGTGGTGTCTGCCTCTACCGGGGCTGCATTCCCTCCAAGACCTATCTGCATCTGGCGGAAGTCATCCACGACGCCCGCCGCGCGGCCGAAATGGGCGTGACCTTCGGGGAACCACAGGTCGATCTCGAGACGTTGCGGGCCTGGAAAGATAAGGTGATCGACCGCATGGCCGCCGGGCTGGTGACGCTCAGCGATAAGCGCGGCATCCAGTATCTTCAGGGTCGGGCCGTTTTCGAGGACGACCGACACGTGCGCATCAAGGGACGCGAGGCCCTGCGGGTGAAGTTCCGCCACGCCGTCATCGCGACCGGATCCCGCGCGACCGCCCTGCCGGGCGTGCCTTTCGGGCAGGGCGGGCGCATCGTGAGTTCCACCGGCGCCCTCAACCTGCCGGATATCCCGCAAGACCTCCTGGTGGTGGGGGGCGGTTACGTGGGGCTCGAGCTGGGGATGGTCTACGCCGCGTTGGGCAGCCGGATCACCCTGGTCGAAATGGGTGATCGTCTGCTGCCCGGGGTGGACCGGGACCTGGTGGCCCCTCTGGCCAGGCGCCTGCAGACGGTGTTCGCCGTCCAGCATTTCAATACCCGCGTCGGCCGGATCGCCGAAGCCGGCGACCAGGTGGCTGCGACCCTCGAGCATGACGGCGGCACCACGCCCCTGACCGTCGACCGGGTGCTGGTAGCCATCGGCCGGCAGCCCAACAGCGACGCGCTGGGGCTCGAAAACACAGGCGTGCGGCTGGACGCAAACGGCTTTGTTGCGGTGGATGCGCACCAGCGCACGAGTGTGGCGCACGTCTACGCCATCGGCGACATCGTCGGCGGGGTCATGCTGGCCCACAAGGCGATGGTCGAGGGCAAAATCGCGGCCGAGGTCATTGCCGGCCAGGCTGCGGCCTTCGACGTGCGCGCCATTCCGGCCGTAGTCTACACCGATCCCCAGATCGCCTGGGCCGGCCTCAGCGAAGAAGATGCCCGCCGGCAGGGGATTGACGTGGCCGTGGAACGCTTCCCCTGGAAGTTCTCGGGGCGGGCCGCCACCACCGGCACCACCCAGGGGCTGACCAAGATGATCGTCGATCCCGGCACCCAGCGCGTGCTGGGGGTCGGCATCACCGGGCGCGGCGCCGAAGGCCTGATCGCCGAAGGGGTTCTGGCTATCGAGATGGGCGCCCTGGCCGAAGACGTGGCCCTGAGCATCCACGCCCACCCCACCCTGGCGGAAACCGAGGGCGAGACGGCGGAGATGTTCCTGGGGGCGGCCACGCATATCCTGCCCCGTGA
>JASJBQ010000279.1 GCA_030066455.1 Desulfobacterales bacterium
CGCGCCATTCCCAAACAGGTGAATTTGATCGGCGTCAACCGCAGCCGCCGGGACCTCAAGCTCAACCGGGTCCCGCAGATTGCGGTGCGTGCGGACCCGGGCCGCTTTATGATCGAGCTGGCCGCGCGCATCGCGACGCCAATGCCGGAGCGCCAGTCCTGGATCGACACCCTGCGGACGCGCGAAGACGCCCGCGAGGCGGAAATCCGAACCCAGTCCGGTGGGGTCTCCGACGGCATCAATCCGCTGCATTTCCTGCGAATGCTGGATCGGTTTCTGGACGAGCGCGCCGTCCTCGTGGCCGACGGCGGGGATTTCGTGGCCACGGCCGCCTACACGCTGCGCCCCCGGTCACCATTGAGCTGGCTGGACCCCGGTGTTTTCGGCACCCTGGGCGTGGGGGCGGGTTTTGCCGCCGGGGCCAAACTGTGCCGACCGGACGACGAGGTCTGGCTGCTCTACGGGGACGGATCGGCCGGCTACAGCTTGGTGGAGTTCGACAGTTTCGTGCGCCACGGGCTGCCGGTGATCGCCGTGGTGGGCAACGATGCCGGCTGGACCCAGATCGCCCGCGATCAGGTGGCCTACCTCGAAGACGACGTGGCCACCGTGCTGGCCCCCACCGACTACCACAAGGTCGTGGAGGGCTTCGGGGCCCGGGGCTTCAGGCTCGACCGCCCGGAAGACATCCCCGCCGTGCTGGCTGCGGCCCGCGATACCGCCGCCGCCGGCCGACCGGTGCTGATCAACGTGATCATCGGCAAGACAGACTTTCGCAAGGGCTCCATCTCGATGTGACCGCCGCTGGGGCAGATGCTCGCGATGCAAGGCGTTTGAATCGGCTTCGGCGTCGCCATCGGGATCGGTATCGAAATGCGTCAGCCCTAGTGTTTGAATCCCGATAGCGAAAGCGATATCGACCCCGATCAAAGGCGATCAGGTTGAACGGCAGGGTCAGGGGCCGCGCAGCTTCCACCGACGCGACGGAGCATCGGGCCGGCCATGCCCCCGTATTCCAGGGTCAGGTGGCGCGACCCGGTCCCGGTGGACAATGAACGGCGCGGATGAAGGCGCGTTCCATCCGCTCGCGCCAGGCGGTGATCTCCGACCACCAGCGGGCCAGCCTTACGGGGGCCCCCGGCAGGCCGTTTGCGATCGCCCGGCGCTGGTCCGCGCAGATATACCAGGTGCAGACCCAGGGCCGCACGGCCCGCGGCAACGCACAGCCCCTGGAGGTCAGGAAACGGCAGCGACCCCACCAGCCCTCCCGCAGCTGGCCGGGGGGTGGCCCCTGGCCGCTCAGGTGGATGAAGAGCAGGTCCTTGAAGTCCAGCCACACCTTGGCGTCCAGGCAACAGGGGCGCGGGCAGGTTTCGCAGGTGACTGCAGCCAGTTCGTCGAACAGGTCGCCGGCCAGGTCATAGCGATGCAGGATGCGTCCCGCCAGGGCCGTGGCGGCGCCCAGCTCCGACCGCGAGGCGGCGATCGTCCGCGAGAGACTCAGCTGGCCCTCGCGCCAGTCCGCCACCGAGGCCCAGGGGATCACGTCGACCGTCCTTTCCCCCCCGTCCAGGCACCCGCTTCCGAAATGGTCACCCGTAAAGCCTTCCATGCCTGCATCTTATCACACGATCGGTCTTGGCGGGATCTTTTCCATCGATCAGGGCAACAAGCAAACAAAAAACATTGATCCCCGTTCAGAAGCGGTCGGATTGCATGCCAGCCAATGGCACCGTGCTTCCGCCCCCCAGACGTAATTTGAGCTCCGTCGCGGACGGCGATAACGCGGGAACGCCGCATGGGATATCCAAACGACAACCCCCTATTTTGGTTATACGGGATTCCGGCGCCGGAGGGCGAGATTGGGCCCCAGGCCAGGCCGCAGCCCGTCGTGGCCCCGCAGGCGTAGGTCGCTACGCCGAGGACGCCCACGCGGGCAGCGAACGCCGCATGGGGTTCAATCTCGCCCTCTCGGCGCCGGAATCGGTTGGACCCAACGATTGGTCATCCCATCATAAAACCACTTGTCCGGGAAACCCCGGCGACGGTAGAAGGACGGGTTCTCGGCCCAGGCCATGAGCGCCTCGTAGGCATCATGAATGCGGCGGAAGGCCCGGGCGCTGCCGCCCAGGTCGGGGTGGTGGTGCTTGGCCTGCTCCCGGTAGGCTTTTTTTACGATCCGATCCAGGTGGGTAGAATTCAGGGTTTCGGGCGCGATCTTGAGATGGGCCAGGCTCTGGCTTTTGATGGACGGCCGGCAGCGCTCCTCGGGCACGACCTCCCGGACCGGGGTGGCCCCCTGGCGCGCCTGGTTCAGCAGAAAGCGGGAGGCCAGGTATTTCTTGTTGGTGCGGCGACGCTCGTCCCACCAGGCATTGCCGAGCACGTTGGCCATGCGGCTGAAATCGTCGGCCGGAGTGGCCCCCGGTCGGCGGGCAAAGAGGTAGCTGTAGATCTCCCGCACCCCATAGGGCAGGATGTCGAGCACGATGACGCGCTCGTCAAAATAAAACGTGGCGTAGCGCGTGTTGAGGGCTCTCAGGAGGCCGGTGCGCACGTGAAGCTTGTAGCGCAGGCGCTGCCGGCAGGCCACGGAACAGTAACGCCGCCGGCCCATGCCCTCCCGGGTCCCGCAGGACAGGCAGGCATTGCCGTTGGCGTTCGCGTCAATGGCAGGTTCTCGCAGCGGTGCCATGCGCTTCCAGTCGCCTCCCTATTCAACAAGGCAAAGAAGGTTTCATTTCACCCGCCAATGGTTACCATTGACTTCGGCCATCATTGGCCGTGGAATAATAATAACCAAATTGGCATAAGCAGAAAACCGAAGTTTCAGGCGGAAGCGTAAGCGGTTCGAGATGCGGCCGCTAAAGCCCGCAGGAATGAGGCGTTATGTACGCCGCAATGACGAGGGCTTCGCGTAACGCCGATATCGGGCCGCTTACGCTTCCGTCTCAAAGGTAAAGATGAACGATTCCGTTATCAAGATCAAAGGCGCCCGCCAGCACAACCTCAAAAACCTCGACCTCGAGATCCCCCTGCAACGCTTTACCGTGGTCACCGGGGTGAGCGGTTCGGGCAAGTCTTCCCTGGCCCTCGACACCCTCTACGCGGAGGGCCAGCGCCGCTACGTGGAAACCTTTTCGCCTTACGCCCGCCAGTTCATGGACCGCATGGACCGGCCGCGGGTGGACAAGATCACCGGCATCCCCCCGGCCATCGCCATCGACCGCAAGGATCCCGTGCGCACCTCCCGTTCCAGCGTAGGCACCATGACCGAAATCACCGACTACGTCAAAATTCTCTTCGCCCGCCTGGCCGTGCTGCACTGCGCCTCCTGCGGGCAGCCGGTGGTGCCCGAAACCCCCCAGGCTATCTGGCAGCGTCTTCAGGCCCTGCCGGAAGGCGAGCGCCTGGTGATCACCTTCCCGCTGGTCGCCGGTCAGCTCGACGACGACGGCAGCCCGGCGGCCATCCGCAATAGCCTGCGGCGCCTGGGATTTGACCGCCTTTTTCACGACGGGGCGGTGGTGGACATCGACGCTTTGGCGTTTGCGCCCGAAGACCCGCCCCCGGACGTGGTGGCCGACCGGGTCGTCCTGCGTCACGACCGACGCGAACGGACCATCGACTCACTGGAGATGGCCCTGCGCTTCGGCGGCGGCCAGCTGACAGTCTGGCCCGCAAATGGCCGGCGCCAGGACTTCAGCAGCCGCCTGTCCTGCGCCCGCTGCGGCCTGGACTACGTCCCGCCGCTGCCTAACCTGTTTTCCTTCAACAGCCCTATCGGGGCCTGCGACACTTGCCGGGGCTTCGGCCGCGTGATCGACATCGACCTGGATCTGATCATCCCCGACCGCGGCCTTTCCCTGGCCGAGGGTGCGGTGAAACCTTGGGGCCGTCGTGATGCCGACAACCCGCGAGCGGAGTTCGACGACCTCATGGATTTCTGCCGCCGGGCCGGGATTCCCACCGACCTGCCCTTCAGGCGCCTGAAGTCAACCCAGCAGCGGGCGATCATCGACGGTACGGACGGCTATTACGGCATCCGCGGCTTTTTCCAGTGGCTCGAAACCAAGACCTACAAGATGCACGTGCGGGTGTTTCTGTCGCGCTACCGCAGTTACGACGCCTGCCCGGACTGCGGCGGCACACGCTTCAAGCCCGAAACCCTGCTCTACCGGCTGGCCGGGGAAAACATTGCCGCCCTCTATGCCCTGAACATCGACGCGGCCACGACCTTTTTCGACGGCCTGGGCGACGCCGCCCGCAACGAGGCCGACCGCCTGGTGCTGGACGAGGTTCGCGGCCGCCTGCGCTACCTCCAGGACGTGGGCCTGGGCTACCTCACCCTGGACCGCCAGTCGCGCACCCTTTCCGGCGGGGAGGTCCAGCGCGTTTCGCTGGCTTCGGCCCTGGGCTCCTCGCTGGTCAACACCCTTTATGTGCTGGACGAGCCCAGCATCGGCCTGCATCCCCGCGACAACCACCGCCTGATCGGGATCCTCAAAGGGCTGCGTAAACTGGGCAACACCGTGGTGGTGGTGGAGCACGACCCGGACATCATCCGCGCCAGCGACTACATCCTGGACATGGGCCCGCAGGCCGGGGAACGGGGCGGCGAAATCCAGTATTTCGGTCCCACCACCGGCATCAACGGCTCGCTGACCGGCGAATATCTTCGCGGCCGGCGCAAGATCCCTTTCCCAGAACGGCGGCGCAGGCCACACAAGGGGCGACAGCTTTCAATCCTGGCCGCGGCCCAGCACAATCTCAAGTCCATCGACGTGTCGATCCCGCTGGGCCTCTTTGTGGTGCTTACCGGGGTTTCAGGCTCGGGTAAATCCACCCTGGCAGAGGAGATCCTCTACCGCGCCCTTATGAAACACCTGGGAAATCCCCAGGGCCGGCCCGGCCACCACAAGGCGCTGCGGGGGATGGAGCGCATCACCGACGTGGCCCTGGTGGACCAGCGCCCCATCGGCCGCACCCCGCGGGCCAACGCCCTGACTTACACCAAGGCCATGGATCCCATCCGCCGCCTGCTGGCCGCCACCGGGGACGCCCGCGCCCGGGGTTTCGGGCCGGGGCATTTCTCCTTCAACGTGGACGGCGGACGCTGCGAGACCTGCAAGGGCGACGGCTTCGAGAAAATCGAGATGCAGTTCCTCTCGGATGTCTACGTGGCCTGTCCGACCTGCAGTGGTCGGCGGTTCAAACCCGAAATACTGTCCGTGACCTACAACGGCCGCAACGTGGACGAAATCCTCGGCATGACGGTGGACCAGGCCCTGGCCTTTTTCGCCGACCGCCGCCAGATCACGGCCGCCTTGAAACCGCTGGCCGATGTGGGCCTGGGCTATCTGCGCCTGGGACAGCCCCTGAACACCCTCTCGGGTGGCGAGGCCCAGCGTCTGAAACTCTCCCGTTTCCTGGCGCCCCGCGGTAAAATGAACGCCGAAGGCCAACCGCTGCTCATCTTCGACGAGCCCACCACCGGTCTGCATTTCGAGGATATCCGCATTCTGCTCAAAGCGCTGCAGACCCTTGTGGACCGGGGCCACAGCGTACTGGTGATCGAGCACAATCTGGACGTGATCAAGGCGGCGGACTGGGTCATCGATCTGGGACCGGATGGCGGGGATGCCGGTGGCCGGGTGGTGGCCGAAGGCGCCCCCGAAAAAGTGGCCCGAATCAAAGCTTCCCACACCGGCCGTTTCCTGAAGGAAGCTCTGGCCGCCGAGGGCCGCGACCGCATCCCCCGGACCCCGGCGGATGCGGTGGCCGAGGCGACCGTAGCCTACAGACCAGCGCCCACGTCGGAAACGATCCATATCCGGGGCGCCCGGGAGCACAATCTTCAAAACCTGGATGTCACCATTCCCCACCGTGAGCTGGTGGTGCTCACCGGCGTTTCGGGGTCGGGCAAGTCTACCCTGGCCTTCGATATCCTTTTTGCCGAGGGCCAGCGCCGCTATCTGGAGAGCCTGGCCCCCTACGTGCGCCAGTACATGAAGATTCTGGAACGCCCGGACGTGGACCTGGTGACCGGGCTGGCGCCCACCGTGGCCATCGAGCAGCGCATCAGCCATGCCAGCCGCCGCTCCACCGTGGCCACCCTTACCGAGATCTATCATTTCCTGCGCCTGCTCTACAGCAAGTTGGGTACCCAGCACTGCACCGGCTGCGGCCGTGCGCTCACGGCCCAGTCGCCCGACGAGATCCTGGATCAGCTGAACACCCGCTTCCCCAAGGGGCCGGGCTGGATCCTGGCCCCTAAAATTACCGGGCGCAAAGGGTTTCACAAGGAGGTTTTCGCCCAGGCGCTTAAGAAAGGGATCAAACGCGCCCGGGTGGA
>JASJBQ010000029.1 GCA_030066455.1 Desulfobacterales bacterium
CGGCCCTCGCGGGCGTGCTCACAACCGGACGGTTGCTGCGCGTCCCGCTTCGCGCCGCGCCTTGCCTGACGACCTGATGCTTGCTTATCAACCCCGCTGGGCTTGCGCCTGCGGCCGAGTCGTTATTCTGATCAAAATCGGCACCCCGCGGTCGCCATCAGGCATCCAACGGGCCAGGCATGCCGAGCAAGTCCACTTGCCGCACGCTGCAGGCTTCCCTAAATGCTGAATATTTACCCTAAATTTAGTTCACATCGAAATCCAGTCTGTTATTGATTACCATCGGCCTGTTTTGCATAAAAACGATCATGCCGCGTTTCCTCCCCACGGCGTGTAAGTCCCAACCGCAGCGTAAAGGAGAATCAAGATGAAACTGGTGCGATGCCTGTTCATTATCGGTCTGTGCCTGGCCGCCGGTCTGTCGCTGGTGCAGGCCGGTGAAATCGAGCGCATTCAGGCCAAAGGCGAACTGGTGGTCTCATTGAACAAGGGCTACCCGCCATTCTCGATGCTGATCGATGGACAGCCTGCCGGTCTGGACGTGGATCTGGCCCGTCTGCTGGCGGAGTATCTGGGCGTCAAGGTGCGCTTCATTAGACCGGAACGCTACGATCAGCAGATTCCCGGCCTGCTGGGCGGTGAATCGGACATCATCATCGCGGCCATGACACGGACGGTGGCGCGGGGGCTTAAGGTCCGTTTCACCGATCCCTATTTCGAGGTCAGCCAGGCGGCGCTGGTGCGCCGGAAAATGGCCCCACCCGAGGCCAACTCCTACTTCGACTTGCTCGCCATCGGCGGGCTGCGCCTGGGGGTCAAAGCCGGCACGACCCACGAGGCCTTTGCACGGGAACTGTTTCCGGCCAGTGCGCTGAAGCTTTATCCCACGGCGGCGGCGGCGGCCGAGGCCATCCTCAAGGGCGAGGTCGACGCCATGGTGGCGGACTCCCCTTTCGTGCGCGTCTGGGAGCGCACCCACCCGGAGCACTATCCCACGGTGCAGGCGCTGCTCACCCCCGTGACGCAGGAGCACTATGCCTTCGCCATCCGTCCGGGGGATCCCGAGTTCCTGATCTGGCTGAACCTGTTCATCAATCAGATCAAGATCGACGGCACACTGGACCTGCTGACCTATGAGTTCTTCGAAGCTATGGCCTGGACCGGTAAACCGGTGAAGGCGGAGAAAAAACTGACCCCGGCCATGTTTCTCAAAAACCGCTTCATCGAGCGCAAAAAAGAAATGATCGAAAAACGCCGTAAAGACGCTCCGCCGGCGAAACCGGTCTACGACTAAAACCCGCAACGTTCTTCGGAAACCGGCTCTACGCAGCCCTGTACAGCTACAGCAACGATTTTTCATGGTGAGCAGCATGCAAGATTACATCACGACATCCATTTTCGACATCTTCAAGACGGGCCCCGGCCCTTCGAGCTCGCATACCATCGGGCCAATGAAAGCCGCCCTCGGTTTCCGGGACGCGGTCGAGGCGCTGGAACCCCAACCCGACTTTGCGCAGGCGACCGTCGACGTCTATCTCTACGGATCGCTGAGCCTGACCGGCGAGGGACACGGCACGCACAAGGCCGTTCTGGGCGGGCTTCTGGGCTGGACCCCGCAGGGCTGCGACTGCGACCGCCTCCTGGCGCTCATGGACGATCCGGCGACGGTGTATGAGTTGCCTTTCGCGCAGGGCGCTGTTGCCTTTACGGCCGCCAATATCCATTTCGAGGGTGCGGATCCCATGCTGGCCTCCCAGAACACGCTGCGCTTTCGCCTGACTGCGGAGGATGAAACACTGCTCGAGCGCGAGTACTACTCCATCGGCGGCGGGTTCATCCAGTGCAAAGGCGAAGAAGAAGCGACGCCTCCGCAGCTGCCCCACCCCTACCGCAACATGAACGGGCTGCGCAAGCTGCTGCGCAAGACAGGCCTCACCCTGCGCGAGGTGATGCTCGCCAACGAAGAAGTCTTGACCGGCAAACCGCAGGCCGAGATCCTGGCCGGCATCGACGCCGTGGTCGCGGCCATGTGCCGGGCCGTGGAGAACGGGCTGGCCACCGACGGGCTCCTGCCCGGGCCGATCGGCCTGATGCGCAAAGCCCAGGTGCTCTACAAGAATTCATCCCGGATGAAGCGGGAGACCGGGCGCTCCCTGGCGCTGCTGAACGCTTACGCCCACGCCGCTTCCGAGGAGAACGCGGCCGGGCGCACCGTGGTGACAGCCCCCACCTCCGGTTCGGCCGGGGTGCTGCCCGGCGTTATCTGCCTGATGAAGAAGCATTTCGACTTCAGCGACGAGCAGTTCCGCGACGGCATGCTGGCCGCGGCGGCGATCGCTTTCATCGCCAAACACAATGCCAGCCTGGCCGGGGCGGAAGTCGGCTGCCAGGGCGAGGTCGGCGTGGCCTCCTCCATGGCCGCGGCCCTGATCGCCTACGCCAGCGGCCTATCCATGAAACAGGTGGAAAACGCAGCCGAGATCGCCCTTGAGCACCAGCTCGGCATGACCTGCGATCCGGTGGGGGGCTACGTCCAGATCCCCTGTATCGAGCGCAATGCCGTCGGAGCCGTGCAGGCCATGAACGCCTTCATCCTGGCGGAGGCCGGGGATCCGGCCCGCCAGAAGGTCACCTTCGACGAGGTGGTGGAGGCCATGCGGGAGACCGGCGAGGACATGTGCACCAAGTACAAGGAAACCGCCCAGGGCGGCCTGGCCGTGTGCTTCGTCGCCTGCTGACGGTTCGGACAAGCGATACACCGTCAATGCGAGATCTGAGGTCGGATTAAAGGAGAACATCGATGAAAAAAATTAGCAACAGCACCTGGATTCTGATTGCCATGGTGGCGGGGATCGTGGCCGGTTTTTTCTTGGGTGAAAAAGGCGCGATCTTCGCGCCCCTGGGGGATATCTTCATCCTCCTGCTCAAGATGGTCATCATTCCGCTCGTCTTCTTCAGCATCGTGTCCGGGGCGGCTGCGCTGGGCAAGACCAAGTCGGCCGGCAAGGTGGGACTCATTACCATCGCCTACTACATGGGAACTTCGGCCATGTCGGTGGTCCTGGGTCTCCTCGCGGGCATGATCTTCCAGCCCGGCAAGGGAGTCGAGATCCCCGAGACGCTGATGACCGATGCCTCCAAATATGCCGAGGCCGCCGAAGTCGCTGGGTTCTGGGAGACCCTCATGGGCATCATTCCTGAAAACCCGTTCCACTCGCTGGTGTCCGGCAACATCCTGCAGATATTGTTTTTCGCGCTGTTTTTCGGCATCGCCCTGTCGGTGATGCCCGAGGAGAAGCAGAAACCCCTCCTGACCCTGCTGGACATCATCAACGACGCCCTGATCTGGATCATCATGAAGATTCTGGCGATCGCCCCCATCGGGGTGTTCGGCCTGATGATCAGCGCCATCGCACAGTTCGGGCTCGACATCATGGTGCTGGTGCTGGTCCTGTTCGCCGTTTTCAGCGGCACCCTGGGGCTGATCCATTTTGTGGGGATTCCGGGCCTGGCCATGCTGTTGGGTGGCATTAGCCCGTTCAAGTTCCTGGCCGGCATGAAAAAGACCCAGATCCTGGCCTTTGCCAGCGCATCTTCCATGGCGACCCTGCCCGTCAACAAGAAGGAGTGCGAGGCGTTGGGTGTGAGGCCGGAAGTCACCTCGTTCGTCCTGCCCCTGGGGGCCACGATCAACATGAACGGCAATGCCATGCTCTATGCCCTCACGGCCATGTTTTTCGCCCAGCTTTTCGGTGTCGAGCTGGGCATGCCCCAGTACGTGGCCATCGTGCTGACCTCGGTCCTGGGCGCCATCGGCACCGCCGGCGTGCCCGGCCCGGCGCTCCTGTCGGTGGCCGTGCTGGCGGCGGCCGGGATCCCGCTGGCGGGTCTTCCGCTGATTTTCGGTGTCGACCGCCTGTTCGACATGATGCGCACCTCCACCAACGTTCTGGGGGATGCCTCCTGCGCGGTGATCGTCAACCGCGTTCTGGAGAAAGATATGGCCCCTGCCGGCAGTCCGGAAAGCGTGGCCGCCGAGAGCTGATGACGACCTTGGCGAGGAAGCTTTTAACCCGATCAACACCAGGAAGGCCTCCATGGCAACTCAAGAACCTCAAGGCAGCAACGTCAAACCGGCACGGATCATGATCCTGGCCACCGGCGGGACCATCGCCGGCGCCGCTGAAACCGGGACCCAGGCCGGCTACACCTCGGGTCAGGTGTCCATCGAGGGCATGATCGCGGCCGTCCCGGGCATCGACCAGCTGGCGGCGGTCAGCGGCGAGCAGATCTCCAACGTCGGCTCCCAGGACATGACCTTCGAGATCATGATCGCTCTGGCGCGCCGTATCAATACCATCTTCAAGGAAGATCAGGCCGACGGCGTGGTCGTGACCCACGGCACGGACACCATGGAGGAGACGGCGCTCTTCCTGGGGCTGACGGTCAAGAGCAAGAGACCCGTCGTCATGACGGGTTCCATGCGCCCGTCGACGGCCGTGAGCGCCGACGGCCCGCTGAATCTCTACAACGCGGTGGCTGTAGCGGCCGATCCCCAGGCCGTCGACCGCGGCGTGATGGTGGTGATGAACGACCGCATTCACGGCGCGCATTCGCTGACCAAGACCGACACCACCGCGGTGGAAACCTTTCTCTCCCCCATCAACGGCCTGATGGGCACGGTCACCTATGGCAAGATCCAGTATTTCCGGACACCTTTCCGTAAACACACCCACAAGAGCGAGTTTTCCCTGGACGGCGTCACGGACCTGCCCCGGGTGGACATCCTCTATGCCTGCGTGGACACGCCGGCCGACCTGATCGACGCATCGGTGGAGCGGGGGGTGCGGGGCATTGTCATCGCCGGCAACGGCAACGGCAACATGAATGCGGAGGCGGTTGAGCGCGCAGCGCGGGCGGCTAAAAAAGGCATCGTCATCGTGCGCAGCTCGCGGGTGCCCTCGGGGAAGATCGGCCGCAATGTGGAGATCGACGACGACCGCCTGGGGTTTGTCGCTTCGGACGAGCTCAACCCCCCCAAGGCCCGCATCATGCTCATGCTGGCCCTGCTGAAGGAAAGAAGTCTGGAAGAGATTCAGCAGCTCTACTACGATTACTGAGGAAGGTTTTACAAAAGGCCCGATATCTGCGTTACACGAATCTCTCGTCACTGCAGCGTACGATCAGTACGCTTCATTCCTCGAGATTCGTAAGCCTTGATCTCGAACCTTTTGCAAAACCTTCTGAATTCTATTTCAAGGTGTCGGTTTTCAGGTTTCAGGTTTTCCATACACTGAACACTGACACCCGACACCTGAAACCCTATCATCCGCCTGCGGGCTTTCCCTCCGGCATCTTGATCACCCGATCGCAATCCTGCATCAGTCGCTCGGTCAGTCGCTGCTCGCGGTGTGAAATCGAGTGGTCCCCGAGACTTTCGCCATAGTAGGCATTGATCAGGACGGTGGCGGCCGATTGGATGATCTCCGCAAAGCGACGGTAATCGCCGGCCTGAAGGTAGAGCGTGGCGTCGTTGACGACCAGGATGGGGTGCGGGCGCGCCAGAATCTGATTGAAAAGCGGCGCCGCGGCCAGGGCGTTCTCGGCCGCCAGACGAGTGACTTCTTCGGGTGTGCGGCCGGTGAGGCGGGGGGCAACAATGTCGGCAAAAAGATAGCGGCCGGTGAAACCCGCTGGCAGGGCCAGCCGTCCCCCGATCCCGCGAACCGTTTCCGGGGCCAGGTCCAGAACCGTCATCTGCGGAGTGGGGTTGGCGGCGATCCAATCGGCGAGAATCCTGCTCGTGGTCCGCGTTTTACCCGTGTTGATATCGCCGATGATCAGGGTGCGTTGGCCCAGAAAGTCTTCATTGTAATTCATAGCGGCAGGTTACCACAAACAGCCCCGGTTGCTAAGCCTCTGCCCGGCAATTTCTTCTAAGCCGCATAGCGTAACAGCAGACAGGCGGTGACGAGCGTGACGGCAATGAAGATGGCCCCCCAGTCCTGGGCCTGCATGCGGTAGTCGTCCAGTTGTCGGCGTCCGCCCCGGCCGAAACCGCGGCACTCCATGGCTTCCGCCAGCGATTCGGCCATTTGAAAAGCCTGGATCAGAAGCGGTCCCAGGAAGGCCGGGTAGTTGCGCAGCGCCCGCCATCCCGGCCGCAGCTCAATGCCCCGGGCGCGTTGCGCATCCATGACGTGACGCACTTTGCGGGTGATCACCGGCACGAACTGCAGGGACGCGGTCATCACAAAAGCCACTGCGTATGGCAGCCCCATTTTGACCAGGGCGCTGCCCAGATCTTCGGGTGTCGTCAGGGCGAAAAAGACGAAAAAGGTGCTGGTCAGCGTCAGCAGGCTCAACGCGGCCTGCAGGCCGGCGGCCAGGCCGACCGACCACCAGGTAATCCCGCCGAAGAACAGGGCCATGGGCAACAGCATCAAAAGCCAGCGGGTATAAGTCGGCCCCTGGCCGGTCAGGCCGATGAAAATCAGCAGGATCCCCCAGGCGCCCAGGAGCCAGATCGTGTCGCGGATGAAGATGACGAGCAGGCCGTAGATCAGGGCCAGCGCGAGATGGGTGCGGGGGTCAAACATTCTGTGCCCCCTGCGACTGGGCGGCCCAGAGGCGGAAACCGTCGGTGGGGGCCAGTCCTGACCGGGCCATGGCCTCCGTGTCGCCCATGACCGTCCACGGTGCGGCGTCGATCATAATGCGGCCGGCATTCAAAAGAATCCAGCGGTCGGCACATGCTTCGGCAAAGCCAAGATCATGGGTCACGAGGATCACCAGCAGGCCTTCGCTGCGAACGTCGGCGAGCAGATTGAGCAGCGCACGGCGGAACTGATGATCCTGCCCGGCCGTGGGTTCGTCCAGGGCCAGGACAGCCGGCCGGGTCGCCAGGGCCGAGGCGAAGGCCACGCGTTTTTTCTCTCCGCCGCTCAAGCGGTAGGGGGCCCGGTCAAGATAGGGCTCCAGGCGAAATTGCGCCACGAGCGCCTGTATCCAGGCTTCATCGTATTTCTTCAGTGCGCGCGGGCCGGTTTCGATCTCCTCGCGGACACTGAGGCGGAAGAACTGGTTGTCCGGGTTCTGGAAGGCCAGCCCCACTTGGGCGGCCAGCTGGGCCACACGCTGTTGCCGCGTGTCCCGGCCCTGAATTCGGATCGTTCCGGCGGCGGGACGCTCGAGTCCCATGATATGCCGCAGCAGCGTGGTTTTGCCGGCGCCGTTGGCCCCCACAATGGCGATGCATTCACCGGCGCCGGCCTGAAAGGTGATCTCCTCCAGCAGCATCCGGCCGTCAACGCGCGCCGTCAGCCCCTCGATTTCCAGCACCGGTACGCCGGTCGCAACAGGACCGGCCGGGAACGGCCGTTCGTCTTCGATCGGGAGCATTTGCAGGGTCTCCGACGTGAGCGTATCGACGGACAGCGGCAGCGGGGACAAATGGTGCTGCTTGCCGATGCTTACCGTCAGCGGTGTCTCCAGCCCCCAGGCTTCCAGATCATTCTGGAGCACCTTTTGAGGAGTCCCGTCGGCGACCACGCGTCCCTCCTGCAGGACCACCATCTGTTCGATATCGGGCAGCGTGGACGCCAGGCGGTGCTCGCAGATCACGATGCCGGTGCCGGCGTCATGGGCGGATTTGAGAATTGAACGGATGCGGCCAACGTGGCGGGCGTCCAGGTTGGCGTAGGGTTCGTCCAGCACCAGAACGGAGGGCTTGAGGGCCAGGATGGCGGCCAAGGTGACCAGATGCTTTTCGCCCCCGGAGAGTTCATGCGGCGCGCGGGGCAGCAGTGCTTTGATGGACAATTGCTCGGCCACCTCGGCGATGCGGCGGCGGATGACGGCCCGGCCCGCGCCCAGGCTTTCCAGGCCGTAGGCCAGTTCGCGCGCCACCGTGCTGCAGAAAAGCTGGGCCTCCGGATTCTGGAACACCATCCCGACCTGGTTGAACAAATGGGCCACGGACTGGTCGGCCACCGGCCGGCCCCGGATCAGGACTTCGCCCCGGAGGCGGCCACCGTAAAAATGGGGGATCAGACCGTTGAACGTGCGGCAAAGGGTCGACTTGCCCGAACCGCTGGCGCCGCCGATCAGGGTGAAGGTTCGGCGGTCCAGGGCGAGGTCGACGTCATCGAGGACGGGCCGGCCGCTCGTGCGGCGGTAGTGGTATCCCAACTGGCGGGCGGCTATGAACGACGTCGGCGGCAAAGGGCATCACCCCGCAATGTCCACGATGTCGGCCCGCTGGAGAAATTTGAGCGCCAGAACGCCCAGCAGCGCGCCGGCCACCGTGCTGGCCATAAACGAGGGGACCAGCGCCAGGTAGGGGATGGCTTTGCCCATGAAGACCGGCGCCACCCACAGGGCGCTTACCACCGGGGCGATCAGGCCGGTGCCGGCAATTTCGCCGGCGGCGGCCAGGGATATGTGCTTGCGCCAGGCGAACATGCAGCCGGCTAAAAGGGCCCCGATCATGCCGCCCGGAAAGGCCAGCAGGGTGCCGACCCCCAGGGCATTGCGGATGATGCCGATCACCATGGCGATCAACACGGCCCACCAGGGACCCAGCACAACGGCGCCGATCACATTGATGAAATGCTGGGTGGGGTTGACCTTGGCGATGCCGATGGGAAAAGAGGTATAGGGGGCCAGGGCCACGCCGATGGCCACCAGGACCACGGCATAGGCCACCTTGCGGGTGTGGGCGGCGCTGGGTGCCGGTTTCGTGGTGTCGTTCATGCGCATTATGCCTTGTCGAGGTTGGGGTTTGTGTATCGATCGTTTCGTCGGGCCGTGGGTTTCAGGCGTCCATGCCGGCCCGTCGGTAGAGATCGAAAAAATGGTTCGTCGGTCCATGGCCCTGGCCGATCGCGAGACTGTGGGCGATGGCACCGCTGATATAGTCCTTGGCACAGGCCACGGCTTCAAAGAAGGGCATTCCCAGGGCCAGATTGGCGGCAATGGCCGAAGAAAAAGTACACCCGGTCCCGTGCGTGTTGCGTGTATCGACGCGCGCGGCGGTCAATTCCCGGAATTCGTGGCCGTCGTAGAGGACGTCGGTGGCCTCGGCATCGCCCAGGTGGCCGCCCTTGACCACGACTTTGCGCGCCCCCCGGTCCAGAATGGCCCTGGCGGCATCCCGCATGGCCGCCAGGGTTTCGATGGGCCGTCCGATCAGGCGCTCGGCCTCGTGGATGTTGGGGGTGACCACTTCCGCCAGGGGGAATAGGTGGGTGACCAGGGCATCCTGGGCCGCCTCCTGGAGCAGCGGGAAGCCGCTCTTGGAGATCATCACCGGATCGAGCACCACCGGTGGCCGTACACGCTGGGCCAGTGCGGCGGCGATGGCTCCGATCAGCGGCACACTGGCGACCATCCCGATTTTAACAGCATGGATGGCAATGTCGTCAAACAGGCAATCGATCTGTCCGCCGACGATTTCCGGCGTCATTTCCTGGATGCCGAAGACCCCGCGGGTGTTCTGGACCGTGACGGCCGTCACGGCGCTCATGCCGAAGACACCGTGGGCCTGGAAGGTCTTGAGATCCGCCTGGATGCCGGCGCCGCCCGAAGAATCCGACCCGGCGATGGTCAAAGCCGTACGCATGGAATACCTCCCCGCTGCAGGTATCACGGTGATCCAGTTTGCATCGGCCGGGATGCCAGTGCATTTAAAGCACAATGCCGGGAGGTGGGCGAAGGGGATTGGTGACCAACCGCTCCGATTCCCTACGACAGTGCAAACTGCATCAGGTTCAATGGGTATGCTCTCAGTTCCGTTCCGTGTGCCGGGTTTTTCCTGGCAAAGCCGGACCAAAACACCCCAATCGGAATTGGTCAGCGACCATAACAAGGCCGTTTCCAAAAGGCAAGGTCGGATTGACAACCCCGCGCGCCGGGTGCTAACAGGAACCGTCCCGCGATTGACGGTTGCCGTTACCGCTTTTCGTCTGCGGACGCGTAACATAGTCATTGCCGATAGTAATAAAGCCAGGGTCAAGATTGGATTTTGGGACAAGTTCAAGGCGGGTGCGAGTTTCAACCGGAGGAATACTTTCGTATTTCGAGGATTAAAACGAGTACCCAACGCAGAAATTGTTCCAAAAGGCAATCTTGAATTGGCTTTAGGCCGGGGGAGTCGATCGATCGGCTGAGAGGAGGCTGGATGCCTCGACCCCTTAAACCTGATCCGGATCATGCCGGCGTAGGGAAGGCGAAACACAACCCGCTTCGCTCTCCGCTTTTTCCCGCCGGCGAAAATATCGCCACCTAACCTTAACCGGGAACCGTCATTGCTCCTCGTCCAGGGATTGACCAAGCAGTTCAATGGCCAGACGGTCTTGCAGGGCTTTGATCTCAAGCTCCCTGCCAACGGATTTACGGCCCTGATCGGGCCTTCCGGCTGCGGCAAGAGCACCCTCTTCGATCTGCTCATGGGGGTCGTTCCCCTGGATGGCGGCCGGATTGAATGGCGGGGCGACAGGGTGGCGCACCTCGAGCGCGTGGCGGCCTATATGCAGCAGCGCGATCTGCTGCTGCCCTGGCTGAGTCTGTATGCCAATGCCCGTCTGCCGGCGGACATTGCCGGTGCCGACAGTGGGCCATTGACCGCGCTCTTCACGCGGCTGGGTCTGGCGGGGTTCGAAGACCACCTCCCGGCCATGGTCTCGGGCGGCATGCGCCAGCGTTGCGCGCTGGCCCGCACGCTGATGTTCGAACGCGACCTCGTTTTGCTGGACGAACCCCTCTCGGCGCTGGATGCCATTACCCGGCGCCAGCTCCAGCATTTACTGCGCATGCTCCAGGAAGAATTCGGCCGCACCATCCTGATGGTCACCCACGATATCGAGGAGGCCCTCCTGCTGGCGGACGAGTTGCTGGTTCTGTCCTCCATGCCCATGACTGTAAGGGAGCGCTTCGACCTGACCATGCCCAAACCCCGCAGGGTCGACGATGCCCGGGTGGTTGCCATCAAATCCCATGTGCTGCGGCTCTTGGAGGCTACCGAAACGTCATGAAACAGACGGGATGGCTACCGGCGGCAATCATTCTGGGCCTTCTGGCGCTGTGGGAGACCGGTTGCCGGTTCGGCGGCCTGCCCGACTTCATTCTGCCGCCGCCCAGCCAGGTGCTGCAGGTGGCGGTGCTGGAAGCCCCGCGCCTGCTGCCCCATGCCGCCGTGACCCTGACGGAGATCCTGGCCGGGATCGGGCTGGCCCTGACGGTGGCGATTCCGCTGGCGGTGGTCATGTTCGCCCGGCCCGCCCTCGAAAGGTCCCTGGCGCCCTTCCTGATCGCCTCCCAGGCCATCCCGGTCTTCGCGCTCGCTCCCCTGCTGGTGGTCTGGCTGGGTTACGGTCTGGCCAGCAAGATCCTGATGGCCGCCGTGATCATCTTCTTCCCGATCACGGTCAGCCTGCTGGAGGGCTTTAAAAGCTGCGACCCGGCCTATCGGACCCTCTTTCGCCTGATGGGCGCCGGGTTCGGCCAGACCCTCGTCCGGCTGCACTGGCCCTGGGCCCTGCCGTATTTCTTCGCCGGCCTGAAGGTGGGTGTTTCCGTGGCCACGATCGGGGCCGTGATCGGCGAATGGGTGGGCGCCCAGCAGGGGTTGGGCTATCTGATGATCCAGTCCAACGCCCGGCTCAAGACCGACTGGGTGTTTGCCGCCATCTTCTACCTCGCATTGATGGGGCTGGGCTTGTGGTGGCTGGTGGGGCGGCTGGAGAGGCGGCTGGCGGCCTGGCGGTATTTGTCGTGATTAGAAAGTACCTCAAAAATGTCTTTTGACCGCAGCGCTGTGTTGGGCGATCGAATTGAATCCTCGAAATACCAGCGTATTCCTCCGGTTCAATTCTCACGGCCGCCTTGCGCTGAAATCAAAATCTTATTTTTCAGATGCTTCCCATTAAGAGGGGCCATGGGGTCGAGCAGTTCGGAATTAAAGTGGTTATAGGGAATTGATAAAACTGGTTTGGGTTCCGGTTAAAACACCCTTTGGCCCGCGCCGAGCATCGACGATGCGGACGGAAACAGCGCGTCGGCCTGTTTGAGCCCGCTGCAAGCGGGTGAGTTCCGACGCGCACCGTCCGGATCATCGACGCGCAGGAGTGAGCGGGCCACGGGCGTCTTCTTTTGGTTCGTTTTCTTCCACGTGGAAGAAAATGAACAATTCGGTTATTAAAAAATCAATTTGATGTACAGACATACATCTTTAATGTCCGCATTATTTTGCCGTATAGCTTTAACTTTATTATCGAATCGGAGGTTTGCTACCATGCGGAAATTTATATTCCTATTACTTCTTCTACCACTGGTAATGACATCACCAACAGGGGCCGGCGAAAAGCTCTCCCTCATGCTGGACTGGTTCCCGAACGTGGATCATCTGCCGATCTACGTGGCCCAGGAAAAGGGCTATTTCCGCGAGGCCGGCATCGCGGTCGAGATTCTGAGCCCGTCGGATACCTCCGATGCGCTCAAACTGGCCGTGGCCGGTCGGGTGGACCTCGCGGTCTCCTACCAACCCCAGACCATCATCGCTGCGGCCGAGGGACTGAATGTCCGCGTGGTGGGGCGTCTGGTCGAACACCCTTTGACCACGCTTTTGTTTTTAAGGGAAAAGGACTTCAAGACGCCCTCTGACTTGAGCGGGCGCACCATCGGCTACACGGTTCCTGGCCTGATGGATGTTCTCATGCAGGCCTTTGCGCGGATCAACGGCATCGAGAATGCGCGCCTGGTCAATGTGGGGTTCAGCATCGTACCGGCCCTGACCTCAGGGCAGGTGGACGCCGTGATGGGGCCGTTCAAGACTTACGAAACCGTTACCATGGCGGCCAAGGGGCTCGAGGCGGATTATTTCGAACTGGAGCAATGGGGCATTCCGGACTACGACGAGCTGATCTTCATCTGCGGACCCAAAGCCCTGGTCAAAAAGGAAGCAGCCGTAGAGGCCTTTGCCGCCGCCGTGGCCCGCGGCATAAAGTTTCAGCAGGAAGACGCAGATGCCGCCCTTGCCCTTTACTTCCAGGCGCTGCCGGATGCCGACCGGGAAATCGAGACCGCGGCCTACGAACTGACGCGGCCCTACTTCGCCGCCAGCCAGACGCTGGAGACAGCGCGCTGGCAGGCCTTCGCGGATTTTGCCCTCAAACACGGTCTCATCCCCCGGGCCGTGGATGTGAGGCCGTTAATCTCCCGGCAGGAATAGGGGTTGCGGTGCAGGGTGTCTGGGGGAGCCCAGGCGGTGAGAGCCCACTTCGGCCCATTGAATCGTGGACCTGTCTGTCGCCCGTGGGGAAGACCATGCGGCTTGCGCGGTATCGGCCGGCGACCCACGCGCGGGACCAGGTGGTGACGTTTCAGAACCATTCATGGGGAATGTTCTTGAGCGTGTGTTCGTGCTTGCCGAAGTCGCCCCGGAAGGTTTCCATTGTCTCGATGATCACCTCCAACAGGGTGTCCCTTTCGCGGCGGAACAGCAGGGTCGGCTCCTGATAGATCGACTCGGCCTTCTTGAAGTCGCTGTTCAACCGGACGCTGTTGGCCAGGACCGCCGTGATACCGCTGTCGTCCAGGCCCTGTATGTGCCGCAAAGCGGCGATGTCGGCGTCTGCTTTGCGAAAGGAAAAGCTCACCAGGTCGTCCAGAAAACCATAGCTGTGGCGCAGCATGTGCCAGCCTTCGAAGAGGTAATCCCAAAGGATCATGGCCCGCACGGTTTCGTAGTCCGTATCGAGGATCGTTTGGTCGTGGACCGCGCCGCTGATGGTGCATCCTGACTGGATACTGGCGATATCCAGCAGGCGGGCCGTGTAGGCGACGAGGTAATTCGTGAAATTGTGCACGACCGAGCCGATTTTGAGCACCGGTATGCGGCCCGGCGTGCACATGGTCGGGTAGGCGCCGTTGATGACTTTCGTCGCGGGGTTGATCGCATAGGCCAGCGCCATGCCCGCCAAAAATTCGGCAAAGGTCAGCAGCGCGAGGCCATAGGGCGTCATCGGCGCGTTTTGCCCGCTGAACGGCTGGGTCACCAGCATCACGGGTATCTGCCGCGCGACACATTCGCGGAATATCTCCAATTTTTCCGTTAAGGCCAAGGTCAGCGGCGAGTCAAAGATCGTGTGGATGGTAATGATGTAGTGCCCCTTGCGGATGTACCGCTCCGCCTCGTCAATGCCCGCCGCCGTGGAAACGCTCAGGAAGACGGGGCCATCGAAAATCTCGGTCATGATCCCGAACTGTTCGATCTCGAACTGTGAGAGTTGCCGCGCGCAGACATACGCGAAAGGCATTTCCCATTTTTTGGCCATCAGGGCCTGTTTCAGGATGTGGTTCAGGCTGGGGGTTTTAAACGCAGGGGTTTCGCCGTCGCTCTCCTGGATGAAGCCGGCGATACCGCCCGGCCCGAAGGCCTTGTCGAAGACCGGAAAGTCGAATCGATAGGCCAGATCGACGATATCCTGGATATAGTCGGGTTCGAAGTGAATCCGCCGGGTGGCCGGGTCGTGGATGGCCCCGTAGCGCGTCCCTTGCGTGACACGCGCGACGAAGGCGGTATGATCGTCCGCCTTGCGCTTGTCGTCGGCCGACGGGATTTTGATACCGCAATAGAGAAGCACTTGTTTGGAATCGTAGATCAGATCGCGGGCCAAACGATTCCAGAGATTGCCCTGTATAATCTGGCGGGGTCGCTTGAACATGGTTCCCCTTGTGGGGCGCATGAGGCGCATGAGGAATAATGTCGAAAACTACACTGTTGCGCGGTCGAGTGCAACCATGGGTGTGGTCCGGGGCGCCACATGATTGAACGGGTTCCTGGGGGGCATGGGGATTACTTCAGGACAAGGGTGGCGCGTTCCGGGCGGCAACGCAAAGACGGTGGCTGGCTGGCCATGGGCGGCTTAGGGGCATCGGGCGCCGTTTCAGGCGTCAATCCAGTTTGCTTCCACCCCGTGGCAGGCCACGCGGGTGTTGTCGGGCAGGGTCCGCAGGGCCGGGATTTCCCGGCGGCAGCGTTCGCGGACATGGGGGCAGCGCGTGTGGAAGACACAGCCCGCGGGCAGGTGGATGGGTGTCGGGATATCGCCGGAAAGTCGGGTGTGCTCGAAGGCGCCTCCCAGACGCGGGATGGCCGAGAGCAGTGCCCGGGTGTAAGGGTGGCGCGGTGAGGCAAACAGCTTCGCGGCCGGGGCCAGTTCACACAGGGCACCCAGATACATTACCGCCACGCGTTCCGATATGTGCTCCACCACCGAAAGGTCATGGCTGATGAAAAGATAGGTCAGACCGCGCTGTTCCTGAAGGTCCATCATCAGGTTGAGGATCTGGGCCTGGATGGAGACGTCCAGGGCGGCGATGGGCTCGTCGGCGACGATGAATTCAGGATCGACGGCCAGGGCCCGGGCGATCGAGATGCGCTGGCGCTGGCCCCCGGAAAATTCATGCGGGTAGCGGTTCTGCCAGTCAGGGTCGATGCCCACCTGTTCCATCACGGCGGCCACCCGGGATTTCAGCTCGCCGGCGTCGATGTCCGGCCGATGGAACCGGATCGGCTCCTTGAGGATGCCCCCCACCACCATGCGCGGATTGAGCGAGGCGTAAGGGTCCTGGAAGACCATCTGCATGCGGGTGCGAAAGGGCTTGAGCTGGGATTCGGGCAGATTGTCGATACGCTCACCGCGGTAGTGGACCGCACCACTCTCGGGCGGGTAAAGCCCGATGACGGTCCTGGCCAGGGTGGACTTGCCGCAGCCCGACTCGCCGACCACGCTGACGGTCTCGCCCTCGCGGATGTCGAGGCTGATGTCGTTGACGGCACGCACCACGGTTTTCTCCCGCCGGATGCGCCCGCCGCTGACCTTGAACTGATCCAGCCAGCCCCCGGTGATGTCGAAATGCTTCACCAGGTTGCGGATGCTCACGAGTACATCGCCATTCGCAGCCGGCTTATTTCCTTGGAACTCCGTCATCGCATGTTTCCTAATCCACCATGTGGCAGGCCGTGTGGTGGCCGCCGACCTTGATTTCCAGAGGCGGGCGCTGCTCCCGACAGACGGCCTGCGCCAGTTCGCAGCGGTCGTTGAACGGGCAGCCGGGGGGGATTTTGGCCAGCCCCGGCATGACCCCCGGAATCTGGTTGAGGCGCCGGCCACCGCCGGATCGCTGCGGCAGGGCACCTAACAGGCCCCGGGTGTAGGGGTGCAGGGGTGCCTGGATGATGGCCGTGGTGGGGCCGAGTTCGACGATCGTGCCGGCGTACATCACGGCGATGCGCTGGGTCACCTGGGAGACCACCGCCAGGTCGTGGGTGATGAGCAGGAGCCCCATGTGTTCGGTGGCGCACAGCTCCAGCAGGAGATCCATGATCTCGGCCTGGATGGTCACGTCCAGGGCCGTGGTGGGCTCGTCGGCGATGATCAGGGCCGGGTTTGTCAACAGCGATATGGCGATCACGATGCGCTGGCGCATCCCACCGGAAAACTCGTGGGGATACTGGGATAGACGCCGGGTCGGTGAAGAGATGTAGACCTTGCGCAGCTTTTCCAGGCAGATTTCGGTGGCGTCGCGGTCGGACAGGCGGGCGTGGGCCTGGAGGGTTTCGCGCATCTGGGCGCCGATGGTGAGCACCGGGTTCAGGGTCATCATGGGATCCTGGAAGATCATGCTGATGCGATCGCCCCGGATGGTGCGCATCTCTTCGTCACTGTAGCTGGAGATGTCCCGACCCTGGAAGCGCACCCGGCCGGAATCGATATAGCCCGGCTTGGAAATCAGGTTGATGATCGAAAACCCCAACACGGATTTACCGGCCCCGGACTCCCCCACCAGCCCCAGGCGTTCGCCCTTGTCTACGGTCAGGCTGACATCGTTGACCGCCCGCAGCGTTTCCCCGCGCATGGCGAAGTCGACGTTGAGATGTTCAATGACCAGAAGCTTTTCCACGGTCTAACCCTTGTAGAGCTTGGGGTTCAGGTAGTCGCGCACCCAGTCCCCCAGCAGGTTGATGACCAGGATGAGCAGCACGAGCAAGATGCCCGGCAGGATCGTGATCCACCAGGAACCCGAGAAGATATACTCGAACCCGGCCGTGATCAGCGATCCCAGGGACGGCTTGGTCAGGGGCATGCCCAGGCCCAGGAAAGACAGGGCCGCCTCGCTCATGATGGCGTTGGCCACCTGCACTGTCGATATCACCAATACCGGCGAGAGCGTGTTGGGCAGGATGTGGCGCCACATGATGCGCATCTTGGAAAGCCCGATCACCCGAGCGGCTTCGACATACTCCTTTTTGCGCTCCGCCAGCACCGAGGCACGCACGGTACGGGCGTACTGGGGCCATTCGGCCACGCCGATAATCAGGATCAAAAGCGGGGCGGCGATCTTCTCGTAGTGGGCCACCCCGAAAACGGTCTGGAAAATGGCGCCGATGAAAATGGCGATCATATAGGTGGAAAACGAAAGCTGGACGTCGGCGATCCGCATGAGGATGTTGTCCAGCCGTTTGATGTAGCCCGACACCAGCCCGATGACAATTCCCAGAAAGGCCTGCAGGAAGACCGCCCCCAGCCCGATGACGAGCGAGATGCGCATGCCGTAGAGCATGGTGGATAGCATGTCGCGGCCCATGTCGTCGGTGCCCAGCGGGAACCTGCGCTGGCCCTCCGCGGCCCAGGCCGGCGGCGTCTCGGCATCGAGGATGTCGATCGTGGTGGGGTCATAGGGGTTGTGGGGGGCGATCAGGGGGGCGGCAAAGGCACTGACCACCAGGAGCGCCAATATCCCGAAACTGACATAGGCTACCGGGTCGCGGCTGAAATGGTAGAGGAAGTCGGACTGTCGGAAGCGTTGCCAGCGGGTTCGCATCTACTGCCTCCCGGCCACGCGCACGGTGGGATTGACCAGGCCGTAGATCAGATCCACCACCGTGTTGACTACCACGAAGATGGCCCCCACCACCACGATGTAGGAGACCATCAGGGCCGTGTCGGCCCGGGAGACCGATTCGATGAACATGGACCCCATGCCCTGCCACTGGAAGACCGTCTCGGTCAGGATCGTAAAGGCCACCATGATCCCCAGCTGCACCCCGCCCACGGTGATCACCGGCAGCAAGGTGTTCTTGAAGGCGTGCACGTACCAGACCCGCCGCGGGCGCAGCCCCTTGGCCCAAGCGAATTTCACGTATTCGGACTCGAGCACCTCGAGCATCTCGGAGCGGATCAGGCGGATGAACAGGGGCAGCATGATCGAAGACAGGGCAATGGAGGGCATGATCAAGTGCAGCAGGCCGTCTTTGGTGAGCAGGCCGCTGTCCCAGAAACCGAAAACGGTCACGGTTTCCCCGCGGCCGAAGGAGGGCAGCCAGCCCAATTCCACCGAAAAGACATAGATCAGCATGATGGCGGTCAGGAAAACAGGGATGGAGACCCCCACGATGGAACTGCCCATGATGAACCGGCTCAAGATCCGCCGCGGGTGGATGGCGGCGTAGACGCCCATGGGCACCGAGAGCACGATCACGATCACGGCGGCGCAGAAGACCAGCTCCAACGTGGCCGGGGCCTTGGAGAGAATGACCTCGGTCACCGGCCGCTTGAAAAAAAAGGAGCGGCCCAGATCGCCCTGCAGGGCGGCCGTCAGGAAGCGTCCGTACTGCACCAGAAAGGGATCATTGAGTCCCAGCCGCTCACGAATCTGGGCCCGTTCCTCCGGTGTGACCCGCTCGCCCACCAGTTCGCGCACCGGGTCGCCGAAGTTGTGTTTGATCGCAAAGCCGATGAAGCTGATGATCAGCATCACCACGACGGCCTGCACGATGCGTTTGACGGCAAAGGCGAACATCTAAAGCATTGCATTCCTTAAGCGGCCGGCAGAGCAGCACCCTCGCCGGCCGCTATTCAATTTGATGTAAACGTCATGGGGAACCATGACTTCAGGTTTCGGGTTTCAGTGTTCAGGTTTCAGGCAGAGGTGCACCTCTGCAGAGTTTGCTGACACCTGACACCCGAAACCTGAAAGCGCTTCCAGTGGTATCCAGAAATGGTAGATTTTGGTTCAGGCTCCCGCTTTGCAGCGGGATTTCACACCAAAATTTTCTCGACGGTCGGTGTTCAACAAACCGCAGCGCTGTTGAAACCGCAGGCGTAGCCGGGCTACGTCGAGGATTTCAAAAGTGCGAGAACGCCGGTCTGGGCCGAAAGATGCCGTTTCTGGATGCCGCTGGCTACTTGATGACCAGATCCCCGAAGTACGGGAAGTTCTGCACGTTGACGATCTCGGCCGTGTTCATGTTGTCCTTGGAGGCCCAGGACAGGTTCTGCCAGTGCAGCGGAAGGAAGGCGGCGTCGTCGTAGATGATCCTCTCGATCTGCTGGAGCATGGCCGAGCGCTGGGCCACGTCCGTCTCGTTGTTGGACTTCAGCGTCAGCTCGTCCACCTTGGGGTTGCAGTAGTTGCCCGAGTTGAACTGGCCGCGGCCGGTTGCCTTGTCCGGGCACATGAACAGGTATTCGAAGAAGTTGGCCGAATCTTCGGTGTCCGAATGCCAGCCCAGCATCTGGATGTCGGCCACCTGGGCGTCGAACTGGTCCCAGTACTGGGCCTTGGGCATGGTCTTGAGGCTGATCTTGATGCCGATCTTGCTCATCATCGAGACGAAGGCCTGGGCGATCTTCTCGTCGTTGACGTAGCGGTTGTTGGGGGCGATCATGGTGCACGCGAACCCGTTGGGGTAACCGGCCTCCTCCATCAGGTACCTGGCCTTGTTGATGTCGTAGCGCGGCCTCAGGGCCGGGTTGTGGCCCTGGTAGCCCTTGGGCGAGTTCTGGGCCGCCGCGGTGGCGAACCCCTTCATGAGCTTCTTGACGACGCCCTCGTTGTTGTATGCATAGGCCATGGCCATGCGCACCTTGGGGTTGGCGAACTCGGTGCGGCGTTTCTGGTTGAGTTGAATGTGGATGATCCGCGAGCCGGACATGGTGATAAGCTTGAGCCCCTTGGTTTTCTCGATGCGGGCCAGGTCGGCCGGCGGCACCGGCATGATGAAGTCCACATCGCCGGAGAGCAGGGCCGCCACGCGGGTGGGGGCCTCGGCGATGGGGGTGAAGATGATCTCGCTCACATTGCCCGTGTTCTTGTCCCAGTAGTCGGCAAAGCGGGTGAAGGTCGTCTTGACCCCCTGCTCGCGCTGGGTGACCTTGAACGGGCCGGTGCCGGACGCGTTGAAGTTGGCATAGGAGTAGTCGGTCTTGAGGATCAGGTCCTTGGGTTTGTTGTTCTCGGGGTCGGTCCCGGAGTAGAAGGCCTTGTCCATCGGGAAGATGTAGGTGGCCATGGCCATCACCAGGCCATAGGGTTCCCTGGTGATCAGGTCCACGGTGTGGGCGTCCACCGCCTTGGCCTCGGTGAAATACTCGAAAAGGCCCTTGTAGTCGTCAGACTTCTTCAAGCGCATCAGGGTGAAGACGACGTCATCGGCGGTGAAGGGATTGCCCGAATGGAACTTGACGCCCTTGCGCAGGTAGAAACGGGTGGTGGTGGAGTTGACCAGCTCCCATTTGACGGCCAGGCGCGGCTCGAAATCGCCTTCGGGGGTCCAGCGAACCAGCGGGTCGAAAACCATGTGAGAATACTGCAGCATGCCCCCGGAAAGCTGGACATGCGGGTCCAGGGATACCGGATCGGCGTCCATGGCCAGTTTGAGGGTGGTGGCTTGGGCGGACGCGCCCAGGGCGAATATGATGAGGGTCGTCAGAACAAGGGTGCGAATAAATGATGTAGGCATATCGCTTCCTCCTGAAAAGGTTGGTTGATTCGTCACGCGGGTGGTGTCGGCTTCGGCCCCTATGGAAATTGGCAAGGCCTCTATATCATGGAAGGCGCCTGCCGGGTCAAGGTCATGGCCCCCGGCGCCGGTTGAAGCCGGGGCGGCTCCTGTGGCGGCCGTCAGCCGTGCCGAAAGGCGCGCACGTCGTCGGGCAGTCCGGGCAGGTATTCACTGCCAAAGGGTTCACAACGGCCGACAGGGTGGGCTTCGGGCAGGCGTTTCACGACAGAAGCGAAGGCTTCGGGACGGCAGGTGAACAATAACTCGTAGTCTTCCCCGCCGGCCAGGGCCTCTTCTTTCGGGTTCAGGCCGTAGGCGGCGCAGAAGCGCTGCAGGTCGGGATGCGCAGCAGACGCCCTCGCGTCGAGGTGAATCGAAAGGTGGGCCGCCCGGGCAATGTGGGCGGCGTCGCCGGCCAGACCGTCGCTGATATCCATGACGCAGGTGATGCCGTGGTCGGCCAGAACGGCGGCAGCGTCGAAGCGGGCCCGGGGCCGGATAAACCGCGCCACCAGTTCAGGGAAGCGCTCGTCGCCGTTCTCGAGGGCTTTGAGCCCGCAACGCGCCAACCCCAGAGGGCCGGTGGCGCAGAGGATTTCGCCGGAGCGGGCGGCATGGCGCCGCGGGAAGAGGTCACGACGTCCGTGACCCACCGCGAACAGATCCAGGCCGAACTCCGAAGCCCGGGCGATGTTCCCGCCCCCCAGACGGCAGTTGTGTCGGCTCAAGGCAGCGTACAGGCCGTCGTAGAGGCGGACCACATCCTTTTCTGCCAGGGTTTTCGGCAGCCCCAGGTTGACGAACAGGCTGACCGGTTCGGCATAGCAGGCCGCCAGATCGCTAAAGGTGACTTCCACGGCTTTCCGGCCGATCTCCTCGGGCGACTGCCACTCCCGCCGGAAATGAACGCCATCGCGCTGGGTGTCCGTCGATATGACAGGCACGGGCAGGGCGTCCAGCCGGGCGGCGTCGTCGCCGGGCGGTACCAGCGTCGGCCGGTCGGGGTAGGCGGCCAGGGCCGGGGCCACGAGACGATCGATCAGGGCGAATTCGTCATGCCAGGCAGCGTCAAGCGCTCCCCGTAGCGGGCAATCGCAGGCCGCGGCGAGGCGCACGGCCGCCGCTTCAGGGTTTGCAGCCCGGGAAACGGCGCTGATCACGGCCACACCGGCTGCGCCCTGTTTTAGGCAGTCCGGCGCCCGTTCGGCATCGATGCCGCCGATGGCGACCACCGGAAGCGAAACGGCGTCCACGATTTCCCTGAGACCGGACAACCCCCGCACAGCTTTGGCGTCGGATTTGGTGCCGGTGGCAAAGACCGGCCCGCTGCCCACGTAGTCGCAGGGGGCCAGATCGGTGCGCGCCAGTTCGTCCAGATCGGAAACCGATAGGCCGACGATTGCCCGGGGGCCCAGCACCTGGCGGGCGACGGCCGGTGTCTCGTCGTCCTGGCCCAGGTGCACCCCGTCGGCGTCTAACGCTTTGGCCAGCAGCAGGTGGTCGTTGACGACAAAAGGCACCCGGTTGACGCGGCAGAGATCGCGGATCGCGGCGGCCTCGGCAAAGTCGGCGGCGGAGAAATGCTTGCGCCGGTACTGGATGAAGGTGGCCCCGCCCTTAAGCGCCGCCCGTACCTGGTCGACGGGCGCCAGGCCTGGAGCCTGGTCGTCGGTGATGAAGTAAAATCGCAAGGCGGTGCGTAGATTCAAGGCTATTCTGGTCTTTCTCGTTTTGATCTAAAGCTTCCGTTTCTGGTGGAGGAGGAGATAGGTTTTCTTTTTCGGGGAAGTTACTTTTTGATTAGGTTTGTTCATTTTCTTTCGCGTGAAAGAAAACGAACCAAAAGAAAACGCCCGTGCCCCGCTCCTTCTTGCGCGTCGTCGTATCAAGCGGGTCTCGCGGAAACTCGCTGCGCTCAAACAGGTCCGCGAGCCTAATCCGCTCGATACGTCGATGCTCAGCGCGGGGCAAAGGGGCAAACAACCTGCAATCCAGACGAATAATGCAAGCCCCCCCTCCAGTGGTGAGTTAGACCCTTCTCTTATTCTGGTTGTGACGGCCTTCATACCAATCATCATTATGATTGAGGATCAAACCCTCGAACCGGGCGGCCCAGCGGATGAAGGTCTCCGCCTGGCGCCGGCCGTATGTCTTAAGGTGATGGGCGACCTCCGGGGCGCTTTTGGGCTTTTCCACCTGGCCGTTGGTCTTGGAGAAGAACTTGTCCGCGTAGCAGATCAGTTCCTCCTCGATGGTGACCGGCCGCATGTCGCGCAGCGGCAGCGGTAATTTGCTGTGCCGGATGTCGGCGGTCGTAATGCCCACGCCCACATGCCGCTCGCAGACCAGGGCGTGCCGCGGCAGGCCGTGCGCCTCCAGGATCTGCCGCCCGATTATCCCGTGGCGGATATAGGGCTGGTCGCCGTGGCAGTCCAATTGCGGGGTGGCCGTCTTCACGATGCCGATGTCGTGCAGCATGGCGGCGGCGTAAAGGAAGCTCTCGTCGATCGAAGCGGGTTTCAGGCCGGCAGCAATATTCAGGGCGCGCGCGGCCACCTGCTCCCCGTGGCGCCGGATAATGTCGAACCGTCGGGTGCCAGCCCCGAAGACTTCCCTCAGGATCGCCTCGGCATCGACGGTTTCGCGGGCGGGCGCCGGCATACGGCGCGCGGCCGGCTCCTTGGCGGTCATCGTCGTTCCTTGCGCTGGGACAGAAGCCAGCCGTCGATGAAGGGGTCGATGCCGCCGTCCAGCACGTCGCTGACATTGCCCACATCCAGATTGATGCGGTGGTCCTTGACCATCTGGTAGGGATGCATGACATAGCTGCGAATCTGGCTGCCCCAGGCAATATCGTCCTTGCTCTCGTGGACCTTCTGCATTTCGGCTTCCTGCTTTTGCATCTCCTGCTCATAGAGGCGCGATTTCAGCACTTTCATGGCCAGGTCGCGGTTGCGGTGCTGGGATTTCTCCTGCTGGCACTGGACCACGATGCCGCTGGGCAGGTGGGTGATGCGAACGGCGCTGCTGGTCTTGTTGACGTGCTGACCACCAGCGCCGCTGGCGCGGAAGACGTCGACGCGCAGATCCTTTTCCTCGACGTCGATACTGATCTCCTGGTCGAGTTCCGGGTAGACGAACACCGATGCGAACGAGGTGTGCCGCTTGCCGCTGGCGTTGAAGGGCGAGATCCGCACCAGGCGGTGCACCCCGCGTTCGCTTTTCAGGTAGCCAAAGGCGTTTTCGCCCTCGGCCATGAAGGTCACGCTCTTGATCCCGGCTTCGTCGCCGGGCTGAAAGTCGATGATGTCCGATTTGTAGCCGTGGCGCTCCACCCAGCGCAAGTACATGCGGAAGAGCATTTCGGCCCAGTCCTGGGCCTCGGTGCCGCCGGCGCCGGCGTTGATGGAGACGATGGCGTTGTTGGCGTCGTTTTTTCCATCGAGCATGAGGCTCAGTGAGAATTTCTCGATCCGCGCGTCGATGTCCTTTAGCTGGGTTTCGATGTCGGCCAGCGCATCCTCGTCCGATTCCTCGAGCGCCATTTCCAGCAGCACGTCGTTGTCCTCGATGTCTTGCTGGAGGCCTTTGAAGCAGTCCAGTTTGGCGGCGATGGCGGTGCGTTCTTTCAGAAGGGGTTTGGTCTTCTCGGGTGCGTCCCAGAATCCGGGGCCGGCGATGATGCTCTCCAGTTCCTGAAGGCGTCGGTCAAGGGCAGGCAGGTCAAAGATACTCCTTGATCTGGTCGAGGCGGTGGCGGACGTCCTGCAGGGTTTGCTTGATTTCGGAAGCCA
>JASJBQ010000280.1 GCA_030066455.1 Desulfobacterales bacterium
ACACCCTGGATGACGTCTACCCCTACGCCGATCTGGTGACCTACCCCTCCACCGTGGAGGGTTTCGGCAACGCCTTCCTGGAAGCCATCTATTTCAAGCGCCCGATCGTGGTAAACGCCTATTCGATCTATCTAAAAGATATCAAGCCCAAGGGTTTCGACGTGATCGAACTCAACGGCTACGTCACCCCGGATGCCGTCGAGCAGGCCCGCAATGTGCTGGCCGATCCCGAACGCCGTGAGCAAATGATTGAACACAACTACCAGCTCGGCCTTCAGTATTTTTCCTACGCCCCGTTGAAGCGCCGGATCCAGCATGCCATGGCCTTGTGGCAAGAAGACCATCGCGGTGGATGATGCTTACAAACAGCGGCTGGGTGATGGCGGCGGCGACATGCTTCGCCGACCCGGCCGAACCAGCAAGGAGATAAAGCATGGATGCGATGCAACGTGTCAAAGATCTTCTGATCGAAATCTACGGCCCCGACCAAGGCCCGGAAGCCTGGAAGCGAATCGCCCCGGTCATCGAAAACGCTCCCCGGCAGAAAAGCCGCGGGGAAGGGTTTTTTTCGGAAAAGGACGTGGTGCTCATCACCTACGGCGATTCGATCCGCCGCGAGGGTCAGATCCCGCTGCAGACCCTGCACGCCTTTGCTCGCGAGTACCTGCAGGGGGTGATCTCCGCCGTGCACTTCCTGCCCTTTTTTCCCTGGTCCTCGGACGACGGCTTTTCGGTCAAGGACTTCATGCGCATCGACCCGCAGTTGGGCGACTGGGAGGACGTGGCCCGTTTGGGCCGGGATTTCGATCTCATGTTCGACTACGTGGCGAACCACATCTCGGCCCAGAGCGAATGGTTCCGGAATTATCTCGCGGGCAAGCCGGGTTTTACCGACCTGGCCATCGAAATGGACCCCGCGCTCGATCTCTCCATGGTCACCCGGCCCCGGGCGCTGCCCCTGCTGACCCAATTCAAGAAAGACAGCGGTGAGTCGGTTCACGTCTGGACCACCTTCAGTGACGACCAGATCGATCTCAACTACCGCAGCCTGGACGTGCTGGGCAAAATGATCGAAGCCCTGCTGCTCTACGTCGCCAAGGGCGCGCGCATCGTGCGCATGGACGCCATCGCCTTTCTGTGGAAGGAAATCGGCACCACCTGTCTCCATCTTCCCCAGACTCACGCCATGGTCAGACTCTTCCGGGCCGTCTTCGACGTCGTGGCGCCGGACGCCATCATCATCACCGAGACCAACGTGCCCCACGCCGAGAACATCAGCTATTTTGGCAACGGCCGCGACGAGGCCCAGATGGTCTACAATTTCACCCTCCCGCCCATGCTCTTCCACGCCTTCGTTACCGGTGACACGACCGAACTCTCCAACTGGGCCCGGAGTCTGACGCTGGACTCCCCGGACACCACCTTCTTCAACTTCACCGCCTCCCACGACGGCATCGGCGTGCGTCCGCTGGAAGGCATCCTGCCGCCTGAAGCGGTCAACGAAACCCTGGCCGAGGCCGTCAAGGCCAACGGCGGCCAGATCTCCTACAAGAACAATCCGGACGGCACCCAGAGCCCGTATGAACTCAACATCACCTATGTGGACGCCATGCGCGTTCCCGGCCGTGAGGACGACCCACGGCACCCGGCGCGCTTTCTGGCCGCCCAGTCCATTCAGTACGCCCTTCCTGGCGTGCCGGCCACCTATGTTCACAGCCTGATGGGCACCCGCAACTGGTATGCCGGCCTGGAGCAGACCGGCCGGGCCCGCACCATCAACCGCGAAAAGCTGGACGTGGACAACCTGGTCGCCGAACTCAAAAACCCCGAGAGCTTTCGGGCCCGGGTGTTCAACCCTTATACGCACATGATCCGCACGCGCACGCGCCAGCCGGCGTTCCACCCCAATGCGGACTTCGACATCCTGGAGCTCGGCCCCCGGGTGTTCGGCATCAAACGCTCGTCTTCCGCCCAGACCCTGTGGGCGGTCACCAATATAACCCCGCAGCCCGTAGGGATGGACCTGACAGCCAGCGGTGTCTCCGGGAAAATGAAGGACCTGGTTTCCGGCGCCGCCGTCGATGCGTCGTCGTTTGAGCTGGCCCCCTACCAGTTCATGTGGCTCAGCAACTGAACCCGCGGCGGACGCCCACCGGAGCCAGCGCCGCACGGCAACCACCTTTGACCAACGAGGAAAATCATGGCCACGGCCCAAGACCTCATCGCTAAAGCCCAAAACGGTTTCAACCAACTGGACATGCCGGCCCCCGTCGTCGCGGAAGCCCTGGAGGCTCTTGAAACCTGGCTCATTGACGATGCCTTCGAACACTACCGCCCGCAGCTCGAACATTTGATCGCTACCCAGGAATGGGAATTCCTGCTGGATGCCTTCTATCAGGTGATTCCCTTCGGGACCGGCGGCCGACGCGGCCTGGTGGGCATCGGCCCCAACCGCATCAACCCCTGGACCATCCAGTCCTCGGCCCAGGGCCATGCCCAGTTCCTGCTCAAAACCTACGGTGAAGAAGCCCGGCAGCGGGGCGTCGTACTGACCTGGGATGTGCGGGTCTTCACGCAGCAGGCCCCCTACAGCCCCGATCGCCCCAACCCGATCATGAACTTGGACGGCCGCCAACTGGCCGAAGCGGCCGCCGTGGTCTACGCGGCCAACGGGATCAAGGTCTACATGTACGACGCGGTGCGCAGCACGCCGCAGCTTTCCTTCACCATCCGGCACCTGAAGGCCATCTCCGGCGACATGTTCAGCGCCAGCCACAACCTGCCCACGGACAACGGCAAGAAGGTCTACGACCAGTACGGCGGCCAGTTGATCCCGCCCCATGATCAAATCCTCGTGGATGAGGTCACCCAGCAGGTCGAGGGCATCCAGACCATGCCGCTCGAGCAGGCTCGCGCCCAGGGGCTGGTGGAACTCCTTGGTACCGACCTCGACCGCATCTATCAGGAAACAGTGGCCAAGCTTTCCCTGAGCGACGCCCGCGACATCAAGGTCGTCTTCGCCCCTCTGCACGGCACCGGTTTGACATCGGTTTATCCAATTCTGCAGAATTTGGGATTCGACGTCACCCTGGATCCGCACTCCGCCAATTTAAGTGGGGCCTTTGAAAACGTGACCTTCAACATTCCCAATCCCGAGGTCCAGCAGTCATTCGACACCGCGTTGCCGCACGCCCGTGAAACCGCTGCCGACATCCTGATCAGCACCGACCCGGACGCCGACCGCGTGGGCGTGATGGTGAACCACCACGGCCGCTGGGAGTTTTTGAACGGGAATGAAATCGGTGTTCTGCTGACCCACTACGGGATCACCAAGATGAAGGCCACCGGGCGACTCGACAACGGCGGGGTGGTGATCAAAACGGATGTGACCACGTCGCTTGTCGCCGCCATGGCTGAAGCCCTGGGCGTGGAATGCATCGGCGACCTGCTGGTGGGATTCAAATACATCGGCGAGGAAATGAACAAACTGGACGCGGCGGGTCGCATGGCGGATTTCGTGCTGGGCACCGAGGAAAGCCACGGCTTCCTGATGGGCAACTACGCCCGGGACAAGGATGCCGCCGGCGCCGCCATCTGGATTGCCGAGCATGCCGCCGAGCTCAAACAGGAGGGCCGCTCCCTAGTGGACGAGCTCAACCACATTTACGCGACGTACGGCTACTGCCACAACCACCTGACCGAAATCCGGCTGCTCGGTGCCAAAGGAATGGGGCAGATCCGCAACATCATGGATCACCTGCGCGAAGAAGAGATTACCGCCATCGGTGACTTCAGGGTCTCCCGCCGGATCGACCGCTGGCAGGGGGCGCCTCAGCCGCATCTCTCACCGACCGACACATCGTCGCGCAATGTTCTCGTCTTCTATCTCCAAAGCCCCGAGGACATCCAGCGCCTGCGCGTCACGGTGCGGCCTTCGGGGACCGAACCCAAGGTCAAGATGTATTTCGAGCTCATGGGGCGGCCCTGCGGCCCCGACGAACTGGCGCCCTCCCGGGATCGGATCGTTGCACTCTGCGACCGGCTGGAAAAACAGCTCATGCAGTACTGCTACGGCATCCTGGGCGTGGATTTCCCGGAGCGCGGGTTCCTGCTCTTCTGGCAGCTGCCCCTGGACACCAAGTTGACGTATTTCGAAATCGAGGAAGACATCGCCGCCCTGAAAACCGTCGACGACCCGGCCGAGCGCCGCAAGGCCCTGGACGACCGGCTTCAGTTCCTGGGCGCCAACCCGGTCCAGAAAATCGACCCGGCCTTCGAGGCCCGCTACGACAAGGGGGTTATGGAATATTTAGGGTTGGACGGCTGAATTGGCGGCTAGGTTGCCAGGTTTGAGCGTAAATTGTAGATGGAAGCAAAACTGAGGGAAAAGGGGTCAAGGATTCGAGGGTTCAAGTGAATTCACATGAAGTTCCTATATATGTTGAGCGCTTCAAGCTTTTGTCATGAGACATAGTGTTACGTCCATCTATCGGTATCGGGGTCGGAATCGGGATCGGGATCGATTACCGCCCCAACGCAAATTTTGATCGCGACCCGATACCGATTTAGCTGGAAGTTGAAATTGAAACGACTACTTTGACGATGAGAAGTGTTTTAAAGAATTTTCACCCCAAGAGAAAAGATCCACAAATGGAAACACTTAAAAACATCAACCCCACGAAGACCAAAAGCTGGCAGGCCCTCCAAAACCACTTCGAATCCATGCAGCCGGTCCACATGCGCGCGCTTTTCGCCGCCGACCCGCAGCGCTTCGAGAAGTTGTCCCTGCAATTCGAGGACATCCTCGTGGATTACAGCAAGAACCGCATCGATGCGGAGACCGTACGGCTCCTCCTGGACCTGGCCCGCGAAGTCGACCTTGAAGACGGCATTGCTAAAATGTTCGCCGGCGCTAAAATCAATGTCACCGAGAACCGGGCCGTGCTCCACACGGCCCTTCGCAACCGCGCCAACACCCCCGTCATGGTGGACGGCCGGGATGTGATGCCCGACGTCAACGCGGTGCTGGGCCAGATGGAAGCCTTTGTTCAGCGCCTGCATTCGGGCGACTGGACCGGCTACACCGGAAAGCCCATCACCGACATCGTCAACATCGGCATCGGCGGTTCCGACCTGGGACCGGTGATGGTGACCGAATGCCTGCGCCCTTACGCCCGGGAGGGCCTGCGGGCCCATTTCGTCTCCAATATCGACGGCACCCACATGGCCGAATGCTTACAGCGGATCGATCCCGAGACCACGCTCTTCATCATCGCCTCCAAGACGTTCACCACCCAGGAGACCATGACCAACGCCCAAACGGCCCGCGAATGGTTTCTGGACAGGGCCGGGTCCGAAGATCATATCGCCCGGCATTTCGTAGCCCTTTCCACCAACACGGCGGCGGTGAAAGATTTCGGCATCGATCCCCAAAACATGTTTGTCTTCTGGGACTGGGTCGGGGGGCGCTATTCCCTCTGGTCGGCCATCGGGCTATCCATTGCGGCCCTGATCGGTTTCGAGCGCTTTGCCGAGCTGCTGGCCGGAGCCCACGCCATGGACCGCCATTTCCGGGAGACGCCGCTGGAGAAAAACATCCCCGTCATCCTGGCCCTGATCGGCATCTGGTACAATAATTTCTTTGACGCCGAAACCGAGGTCATTCTGCCCTACGACCAGTATATGCACCGCTTCCCGGCCTATTTTCAGCAGGGCAATATGGAAAGCAACGGCAAGACGGCCAGCCGCGACGGCGCCTTCGTCGACTACCAGACCGGCCCGATCATCTGGGGCGAGCCCGGCACCAACGGCCAGCACGCCTTCTATCAGCTCATCCATCAGGGCACCAAACTGATTCCGGCCGATTTTCTGGCCCCGGCCATCAGCCACAACCCCATCGGCCGCCACCACGCCATCCTGCTGTCCAATTTCTTCGCCCAGACCGAAGCGCTGATGAACGGGCAGACCCCTGACGAGGTGCGAGCAACCCTGGCGCAGGACGGCAAAAGTGACGCCGAAATCGCGGCCCTCCTGCCCCACAAGGTGTTCGCGGGCAACCGGCCCACCAATTCGATTCTCTTTCGCCAATTGACCCCCCGGACCCTGGGCAGCCTGATCGCCATGTACGAGCATAAATTTTTCGTCCAGGGCTATATCTGGAACATCTGCACCTTCGACCAGTGGGGCGTGGAACTCGGCAAGGTTCTTGCCCGCCGGATTTTACCCGAACTGGAGGGCGAAAACGCCGTTGACAGTCACGACGTCTCGACCAACGGCCTGATCAACGCCTTCAAG
>JASJBQ010000281.1 GCA_030066455.1 Desulfobacterales bacterium
GTCGGTGAAGTCGGCGGCGGCGAGATCAACATCATCGGCATCGGCACGCACCCGTCCATCGGGCTGCGCAAGGGCGTGGTGGTGAACATCGAATCGACGGTGGATTCCATCAAGAAAGCGGTGGAGGAAGCCGAACTGATGGCCGGCTGCGAGATCTCCTCGGTCTATGCCGGCATCGCCGGGGGGCACATCACCGGTTTCAACAGCCGCGGCATCGTGGCCATCAAGGGCAGCGAGATCACCGAAAACGATGTCGAGCGCGTCATCGATGCCGCCCGGGCGGTGGCCATCCCCATGGACCGGGAAGTCATTCACGTCCTGCCGCAGGAATACATCGTCGACGAGCAGACCGGCATCCAGAACCCGGTGGGCATGGCCGGCGTGCGTCTCGAAGCCAAGATCCACATCGTCACCGGGGCCGTCACCTCGGCGCACAATATCGTCAAATGCTGCAACCGCTCCGGCCTGGACGTCTGCGACATCGTCCTGGAAAGTCTGGCCTCGGGCGAGGCCGTGTTGAGCGACGAGGAAAAGGAGCTCGGCACCGCCTTGATCGATCTCGGCGGGGGCACCACCGATCTGGCCGTCTTTGCCGGCAAGAACATCAAGCACACGTTCGTGCTGGCGCTGGGCGGCAACAACCTGACCAACGACATCGCCATCGGTCTGCGCGCACCCCATGCCGATGCCGAAAAGATCAAGACCCGCTTCGGCACCTGCCTGCCGCACAGCGTCAGCGCCGAAGACATGATCGAGGTGCCGGGCATGGGCGGGCGTGAGGCGCGCAAACTGCCGCGCCAGATCCTGGGCGAGATCCTGGAGCCGCGCATGGAGGAGATCTTCACCCTGATCAAGCGCGAAATCTATCGGGCCGGCATGGAGGCCAGCATTCCGTCCGGGCTCGTGCTGACCGGCGGCACTTCGCTACTGGAAGGCGCCACCGATATCGCCGAATCCGTTTTCAATCTTCAGACCCGCCTGGGAAAGCCCCAGGGGATCACCGGGCTCGTGGACGTGGTCAACAACCCGATGTATGCCACGGGTGTTGGGCTTGTCCTGTATGGTGCGCGCAACCAGACCGAGAAGAAATTCCGCATCCGCGATGCCAATATCTTCAATCGCATCGTGGCGCAGATGAAACGCTGGTTCAAGGATGTGGTCTGAAAAACACGATCGCGATTGCCGTTTAGACGGCAATCGCAACGCAACCGCGCCGGGCGCGGGCAACCAACAACGTGTCACAGGGGGGAATTATGTTTACGTACGTCGACAATGAGAACGCAGCCAAGATCAAGGTCATTGGCGTGGGCGGCGCCGGGGGTAACGCCATCAACAACATGATCTCGTCCAATCTCCAGGGGGTCAAGTTCATCGTGGCCAATACCGACGCCCAGTCCCTGGACGTCTCCAAGGCCCCGCTCAAGATCCAGTTGGGCGAACAGCTGACCGAAGGGCTGGGCGCCGGCGCCAACCCGGATGTGGGGCGCGAGGCCGCGATCGAGACCGTGGACGCCCTGCGCGGCGCCCTGGACGGCAGCCACATGGTCTTCATTACCGCCGGCCTGGGCGGCGGGACAGGTACCGGGGCCGCACCGGTGATCGCCGAAATCTGCAAGGAAATGGGCATCCTGACGGTGGCCGTCGTCTCCAAGCCCTTTTCGTTCGAGGGTAAAAAACGCTCGCGGCAGGCCGACAGCGGGCTCGAGCGGCTCAAACAGGTGGCCGACACCGCCATCACGATCAACAACGACCGTCTGCGCGGGCTGGCCTCCAAAAACGCCACCATGCTCGACATGTTCCGCCGGGCCGACGAGGTGCTGCTGCACTCGGTCAAGGGGATCACCGATCTGATCATGATGCCCGGCCTGGTCAACCTCGACTTCGCCGACGTCAAGGCCACCATGTCCAAGGCCGGCATGGCCATCATGGGCATCGGTGCGGCCAGCGGCGAAAACCGGGCCCTCGAAGCGGCCGAGCGGGCCATTTCCCATCCGCTGCTCGAAGACATTTCGATCGCCGGCGCCAAGGGCGTCCTCATGAACATCACGAGCACCAGCGATTTGACCATGGAGGAAATGACCGAGGCCTCCGACCGCATCTACAACGAGGTCGGCGAGGACGCCGACATCATCTGGGGTACGGTGGTGGACGACAGTCTCGGCGACGAGATGCGTGTCACGGTCATTGCCACCGGCATCGGCCAGAGCGCCGCGCCGGAACCCGAAAAACCGGTGGATGCCACCTTTGGCGGCAAACTGCGCCCGGTGACGGTCGAAGACCTCCAGAACGTGGTCGACTACGAGGAGCCGGCATTCATGCGGCGACGCAAGGCCGCGGCTGCCGGCGGCGGCGATGTCGCGCTGAATCACTTTTCCCACGGCGCGGTCGATGAAACCGACCTCGATGTGCCGACCTTTCTGCGTCGCAAGGCGGACTGAAGCGCCGGATGGCGGTTGGCCGGCGCGCGCCGGCTGACGTGCGCCTGATCAAGCGCCTCGAGCCAGGCTGCGCATTGACTTCCAGTTGAGCGCTCGTATTCTCTGGTAGTCCGCGCGCGAGGGTACCCCGCCCCGGACCGGTCCCCCCCCGCTCCGGGGCGGGGCAACCCCTCTAATCGATCGCCCGGCCATTCAGCGGCCGGGCCGCAAGGCCTGAATGAATCCGTCCTCACGCGCCAGAAACAGACCCCCGAGCGAGACCGGTGTGATCCGTAAAAGCTGGGCCGGCCAGATCAAAATCGGTCTGTTTTATCCCCAGCGCTACGATCTGGCCATGTCCAATCTGGGTTTTCAGACGGTCTATCGTCTTTTCAACCGCGAAGCCGACGTCATCTGCGAACGCTTCCTGGCCGACATCAGCGCCCACACACCCCCGCAGAAAATCGTGTCGTTGGAAAGCGGGCGGCCCGCCCGCGACTTCGACCTGCTGGCTTTCTCGATTGCCTTTGAAAACGATTACCCCCATGTCCTGCGACTGCTCCAGTTGGCCGGCTTGCCCCTGGAAGCCCGCGAACGCGGGGCCGAGGCCCCCCTTGTGCTGGCCGGCGGCGTTGCCGTCATGCTGAACCCCGAGCCTTTGGCGGCCTTTTTCGACCTTTTCCTTATCGGCGAGGCCGAAGCCATCCTGCCGGCCTTTATCGCGCATTGCCGGCAGGCGCGCGGCGACTACCGCGGGCTTCTGGAAACCACGCCGCCGGAACTCCCGGGGGTTTACGTCCCCCGCCTTTACCGGCCCGTCTATCACCGCGACGGCGTGCTTCAATCCTTCACGGCCGCCGACCCGCGCATCGCCCGGATCCCGATGCCGCGGGCCGCGGATGTGCCCACGCTCGAAACCGCCACCGTCGTCATGACGGCCGACACGACCTTCCCCGACACCTGCCTGATCGAGGTCAGCCGCGGATGCCCCCATGGCTGCCGATTTTGCAGCGCCGGCTTTATCTACCGCCCCCCGCGTTACCGCGACCCGCAATTTCTGGCGCAATGCCTGCGCCGGGCCGCCCGCACCACCCAGCGGGTGGGCCTCGTGGGGGCCGCCGTTTCCGACTATCCCGGCATCGGGAAACTCTGCGCCGGGCTTGCCGATACCAGCCTGCGGCTCTCGTTCAGCTCCCTGCGGGCGGACGCCCTGAGCGCTGAACTGCTCGACGTCCTGCGGGCCAACCACACCAAAACCGCCACCATCGCGCCCGAAGCCGGATCGGCGCGCCTGCGCCGGGCGATCAACAAGGGGCTTGCGGAGGCGGACATCCTGCAGGCGGCGGACAATCTGGTCCGTGCCGGCATTCCCAATCTGAAACTGTATTTCATGCTGGGTCTGCCCACCGAGACGCAAGCGGACATCGAGGCGATCGTCGCGCTGGTTCGATCGGTCAAGCAGGTTTTTCTCGATGCCAGCCGCAAGATGAGACGCATCGGTACGATCACGGTGAACGCCACCCCCTTCGTCCCCAAGCCGTCGACACCCTTCCAGTGGGCCGGCATGGCCCCGCCGCAAACCATCAAAAAACGATTGCATCGGCTGCGCAAAGGCCTTCAGCCCATCGCCAACGTGCGCTTTCAGCACGAAAGTGTCCGCGAGGCCTACATTCAGGCCCTGCTGGCCCGCGGCGACCGGCGCGTCGGCGACCTCCTGCTTCGCCACCATCGGACGGGTGGCCGCTGGCCCCAGACCCTGCGGGACGCATCCTTCGACGCCGATTTCTTCACCCTGAGGGAACGCGCGGCCGACGAATTGCTTCCCTGGGACTTCATCGACACGGGTGTCAAGAAATCCTTCCTCTGGCGGGAATACCAGCGAGCCCTTGCGGGGCGACCGTCACCGCCCTGCCCCCCGGATCTCGCCTGCCAGCGGTGTGGGGCCTGCCCTCCCGTGGCCTGACCTGCCGGCAGCGACATCACTGTCGACCCCCCATCCGACCGGACGATTCGCCCCTCCCTGGAAGGAACAATCTTTTCCATTGATACCAGTGGTTTTTATCTGCCCGCCGTGGGCGCGGGAGAAATTCAAAATTCCGTATTTTTTTTGTTATTCCAAAACTTTATAAAAAAGAACTTGCAGGCATATGGCCAGTATGGTAGTCAAATTTGTCCAGTTTGCCGCGCCCTCCCACCGCCAACTTACATACGAAGGAATGGACCGCCTATGACTTCGGAGAAAGATTTTAAGCTGATTCTCAGCGTGGCCGTTATCCTCTTTCTGGTCGGCGTGCTCTGTCTCGCCGCCTTCCCCGTCAAATCCCCCCAGATTCCCAACCGCATTCAATATCGCAGCGCCACCGGTCATGCCCTTTTCGAACACATCGAGCACAACAGGGGCTATGACGTCGAATGCCTCGAATGCCACCACCACCACGCCGAGGATCTGGCGGATGAAGAACTTCTCGCCTGTGGCGCGTGCCATCCCCAGGAACCCGGCAAGGCCACCGATCCCGAAGTGTGCAATGAATGCCACGACGAGGAATACTACGAAGACACCGAGATGGTGGGGCGCACGGATGCCACCCACGATCAGTGCAAGACATGCCACGCCGGTATCGGTGCCGGACCGCTCGAATGTGCTGAATGTCACCTTTTGTAGCGGCCGTCCGTCCCGTTCGCAAATTCCGCTCAGCGAAGTATGCCATGAAGAGGGTTAGACCATGATGAAACAGTTGCAAAGCCAATCGGAAGCATCCGTGTTTCAGTATGCGCTCTTGCCGCAATCCCCCCTGCCGGCCCAGGCCATTGGCGGCAACGGCAAGGCCACCCTGCTGATCGAGGAGATGTTTGAAAAGCGATCGCAGGTGGACCTGACGGAAGGCGACACCGTCCAGACCGGACAGAAGCTGGCCCCGTTCAAAACCAGCGACGCCTATGTCATATCCAGCGTCACCGGCAAAATCAGCGCCATTTACCCCTACCCGGGTGATTTCGGTAAAAATTTCACGGCCGTCGACATCGAGGTCGCCGACGACCAGATGGTCGCCCCGATTGAAGATCTGGAATCGAGCCTGGAAGCCCTGAAGTCATATTTTATCGAGGCCCCCGGCAAACCGCCGCTTCACCTTCTGGGCCACCCCGACCGGCCGATTCACACCATTGTCGTGAGCGGCCTGGATAGCGATCTGCTGGTCGCCACCAACCAATACGCCATTCGAGCCGAAATCCACGCCATCGCCAAAGGTATCGACGTGCTCAAGACCGCAGCGGCGGCGGAGAAAGTCGCCATCGCCGTGCCGCGCGACCTGATCGCGGGTTTCGGCCACACCGGCGCCGATGAACTTAAAGCCGTTCCGTCGGACTATCCCTCGGCCCACCCCAAACTGGTGCTCTACCATGCTTTCGGCGTCGAGGTGCCGGCGGACAAGCGTTGCGAGGACATGGGCTTTGCTTTTTTCAGCGCCGAATCGGTCGCTGCCATCGGCAAGGCCTATGAGACGGGTCAAATACCGATTGAAAAGCTCGTGACCCTCATCGACAAGCAGTGCCGCGTGAAGGTCGTCAGCGCCCGGTTGGGAACACCGGTGGGCGCCATCTTGCAAGCGGCGGGCATCGAGACCGGTGACCGGGATCGATTGATTCTGGGCGGCCCCATGACCGGCACGGCCATCTACGACGAAAAACTGGTCGTACGCGCCGATACCGACGCGGTGATGATTCAGGATGCCGCCGACGTCAGCCTGGTCTCGGATTATTCCTGCATCAACTGCGGCGAGTGCGTGCGTGCCTGCCCGACCCGGATCCAGGTCAACATGCTGGTCCGCTTCCTGGAAGCCGGCCAGTACGAGGACGGCGCCGAACTCTACGATCTC
>JASJBQ010000282.1 GCA_030066455.1 Desulfobacterales bacterium
CCTTGCTGCATTTTTTAGCCCCCAAAAAGAGGACCGCACCGCACCCCAACGGCAACATGACCCGCAGACCCGCCAGAAGAGATCGTCCGCCGAGCACACCCCGGAGCGCGCACGCGCTGACGGGTTTCCTGCTTCTTTTGCTCGCGATTGTCCTGGCCTACGGCAACACCCTGGATGCCGCCTGGCACCTGGACGACTACCACAACATCGTGCGCGATGCGTCGCTCCACCTTCGCGAGTTGACGCCCGACGCCCTCAAAACATCCTCTTTCCGCCTCACCGACGACGGTCCGGCGCTTTACCGTCCGGTGGCCCGTCTTACATTCGCGCTCAACTGGTATGTCAACCAGAGCCGGGTTTTCGGCTACCACGTGGTCAATATCCTGCTCCACTGGATGACCGCCGGCCTGTTGTTTCTGACCTGCCGGCAGCTCTTGTCCCTGCCGCGCAGCGCGTTTTCCGGGGGTGCCGGCCGCGCCTACGCCGCGGCCCTGGCGGCTGCGCTTCTGTGGTGCCTAAACCCGATCCAGACCCAGGCGGTGACCTATATCGTGCAGCGCATGACGGTGATGGCGGCCATGTTCTTCCTCGCCGCCCTGTGGCTCTACATCCGGGGGCGGCAACAGCGCGGTATCGCCGCGGCCGGGCATTTTTTCGGTGTGGTGATTTGTTTTCTCCTGGCCGTGGGTTCCAAGGAAAACGCGGTGATCCTCCCGCTTACCTTGTTGCTGGTGGAGGTCTGTTTTTTTCAGGATCTGGATTCGCAGCGCAATCGCCGCCGGCTCTGGCGGGCCTCGGGTATGGTCCTCGTGCTGGGCGCGGTCGTCGGCATTACCGCCTATTTCATTCTGCACCAGGGCAACTACACCGGCTTCCTGGAAGCCTATCGAGAGCGGCCGTTCACCTTGGGCCAGCGGCTGCTGACCGAACCGCGCGTCGTCCTTGCCTATCTCGGGCAGATTTTTTTTCCGGCACCCTGGCGTTTATCTGTCGAGCACGATATCACGGTGTCAACCTCGCTATGGCACCCGTGGACGACCCTGCCGGCGATGCTGGGGATCGGCGCCCTCGCTCTGGCCGGGCTTTTACAGATCCGATCCCGGCCGCTGTTCGCCTTTGCGGTTCTTTTCTTTCTGATCAATCACAGCGTGGAATCGACCTTCCTGCCCCTCGAACTGGTTTTCGAGCACCGCAACTACCTGCCGTCCATGTTCCTGTTCCTGCCCCTCGCTGCGGGGGCGGCGGCCTGGATGCGCCGCCACGGGGGGCATGGGCGCCTTGCGCCCGCCGCATGGGTGCTGGTGGGATGCGTGCTGGTGCTGACGGCCGTCTGGACCCACCAGCGCAACGCGGTGTGGAAAAGCGAACGGTCCCTGTGGGAAGACGTCCTGACCAAGGTGCCCGACTCGGGCCGGGCCCATCACAATCTGGCCTGGGGGTACTATCAAAAGCACCGCAAGTACGATCAGGCCATCGCCCATTACCGTTTGGCCTTGAAATTCTCCGATAATCGGAAACCCCGCCAGGTGGGCGCCACCCACCTCAATCTGGGGCTGCTGTTGATGGACAGAGGGGAATTTGCGGAAGCCGCGCGACACCTGGCCGCAGCCACCGCCGCACGGCCCGAGGAGGTCAAACCCGCCTATCTGCATGCCGTTGTCCTGTCCGCCGGCGGCCGACTGGAGCAGGCCGAGGCGATTTTGAGCCGTTTGCGCGCCAAGCGCCCCGGCAATGTCCAACTGCTGAACCTGGCAGCCCTCAGCGCCATGCGGCGCGCGCGCAACGCCGAAGCGATTCCGATGCTCGAAAAGAGCCTCGCGGTCGACCCGGACAACTGGCAGACCCACTATTACCGGGGCGCGGCCTTTTCCGCGGCGGGCGCTCACCGCAAGGCGGCGCACGCTTTGGCCCGGGCCCACCGCCTGCGACCGGGCGAGCCCCTGGTCTGGCTGCAGCGCATCCAGAACCACCACCAGGCCCGAGAGGTCGCGGCGGCGGCCGATGCCGTCGATGCGTTGTGCGGCACCGCCCCTCTCAGCATCGTCGAGGAGCGGGTGACGGCCATGAGCCGCGGGCCGTTCGCCGCACCGCTGAACACCGCAGACGTCCTGGCGCTGATTCGCTCCCGCAAGGCAGGGGCCACCAAAGAGGTCCCGCGAACCTGAAGCGTTAGTCGTTTTTGCCCTGCCGAAGGCCCCGCCGCTTTATGTCCAGGATATAAAGTAGTATGATGGTTTGACCGAAATAAGTGGAAGATATCCAAAACCTTATTATACCCGATGACAAGCATGCGATCTTCCAAGCAAGACAAACCCCTGCCGTTTCCCGTCTATTTCTGGACCGTCGCCCTGCTGGCCGTGGCCGGGGCTGTCGACAGCGCCTACCTGGCGGTGTCCCATTACCGTGTCTACACCGATATCGGCTACAGCAGTTTCTGTGCCCTTTCCCAGGCCATCAACTGCGATACGGTTTCCCAAAGCTCCTACGCGGTGCAATTCGGCCTTCCGGTGTCGGTCCTGGGGGTGCTGGGCTATCTCTTTTTTCTGATCGTCCTGTGGCATGCCCGGCTGGAAGGCTTCCGCCCGCAGCGCATGTGGTCGCTGTTATTTGTGCTGGCCCTGATGTTTGCGCTCTACAGCGTCTATCTGGCTCTGGTATCGACCTATCGCATCCACAGCTACTGCATCATGTGCGTGGTGGACTACGGCATCAATCTGGCCCTGCTGTTCTTCACCTGGCTGGTGGGCCGGCGGCTGCGCACCACGGGCATCCTTCGCGGATTGACGGACGACCTTCGGCTGCTGCGACAGCGATGGCGAACGAGCCTGCCGGTTTTTGCGAGTTTTCTTTTGATCGTGGCCGCCCTGATGGTGTTTTACCCCCGTTATTGGACCATCAAACCGCTTGAAGCCTCCGAGGCCGTCAAGCAGGGCATGACCGAGGACGGGCATCCCTGGATCGGGGCCGCGGAACCGCAGCTGACCATCACCGAGTTTTCGGACTACCAGTGCTTCCAGTGCAACAAAATACACTACTATCTGCGTCAACTGGTGGCCCGGTATCCCCAAAAACTGCGTCTGGTCCATCGTCACTTCCCGATGGACCACCGGTTCAATCCGCTGGTCAAGGAACCCTATCACCTGCGGGCCGGGCCCTTTGCCCTGGCCGCCATCCACGCCGCCGAAAAGGGGGTCTTCTGGAAAACCAACGATTATCTGTTTCAGATCGCGCGCGACGAAGCGCCCGTCGAAGCTGAAACGATCGCCGCCGTGACCGGACTGGACAGGGAAGAACTGGAGGCTGCGCTGAACCGGAAATCCATCCGCGAGCACCTGGCCAACGACATCCGGGACGGCATTCGACTGGGGTTCACCGGCACCCCCGGTTTTGTCGTCAACGGCGAACCCCATAAGGCCACGCTCCCGATCGACGCGCTGATCGAACAACTCGAATCGTCGCCTTGATGGGAAAAACGACCTGGAAAGACGCCAAAATTTGGATTTTAGAACGTTGAACGATATCAGCCCGGCGTTGCGTGGTGCACGATCCGCGGACGGGCCCTGCCGATCGCTGCGAGCAATGCTTTTGGCCGGCATCCTGCTCATGGCGGCGATGGGCCTGGGGTGTGAGAACCGCACCGAACCGGCCGCACAGGCGCCGCATCGAGCGGGGGAACAGTCCGTGACCCGCGATGGGCTGCTGACCGGCTACCGGAAACAAGTCGTTCAGCCCGTGGGCCCGGAAACCGTCAATCCGTTGGCGCGTGCCATGGCGCTGGTGGGGTACGATCCTGCCGGGGCGCAACCGCCGCATTTCAGCCAGGCCGGCTATAATCTCATCGGCAACCTTCCGATTGTCGATCTTATCCAGGAAACACCCCTTGCAATGCCTGCATGGGCGGAAGCGCGTTCCCGCGGGTTCCAGCAGATGGCCCGGCAGGGTTTCGGCCCCTTGCTTGCGGGCATGATGGGTACGCTGGATCACGAATCCGAAGCCGTTTCAAACACCCCCCCCGCGAAATCCGGTGCCGCCGGCGATTTGCTCCGCTGTCTTGAAAGCGCGTCACTGCGGGTTGGCGCCAACCTCGCCCCCGACGTCGAGGCCCGCATTGCCGCCGCCGGACTGCGCCCTCAATTTGACGCCATGTTAGGGGCCTTGGTGGAGGCCCTGATCGTGGCTTCGGCTGAAGTCGAGGAAGCTCTCGTCGCCTTGAGCCCGGATGAACGACGGTTGCTCAAGGAAACGCCGGAGCGGTTTTTCTTTCCCGATGGTGATTTTTTCAAATTTCTCACGGCCGATACCCATCGTCAGGTGGAACGGGTGCGTATTGCCCAGCGCATCGACTTTTCCAGGCTGTTCGCGGCCGCCCTGCGGGTGGGCCATGCCGTCGATCGATTCGCTCGTGAATGGGAGCGGTTGGAGAAACGAGGGGCAATCCGGGGCGCTCCGGCGGATGACACCCTGCCGCAAGGTGAAATTCTAAACCTTCAGACCCCCATCGGACCGTTGGTTGTTCTGGGAGCGGGCAACGATCGCTTCAGCGGCGAGGCCGCTTTGCTGGTCGATCTTGGGGGTGATGACCGCTATGCACCGTCCCCTCCGGAGCTGGCGACCCCATCGGGCCATGTCACGGTCCATATCGATCTCGGCGGCAACGATAGCTACGGTGGCAGCGGTCACAAGTTCCGGCAGGGCACCGGTTATTTATCCATCGGGTTGATGCTGGATCTGGACGGCGACGATGAATACCAGGCGGGCGACATGGGGCAGGGGTGCGGCCTCTTCGGCGTCGGCCTGCTGATGGATCTCAAAGGCAACGATATTTACCGGATGGGCCTCATGGGGCAGGGCTTCGGGCTTTTCGGCCTTGGCGCGCTGGCCGATATGGAAGGCAACGACCGCTATCTCATCAAAGGCATGGGGCAGGGGGCCGGCGCCACCCTGGGGCTTGGGCTCTTGATCGACGGCGCCGGCAATGACAAATATCTCGCGGGCGGCGGCAAGCGCCGCAGCCGCCTGGTCCCGGACTCCATGAACCACTGCCAGGGCGCCGGGCTCTCGATCCGGTCCCACATATGGGCCGAGCGTCTCTCCATCTACGGCGGCATCGGTTTCCTCAGCGACGGGGGGGGCGATGACTTCTACCACGCTGCCGGCGGAAACTGCATGGGCAGCAGCTATTTCATGTCGCTCGGCGCCCTCGTCGATCAGGGCGGAAACGATACCTACATGCCCGAAGGCGGCTACGGGATGGGCTTCGGCCTGCATCTCTCCAATGGAGCGCTCGTCGATGTCGCGGGAGACGATCTCTATATGGCCGGTGCCTACTGCGGCGGGTTCGGGTCCGACCGGTCGGTGGGCATTCTGACGGATGCGGCCGGCAACGATATCTATGGTCCGAGTGATCGGTATGTTCAGCAGCAGTTGCAAAAGGAAAATGGCGGCGAAACAACCACAGGAGCCGCCGAGGATACAAACGCGCATCTGTGGCGCCGGATGGCGGACACGTCCTACGGCGCCGCCCTCAAGCCCAAGGCTCTTGGCATCCTTGCCGATTTTCAGGGGCGCGATCAGTATTTTGCCAATCCTTTGGGCAAGGGCGTCAGTGTTGGCGGGGTGGTGCCGCCGGTGGATCCCCGGGATTGGAGCCATGGCATTGCCGTGGATTGGAACGGTAACGACCGCTATCACCTGCCCGGAAGGCAGAATGCGCATTTCACCATCACCTACGGACACGGGATCTGCTACGATACGGACGCCGAGGCCAAAGGTGGCGTCAGCATGTTGTTTGCTTCTTTGCAACCGAATCGGGGCCGGTCGAGCCCATCTCCGGCTGAGGGGGCAACGCCCGTGCATTCGCTTCCTGTTATCGAAACCTTGGCCCGAGGCGATTTATGGCAGCGATTCAGGGCCAAGGGGCGCTTGCTGCAGAACCGGTCCGAAACGATTCGTCTATGCGCCGCTATCCTCCAAACGTCGACCGACCGGCGCTTGAACCGGGAGTTGTTCGAGGTTCTGAACCAACTCCTGATCGAATCAAACGGCCAGCGGGAGGCGATCGAGGGCCGCGTTGTCGGTTTGCTGTCCGCGGCGGACCCACAGGTCAGGCTGCTGGCCGTCTACCTGGCCGGCTGGCAACGTCTCAAAAGCGCCAACGCCCATCTTCTCGCCATCTGTGATCAGGATGATGCGACCTCGCGTCCGGCCGCGTTGTGGGCGCTGGGGCGGCTGGCCCGGCCTGAATCCGTCGGCGCGCTCGTCAAATTCAGCCACCCGGG
>JASJBQ010000283.1 GCA_030066455.1 Desulfobacterales bacterium
CCGGGATACCGTAAGTGCGTGCCGGGTTGTACAAAAGGATGCTTATAAACACCAGCAGTGAAAATAAAATGATGACCAGTTCGGGGGTCATATTAAATTACTCCAGTAAGGCTCCCCCCGCAGGGGGGCGCGTCAATCTGTTGGGGATTCAGGTTTTTCCCCTTTGTAGGCATCGACATGGCAGGCGGAATCAGCGCGCGGACTTGTCTGATCGAAGCGAGTTTCCGCGCGCGCCGACCGATAAACTGGGCGATTAAGCAAGCATCATGTTGTCAGACAAGGCACAACTTCAAGTGCTATGGTTCAGGTGTCGGGTTTCAGGTGTCAGCGCTACTGACAAACTACCCACCTTGTTTCCTGACACCTGACACCCGAAACCTGACAACAGCTCGAGCACCCGAACGAACTTGCGCCTCACCGAGATGTTTATCAACAGGCGAGAAGTCCCGCAACGCGGGACAACACCGTCTGGCGGCGTGAGGTGCCTCTTAAACGTCCTGTTTGGCGACGCGCAGGATACGCGGGACACAGCGGTTTCTTTTTGTTCGTTTTTTTGACGGTCTTGTAAAAAGCCCGATATCGGCGCTACGCTTCAGCCCTCCTCATTGCAGCGTATCATCAGTACGCTTCACTCCTCGGGCTTCGCAAGCCGTATCTCGAGCTTTTTCCGAGACCGCCTGAAACATGACTTTTTACAAGTCTATCTTTTCTTTCTCGGGAAAGAAAATGAACAAACATAGCCATACTAATATACCCCGGACTGGTAAAACCGTCCTTGCTCTCCACAATAGGCGGAGAGTTTAAATCAATACCGCTAAGCTCAAGTTCCAGGTTAGAGATGTTTGATCGCCAAACGCGCCTTTCCCCGACGCACCAGATCAGCGGTTGGTGTCCTCATCGCGATCATCGCCGCCCATGGCATTGTCTTCAAGCGGTGCGTCAGTCAGTTCGCCTTCGACGACCTTAGACTTTGAATCGCCATCCATCTTCGGCTCCGGCCGCACCGTATCGCTAGCAGGCATGGGGGGGATCTGCGCAACCTGCGCGCCAAGGGCCGCGGCCTGGGCCAGAACCGCACTGGGCGAGAAGGTCTCTTCTTCGGACTCCCAGCGCTGCCCCACGGTGAGGGGGCGCTTGTCGTCGCCGGCCAGGTGCAGGGTCTGGGTGGGAAAGGCGAAGTCGATCCCCTCGGCCTTGAAGCGCTCCATGATCTGGATGTTGATCCAGTTGGCGTGCTCCAAATAGGGCCAATACTCGGGCGGGTGGTACCAGTAGATGACGATGATGTTCAGGGAGTCCGCATTCAATTCGTTGAAATAGACCCGCGGCGGAAAGTCCTCCTGGTTGATGGCCTCGTTGGGATGATGCCCTTTTTCGACGTCCTCGATGATGGACGCGAGGGCGGGAGACACCAAGGAAGCCAATTCATTATCAGGAGCCGCCGGCTTGTCTTCTTCGGGCACGGCCAGGATCTCTCTAAGGATCGCAACCGCGCGAACGATCTTCTCGGGTGGTGTATCGTAGGTGATGGTGACGTTGAACAGGCGGCGGATGTAAGGCCGGCGGCCGATGTTCTGGACCTCGGCGGTGACCATTTTCTCGTTGGGAATCGCGGTCTGCGGCCCGGTCAGGAGCCGGATGCGGGTGGAGCGCAGCCCGATGGCCTCCACGGTGCCGTCCTGCCCCAATACGTTGACGCGCTGGCCCACGCGGAAAGGCTTGTCCAGATAAATCATGAAGCTGCTGATGATATTCTCCATGGTCGGCCGGGCGGCCAGGGCCACGGCCAGACCGCCCACCCCCAGGCTGGCCACCAGGGGCAACACGTTCACGCCCAACGCCCTCAACCCCTCCACGAATACCCATGCGAAGAGCAGGGCGCCAACGATGCGGGAGCTCAGGTTGAGCAGGCTTGCGCGAACGCTCTCCGGGTCGACCTGCGGCAGGGCAATGATCGTTTGCGCCACCGCCCGGCAAAGGTCGTAGACGGCCCAGGCCATCAGCGCGGTGATAAGCGCACTGCCGGCAGTGGACACGACCAGCAGGACACCACCGGTGATGTTGAGATCGTTAGCGATAAAATTGAGAACGACGAATAAGAATCCGGCGATGACGAGCGGGGTCAGGAGCTTGAGCCACTCATCCAGGGGCGGGCCTAGCTTTTCCGCCAGGCGTTTGATGACAAGATAGGTTACCAGAGCCGTGGCAGCAACGATCAGGATCGTAAGGATCAAAGCGATCCACTGCCAGACCGTCTGGTCTATATAGATGTTGTAGAAACCGCCGGGAAGACTTTCGACCAGGCGACCGAGAGGTGACAATTGCGGAATCAGGTAGCCGGGCGAGGAAATATAAAATGCATGGAATCCCTCGGATTTCTCCGGTGAAATGTAATCCCCCTGGTTGCGGAGATAATCCGGGCGATAGGGCAGGTTTTCGACCTGCCCGTAGTAGGTTTTCAAACGGCGGATGCTCGCCGCACTGAACAGAAACTGTCCCTGCCGTGGGCCCTCCAAAATCTCGACAATCTCGATACTGGTATTCGGGTAGCGCCAGCGCACCGGCCCTGCGCCGCCAAGACGCACCCGCTCTTGGCGAACCATTCCCAGGTCGTAAACGGTTTCGATCGGCGGAAGGGCCATCCGGTCGAATATCTCTTTTAACATCAGGACGTTTTCGGCAGCGACCTCATCGCGAATGGCCGGGGGCACTTGGCTCAGATCAAGGGTTGCCTGGGCGCGCCGCATGTAATTCCGGGCCTCGATTCTGTTTTTACGCGCCTCGTCCAACGTAATCGTCGGCGTGTCGTCCCTGAGCGCGGCATTGGTCTCCGTTGCCAACACATAGGCGCGGTTGACACTGTTCAGAAAACCCTGAAGCGTGGATCGGGGGCTAGTGGTATCGACGGGTCGCAGTCGGTTGCGGATGGCGGACTCGCGATTGAGAATGGTGTCCGGGTTGCGCAACAACGTTTCATAAACGCCGGGTATGGCTCCCGGTTGATAGGGCAAATGCTCGACCTTCCAATAGAAACGGGGCAGCCGCTGCACCGACCAAGCTGAAAATAGAAACTCCCCGGCGCGGGGGCCCTCGGCGATCCGCTGGATATGTATCTTTGAACCGGGAATGGTCCATCGGGTCAATCCTCCCTGGGCGACATCGTCCTTCCCGGGAATCGCGTTGTCGGGCGGCAAGGTGATGCGTGACAGGATTTCATACAGCAAGGTCACGCGTTTCGCGATAACCGACCATGACTCGCTGTCCGGCGTCGTGCTGAAATCCAGCATCGATGCGGCACGGTTAAAGGCCTGCAGGCCGCGAGGGGTTGATATAGCCATGCCTTGTTGCCGCTCACTAATCCCTACCGCAACGTCCTCGATGAAGCTGCGCAGCGTGGCACGTGGGCTGGAAGTGTCTGCCGGCCGGAGCGGGCTTTCAAGCGTTTCTGCCAGGGGTGAGACGCCCCGATCGGCATCTGTTCCGGGTGCGTTTTCCGAAGCGCGCGCCTGTGCGGGCGCATTGGTCACAACCAGGGAAAGCATTGTCCATATGGTCATAAAACCGAGGATCAATCGCCTGAATGTCATGACTTTACCTCCAACGATTCAACAACGGTTTGATGGTTTGCGTCCCGTCGGGATCCGACCGCACACATATGCAGGGCGCCAGATAACGCCACTATTGACGCTGCTTCGAATGGCATCCGCCACCATGGTCTGGTAAAAAAGTTTTTAGACGATATAAGTACCAAATCTTCAACACCTAAATTCCCATGTCAACCGCTGTAGGTTCGGGTCTATTTCGCGATGGTGATTGGAATTCCCACCTGGGAGACATCCGAAACGGTTACTTGAAAGAGAATAAGGAGTACATTAAAAGCTTCCCGGTCCCATGCGCTGTCAGCCAGGGTGTAATATTGTCCCCTGTAACGGGCTTTTGACTGGCCTCCGGGCGGAGTCCGCCCCGAAACATTGACAACCAGGGTCTGGCGCGGATTGTCTCCGACGGGCTCGGGGGTGCGCGGGTCCGGGGGAACGTCAAATTCCGGCACGCGGTCGATCCCGCGCCCGACAAACGTAATGATATCCAGAAAGCTGCGCAGTTTGAGGGCCCCAAAATAGGGCATATCCCCCCCGGGATGCCCTTGGCGGATATCGACCATCACGTAATTTCCGGCATTTTTGCGCGCAATTTCGTTCAATGCATATTGTTCTTCATCGGTCAGGCTCCTGGGATCATAATTGCTGACCAGCGTGCGCCCTTTCTTGCGGCGCGTTACGCGCCAGGTGCCGTCGGCATTGAGGCGCCAATACAATCCCTCGCCTTTCCAGAGGTCCTCGGCTTTGGGCTGCACCTTCAAGCCGTCGATCACGACCTCATCGAAGAGCAGATTGCGCACGAACAGGTTCTGGTTGTACCAGAGCCCGGCCAGATGCAGGGTAAAGCGACGGAATTCCTGGTATTGCTCGGGCCTCCGGGGACTATTGGCAATGAAGCGCAGAAATTGACCGCTGCGGTTTTGGATATTCAGCCCGGAGCTCATCAGGCGGGTGACGATGGGGATCTTTCGCCCCTGGAAGACCAGCGTGGCATAGGCCCCCTCGGGCATGGGATTGACCAGGCGTTGGGTAAATTCCTTGCCGCTGATCGGAACGATCGTGAAGGTGGGATTCTCGGAGGCACTGCCCCCCAGGTTGAGATTGTATTCATCCGAGTCGCCGTTGTTCAACACCCACCGGCGGCTGAACCCGACCGTGGTGGTGAAATCGAAAGTGGCCGCGATACTGCCCGCGACCGTGAAATGCAGGGAGCTCATGTCATGGGCCCGGGCAATGTTGAGCAGCATGATTTCACGTTCGAGCTGGTTGGTGACCTCGTCGTACCCGATCACCGAATCGTGCAGCGCCGGAGGGCCGACGCAGCCAACCAGCCAGAAGGCCGCCAAGGCTGCAGCCGCGATCCAGACGGCCAAGACGCGTCTGCGGGAAATAGGGATGCGATTGGAAAAGATTTGCATACAAGCCTCCTTACCGGAAATTTAGTTGCCGAAATCAGCGATTGTGGCAAGTGCATGGCGCTGTTGGCGCCACACTACGATTGCAATGGATTTGGCTCACACATGAGGGGGACAAAGAAGGTTCTTGGAAACCAGCTGATTGTTAGACGTGTATGACGAACCACTGCAGCGGCTTATGTGACGTCAAAGCAAGCTGCCCATGCCATCGCTACGGAACTGACCCGTTTTTTACAATACGCTTTTTTGAGAATCAATCTCGATTTAATGCGGTGGCGATGGATCGACCCTTCTGCTGAGGCCGGTGCGGAATTTTTTGAGGTCACGATTGATCACAGGTTTCACAAAAAAAAGGAACGGAAGAAATTTGAGACCTCCTACCAGTCACTCAATCGGCCCAAATCACATCGATCGGCCAACATCCTCCTGGCTATCCAAGAAATCAAATCAATCCAGGATTAGGATCGGCCAACTCAATAATTCGCCGGTCAGGTTGGTGCGGGAACATGGCAGCTAACAAAGGTTGGGAGCGTTTACAGATAGGTTGCAGGTCTATGGACTTTCAGCAGACTGCTCTCGGTACATTTTAATAGCAGCTAGAATAAGGTTGAATGGTTTGCTGACTAGTCGAAGAAATCACCATTATTAGATTTCCACAACATCAACCTGCCCAACAGTGAAAATCTGTTCGAAGATTTAGAATTTCAACACGATTGAATCGTCCCGATAAGCCTTGTGTAATATGGTCAAAGCTTGGATGTGGCGCTTGATTTCGCGACCTTGATCCGTATTTTTGACTCTTATTCTGTGACGCCGTCTTTCGATGATTTCGGTAGTACAGTCGATATCGTGAATCTCCCGGTCGGTAGTCGGACCTGTCGCTTTACTGAAGCATGAACGTGAGAGCATGCGACTCACAACACACTCTGCCCGGGCCAATCCCCGCTCGCTTAAACGAAAATAACTACCAGAAATGCGGCGAATAGCGTCAGGTGGATGACGCCTTGCAGGATATTGGTTCGACCCGCGCTGGCGTTGATCATCGAGATCAATAAGGTCACGGTCAAGAGGAAAATTCCCACGTTGTCCAGGCCTAATTCCACCTTGCGCCCGGTGAAGAAGGACGCCACCAACACGCCGGGGACCGTCAGTCCGATGGTTGCCAGCGTCGCACCCAGAACGATGTTGTCAGATCGCTGAAGCTTGTTCGC
>JASJBQ010000027.1 GCA_030066455.1 Desulfobacterales bacterium
CCCCTGCTCATCGAGATCGGCCGTTGCCTGCACACCCAGAAGCACACCACGCTCGCCGGGGTCCTGACCCATGCCGGCGAATCCTACAACTGCGATTCGACGGACGCCATCCGCCGCCTGGCGGACGCCGAGCGGCAGGCGGCCGTTGAGAGCGCCGCGCGGCTGCAACGCCTCGGGCTGCCCTGCCCCGTGGTGAGCGTGGGCTCGACCCCGACGGCCAACTTGGCCCGGGACCTTTCCGGCGTGACCGAGGTCCGCGCCGGGGTGTTCATGTTCTACGATCTGGTCATGGCGGGGTTGGGGGTCTGCGGGATAGAAGACATCGCGCTCTCGGTGCTCGCCTCGGTGATCGGCCACCAGGAGAGAAAGGGCTGGATCATCACCGATGCAGGCTGGACGGCGCTCTCGCGCGACCGCGGCACCGCCGCCCAGGCGATCGACCAGGGCTACGGGCTGGTCGGCGACATCGCCGGGCGGCCGCTGGGGAATCTGATCGTGACCGGCGCCAGCCAGGAGCACGGCATTGCGGCCGACCGCGACGGACGGCTTGCACACGGGCCGTCGCTCGAGGTGGGCGACCGGGTGAGGATTTTCCCCAACCACGCCTGCGCCACGGGCGCCATGCACGATTGCTACCAGGTCGTGGACGGCGGGGATGCCGTCGTCGCCGCCTGGCCGCGGATCAACGGGTGGTAACGGGGCCGATGAACACATCCCGACGCCAATCGCTGGCGCACCGGGTGGCGCGCTGGATGGCCGAAGGCTGGCAGAAGGGCAACCCAGGCATCGTCGATGACCTGCACGCGAGCGATTTCGTGGACCACGCCCCCTCTGGTCGCGCTTCGGATCGGGAGGGCTTCAAGCAGGGCATCGCCGAACTATATGCGGCCTTCCCGGATTTCTACGCCGTCATCGACGATCTGACGATTGACCCCGAGGCCCGGAAGGCCGCCGTTTGCTGGCACGGCACCGGCACCCACCGCGGCGACTTTCGGGGCCATCCGCCCACCGGCCGGAAAATACGGTTCCAAGGCATTGAAATCCTCCACTTCCGCCAGGGCCGGATCACCGCGCGCTGGGGCGAGTGGAACGGCCTGGACATTCTCGCCCAGATCACATCCGGCTTGCCGTGAATCCCCGCCCCCCTGCGCGCAGGCCACCCCCCGCGCTTGTGGCCCTGGGTCACGGCGGTCGTCCCGGGCGCCCAAATTGACACCTCAGGAAGCGCTTCTTAGTGTGTCCCCAAAGTGAACGCGACCGCAATCAGCAAGGAGACGCCCATGAAACATTCGGATCTAATAACGACGGCCCGAAGCCTGGTCGCCGAGGGCAAGGGCATCCTGGCCGCCGACGAGAGCACGCCGACCATCAAGAAGCGCTTCGATGCGATTCAGGTCGAATCGACAGCCGCCACGCGGCAGGCCTACCGCGAACTGCTTTTCACGGCCGACGGCGTCGATGCCTTCATCAGCGGTGTCATCCTCTTCGACGAGACCCTGCGCCAGACGGCGGCGGACGGCACGCCCTTTCCCCAGCTGCTGGCCGGCCGGGGCATCATTCCCGGCATCAAAGTGGACCAGGGCGCCAAACCGATGGCCGGTTTTCCCGGCGAGAAGATCACCGAGGGACTGGACGGGCTGCGGGAGCGGCTGGACGAATATCGGCAGCTGGGCGCACGCTTCGCCAAATGGCGGGCGGTGATCACGATTGCCCATGCCCTGCCCAGCAGCGCCAATATTCAGGCCAATGCCCACGCGCTGGCCCGCTACGCGGCCCTGTGCCAAGAGACCGGGCTGGTGCCCATCGTCGAGCCGGAAGTGCTCATGGACGGCGACCACGACATCGCGCGCTGCGAAACCGTAACGGCGCGGACGCTCCAAGCCGTCTTCGACGCCCTCTTCCACCAGCGGGTCGAGCTGGAAGGCATGCTGCTCAAGCCCAACATGGTGATCTCCGGTCTGGACTGCCTTGAACAGGCCGCTGTCGAAACCGTGGCCGCCCGGACGGTCCATCTCTTCCGCCAGGTGGTGCCCGCCGCCGTGCCCGGGATCGTGTTTCTGTCGGGCGGGCAGAGTTCCCTGGCGGCCACCGCCCACCTCAACGCGATGAATGCCCTGGGCCCGCATCCCTGGGAGCTTTCCTTTTCCTACGGACGGGCGCTGCAGGAGGACACCCTCAAGGCCTGGGGCGGCGACCCCGGGCGCGTGGCGCAGGCCCAGAAGACCTTTCACCACCGCAGCCAGTGCAACGGCGCTGCCCGCTACGGCCAATACCGTGCGGACATGGAAGACATGGCCGCTTGAAGCCCTGTCGCGCGCCATCCCGCCGGGCGATCGCCGGAACCGGTGACCGCCCGGCCCGTCGATCGCCGCGTCGGAATCCACCACCTCCCCTGACATCCCCGTGCCGGCCGCAGACAATGGTCATTATCTCATTATTATTGTTTGATTTTATCGACATTTTCACCCGGATGGTGTATAACAGTAGGAATGGTCGGCAAGCCCCCCTGATGGTGCTGCCTGAAGTCCGGAATCCGAACTGCTGGATACCCTGCTGTGGATTTGCCCTTGCGTGGTTTTCGCCCCGGAGCCCTGAATGCTGGCTGTTCCGTTTAGCTTTCGGTTCAGTATCAGCCAGTTTTTTCAGTCGCCGTTCAATGTCGCCCTGGCCCGCATGGTGCCCCTGCCGCTCTTCCGGCTTTACTGCTATGTCGTCGGGCTGTCCTACCTGGCGGTGCGCGCGGATCACCGTCAACAGGTCGCTGCCGGCGTCCTCGCCAACCTTTCCGACCTGACAAAGGCCTCGCCCCCGAGTGACGATCTCCTCTGGAAGACCTATCTGGGCATCTTCGAGCACTACTTTGAAAAGCTGGTCAACGCCTATCACCCCACCGACCGTCTGGAGCGTTACCTCTCGGCGCAGATCACGATCCGCAACGAAGACTGGCTGCGCCGGGCTTACCGGCAGCAGCAGGGGCTCCTCCTGGTGAGCGGCCATTTCGGGGCGGTGGAGTACCTGCCGCTCTTTCTGGCCCTCAAGGGCTATGCGCCGGCCATGATCATGCGGTTCAAAACCGATCGCCTGCGGCGGGAATGTACCTTCAGATGCCGGCAGTTTGACGTGCTGGCCATCGACGCCGATCAGCCCAACGCGGCCCAGAAGGCATTGCAAGCCGTCAAGCGGGGACGCATTCTGGTAACGCTCTGCGACGAATTCACCCACTGGCGGCCGCACCGCGACCGCCATGTCTCGGTCCTGGGGCGCCAGGTGCGCGCGGACCGGACGCTCGACGTGCTCCACCGCCGCAGCCGGCCCCCGGCCTGCCTGGGATTGGTCCGGCGCACTCGGCAAGGTTTCGCCCTGCAGATTGAACCGGTCACGAGCGGTGGTGAGCCGACCCGCCTGGCCGAGCGCTCATGGCAGATTCTGGAAGGCTATATCCAGCACTTTCCCGAACAGTGGTATCAATGGCGTGCGCTGGCCAAGGAGCTCAGCACCTACGAGCAGCAGTATGCCCGAGGCGCGTCCTAAAAGGCAGGACCCGAAACGCTTTCCCGGCGGCACGAAAAAGGATGCCCCCCGGGGATCAAATGGCGGAGGGGCGCTCACGAACTATCCATCGATGCGCCCGATCGCCCTGCCGAGGCAAGCGCCGCTCAATCAGCCGGCAATGGCGCCCGTCCTGCTTCCAGGATGCACGCCCCTTCTCCAGTTGTTCATCGGTGATGACCAGCGGCATCTGACCGCGATCATGGGATTTATCTGGACGTTAGATGTTGAAATATTGAATACTCGGCCCATGGTATGTTGGTATGAAGATGGATTTGTTTTCATTGCGCTAAAACGCCACATCGCCCAGGAGCACCGTCGCCCACTATGCAACCCGCCCCCATGCCCAAGGACATCTGTTGCGAGAACTTCAAGGGCCTTTTGGCGTATATCCGCAGCCACTACGGCGAAGACGGCGTCCGGCGGCTCACGGAAGGGCTGGTGGACGGCGCCTATTTCGTGAGGGATAAATTCGCCCCCGATCAGATTGTTCCCATGGGCCTGGCCCAGCTGACCGATCCGGCCTACTGGGTGTCCAACGACTTTTCCCTGGCCCTGCTGAGAAACGTCAAAAAGCTGGTGGCGGGCCCCGACCCGCTGTACACGGCCGGCTATGCCATGGTCCGGGAAAGCCTCTCGCGCACGACCCTGTTCGCTGCCCGGCTGGCCGGTCCCCGACGGCTCGCCCAGCGGGCGGCCCGCATCAACGCCCGTTTCAACCGCACCAAGGACGTGCACCTGGCCGGTGCCACCGAGACCTCGCTGACGTTCGAACTCAACTACCGTTCCGGTTTCAGGATTACACCGGACGTCTGCAGCTGGAACCTCGGCATTTACAGCGGGATCGCATCGCTGACCGGGGTGGCCGGTGTGGTCGGCCGGGAGACGGCCTGCGTGCTGGACGGCGCGCCCCACTGTTGTTTGGAAATCACCTGGAAAAAACGCCGACTGATCCCGCGCCTCTTCCGCGGTATCCTGGCCCCGATCGTTCGCTGGAGCGTCCGGGAGCTGATTGCCGACTACGAACGAACCATCGAAGAGCGCACATCGCTTTTCGACAAGCTGGCCGCTTCCGAAAACAAGTACCGCACACTTTTCGAGGATTCGCGGCAGCCCATGAGTCTCGCCCGCGATGGGCGACTGGTGGAAGTCAACCCGGCCTGGCTCGCCCTCCACGGCTACGGCGACAAGGCGGAGGTCCTCGGCCGCGACGTCATGGACTTCATCCACCCGGACGATCGCCGGCTGCTTGCGGCCCGCCGGGAAAGCGCATCTTCCGACCCGGCCGGGGTTGTGCGCATGCGTGACATCACCGCCGCCGGGGAGACGATCGACGTGGAAGTCCACTCCAGCCGCATCGAATACGGCGGCCAGCCGTCCATGCTGGCCATGGTGAAGGACGTCACCGCGCTCAAGAAGGCGGAAGCCAATCGGCTGCAGCTCGAGGCCCGCCTGCAGCGGGCGGAAAAAATGGAGGCCGTGGCCGCCCTGGCCGGCGGGGTGGCGCATGACCTGAACAACATCCTCTCGGGCGTGGTCGGTTATCCAGATCTCCTCCTGATGCAGCTGCCCGAGGACAGTCCGCTGGTCGAGCCTTTGCAGGCCATCCAGGAATCCGGGAAGAAGGCGGCGGCCATCGTCGAGGATCTTCTGACCCTGGCCCGGCGCGGCGTCTCCGCGCGCGAGGTCGTCAATCTCAATGCGGTGATCGACCGGTACATCGCCAGCCCCGAATACGGCCGCATGATTTCCTTCCACCCCGGCGTCGCGATGGACCTCCAACAGGATGCCGAACTCCTGAACCTGAGCGGTTCACCGGTGCACCTGTCCAAGACGCTGATGAATCTCGTCTCGAATGCGGCCGAAGCCATGCCCTCGGGCGGGCGCATCACGATCGCCACGGCCAACCGGCATATCGCGCCGCAAGCCCGGGGCTACGAAGAAATGCCTGCGGGCGACTACTGCGTCCTGACCGTCGGCGATACCGGGATCGGCATTTCCGAGGAAGACCGCGACAAGATTTTCGAACCCTTCTATACGCAGAAAAAGATGGGGCGCAGCGGCACCGGGCTGGGCATGGCCGTGGTCTGGGGAACGGTGCAGGATCACGCCGGGTTCATCCGGATTCAGAGCGCGGTCGGCCAGGGGACGATCATGCGGCTTTTCTTTCCGGCCACGCGCGCGCCCGTAGCGGCCGCCGAAGACCAACCCGTTGATCTCGATCGATTCCGGGGGCGCGGCGAAACCGTTCTGGTGGTCGACGACGTTGCCGAGCAGCGGGCTGTCGCCCGCCGGATGCTTGAAACCCTGGGCTACCGCGTGGCGGTGGCGGCCAGCGGCGAGGATGCGTTGGCCTACCTGGAGGCCTCGCCCTGCGACCTCGTCCTGCTCGACATGATCATGGACCCGGGTATCGACGGTCTGGAGACTTACCGCCGGATAGTCGACCGCCGGCCCGGGCAGAAGGCGATCATCACCACCGGCTTCTCCCAAACCGACCGGGTTCGCAAGGCCCAGGCGTTGGGCGCCGGCTGTTATTTGCAGAAACCCTACACCTTCGAGAAGCTCGGGCAGTCGGTGCGCAGCGCGCTCGATCGCCCGGACCAAGTCTCCTGATGTGGTTGCGCCCCGTAACCCGTTGGACTCAAGACCGACAGGCGCTTCGGCCCCGCCCTGAAAGCGCCGACCCGCGCCTGGCCTCATGTGGCCACACCCCGCCCAACAGCCGCATCGGCCGGCACCTTAAAGCACGAGTTCGCGGATAAATGCGGCCAGTTGGTTGAGATTCCGGCAGGTGCGGACCTCGTTGCAGAAGGCCGCGTAGGAGCGCATTTCACTGTCGCCCGAGTTCCAGAAAGACTCGGCTTCGGGGTTGAGCCAGAGCAGACGCCGGGCGCGCTCCCGGATTTCCGCGAGGATATCCTCCTCGGGGTTGCCGTAGTTGGTGCGCCCGTCGCCAATCACGATCACCGTGGTCTTCTTGTCGATCGTATCCATGTAGCGGCTTTTGAACAGGCGTAGCGTCCGGCCGTAGTCGGTGGGCGCATCGTAGGCGATCGCGTTCGAGCGGAGGATTTCGTTCAGCGCCCGATCGATGTCGTCGGCGTCGAAAAGAGGGGTGACATCCACCGGGGCGTCCACGAAGACAAAGCTGCGCACCCGGTCGAAGCAGTCCTGGAGCATATAGAGCATGGTGAGCATGAAGCGCGCCGAGGCCCACACCGATCCGGAGACGTCGCAGAGCACCACGATGCGCCCCTTGCGCAGCGGCTTGTGCCGGAACTTGAGCGCCAGCGGGATGCCCTGGGTGCGCGTGGCGCTCCGCAGGGTCCGCCTGATATCGGGCACGCCCCGGGAGCGGGCCGCCTGGCGGCGGCTGACCACGTCGCGCAGTTTGCGCACCAGCCGCGCGATCACATCGCGCAAACGGATGATTTCCCCGGGCGAGAGGTTGGCCAAGGGTGTTCGGCCCAGCGCGCCGTAGAGATCTTCGGCCGGACCCTTGCGTTCCGGGGGGGAGAGCCCCGGGGGGGAGGCGTCCGCCAGCAGCCGGCGGGCGGTTCCCAGACGGTGCTCCACGTGGCGCCTGAGCTCCCGGCGGGTTTCCCAGTGAATCGTTCGCAGATGGGCTTCCAGATAGCCGTCCAGGGTCTCCCGGACCCGCTGCAGGGCCCGCAGCACCGGCAGGCGCCGAACCAGGCTGCCCAGATTGGCGCCAGCCCCGCGGGGACCCGCGCCGTCGTCCCGCCCTTCGGACTGGATGGCGTGCAGCATCTGCAGGTAGGGCGCCGGCTCGCCGGCCACGAAATCGGCAATCGCGGCCAGTGCCGGCATCGGCGGTTCGATGGCCAGCAATTCCCGCCGCAAACTCGCCGTCTGGTCGCCCAGCGCCATGGCGGCGGCATCGAGATCTTCGCGCAGTTCGTGGAAAAAAAGCCGGTAGAGGTGCTCGAAGCGGGCCTGCTCCAGGCGGCTCTTGGCGAAATGGGCGCGCAGCAGGGTGGCGAACTGGGTCTCATCCAGGATGTCCACCCGGGGAAGCAGCGCGAGGCATTCCTGCACCTCGGAGGTGGCGATCCGCAGCCCTGCCGCCCGGGCCGCGGCCGCAAATTTGAGAATCGTGGTTTCCATGCCGATGCACGCCCTTGCATCCGGACGGGGTCCGGGCCGGTCAGGACAGGTTCACCACCCGGTCGACCTCCCGGCGCACGCTCGCGGCGTCTTCGCGGTATTTGCAAATCACGTTGAGGGTGGCCAGTACAGCTTCCCGGGAGAGCTCTTCCATCTGCAGGCTGATCAACGCCTGGGCCCAGTCGAGGGTTTCGGAGATGCTGGGCTTTTTCTTCAAATCGAGCGCGCGAATCCGCCCCATGGCCGCGACCATCTGTGCGGCCAGGCGGTCGGATAGCCCGGGCGAGCGTCGCCGCACGATTTCGCGTTCGGTATCCGGTCCGGGATAGTCGATGTAAAGATGCAGGCAGCGGCGTTTGAGGGCGTCACTCATGTCGCGGAAGCTGTTGGACGTGAGCAGCACGAAGGGTTTGTGCACGGCCCGGCGGGTGCCGAGTTCCGGGACGGTCACCTGGAAATCACTCAGCAGTTCGAGCAGAAACGCCTCGAACTCGGGATCGGCCTTGTCCACCTCGTCGACCAGGAGCACCACCGGCGCCGGGGCGCTGATGGCCTGCAACAGGGGCCGCGGCAGCAGAAAACGCTCCGAGAAGAAGGCGTCGGCCTGGGCGGCAATGGCGTCCACGGCTTCGCGCAGGGAGCCGGCACCGGCCACCACTTCGCCGACCTTGTCGCGCACGATCTGGGTGTAGAGCAGCTGCTTGGCGTATTCCCATTCGTAGAGAGCCTTGGACTCGTCGAGGCCTTCGTAGCACTGCAGGCGGATGAGCGCGCGCCCGAGCCCCGCCGCCAGCGCCTTGGCCAGTTCGGTTTTGCCCACGCCGGCCGGCCCCTCCACCAAAAGGGGCTTTTCGCCCGCCGCCGCCAGGAAGACGACGGTGGCGATCTCCGTCGTGGCGACATAATCGGCCGCCTCCAGCGCCCGGCGGGTTTCGGCCACATCCTTGAACGCCATGGTGTCAACTCCTTTTTGCACACGATCGGATCATTTTTGGCGGTTCGCTTGAAAGCCTCTCCGTAGCACTGAACGACCCGCTTTGAAAGGCCTCCCAACAGGAAAACCATGCCGCCGAGCGCAATATATGTTATGACTTGGTCGCTGGTCAGCGCCCGTGATATCATGGCCTGCGGTCTTAGGGCCGCATTTCAGGATCCTGCGATGCGCGCAGGTTGAATACCCGCTGCCATCGCCTGCCGGCGGCCGGATCACATCCGGCGGCGCCCGCTAAAACAAGCACCGCACCATGAAAACCAAGCCCTTCATCGGTATCGCGCTCAGCACGATCGTCGTGGTGATCGTGGCGCTCGTGTGGCACACGCCGATTACCGCCTACCGGGCGCGCGGTGAGGACGAAGCCGCGCTCAAAAGACTGTTCGTCACCTATATCCGCGCCCGCAACAACCGTGCCGTCGATCGCTTTCTGTCCACGTTGCACAAGGATTGCCAATATATGGTCGCCAAGGACCTGACGGTCTCCAAGGAGAAGCTCCGGGGCATGCTGCCGGAGCTATGGATGCAGAACGACGACGGCAACGCGGCGTTTGGAAAATGCATGGCCTGGGAATGCTGGAACGAAAACTATTACCGTACGGGGATGCTCATCAATCCCCGATTTGAGATCGCCGAAGATCGCGCTTTCGTGCAGCTCAAATTTCATGCCGGTCTTTTCCTGGACGAGAACTTCTTTCACCTGGTCCGCGAGAACGGCCGGTGGCAGATCATAAAATTCGCCCGACCCATGAACTGACCGCGGGCTGTCCTGGCGGCTGGCCGCGCACCGTGCCGGCGCCGCCCAGGGCGTAGGCCCGCGGGAAAGGGAACGCATGCCGCTGAACCAAACCCTGTTGACGCCCCTGTTTCTGGACACCCGCGTTCCCGGCCTGGAGGCCTTGGCGCGGCCCGGGTGGGTGCTGAATACGCCGACCTTGCCCGCTGGGGACCAGCAAGTCCGCATGGGGGTCGTGCACCGCGCCCTGGCCGACCTTGTGGCCGCCAGCCTCGCCGCCGGCCGGCGGCCGGTGAGCATCGCCGGGGACTGCTGCACGGCCATCGGTGTGGCCGCAGGGCTTCAGCGCGCCGGCGTCGACTGCCAACTGATCTGGTTTGACGCCCATGGCGACTTCAACACCCCAAAGACGTCACCCAGTGGGTTCCTGGGCGGCATGCCGCTGGCCATGCTGGCGGGCCGCGGCGATCTCACCATGCCGGGGGCGGTCGGTCTGGCGCCGCTCTCCGAAAAGCGGATCATTCTGACCGACGGCCGCGACCTGGACCCAGAGGAACGCGAGATGCTGCAGCGGTCGGGGGTGGTACACCTGGGGGATCCGACCACCCTGATCGATTTCGACCTGGGCGACGATCCGCTCTGGGTCCACTTCGACGTCGACGTGGTCGCGCTGGCGGATTCCCCGGCCCAGAACTATCCAGCCGCGGGGGGGCCGGCCGCCGCAACGCTGCAAGCGGTCTTCGAGGCGCTGGCGGCAACCGGGCACCTGGCCGCCGTGTCCGTGTCCACCTGGAATCCCGAGCTGGACCGCGATGGGCGCAGCGCCGCAATCAGCATGGCCCTGCTCGAAGCCCTGGTCGGCGACATCTGACCGCGCGCAACGCTCGCCCGGCGGCCCGGGGCTCGATTTCAGACCGGGTCACTGATGCCGCCCATGCAGAGGTATTTGATCTCGAGGTATTCGTCGAGGCCGTACTTGGATCCCTCCCGGCCGATGCCGGAAGCCTTCATGCCGCCAAAGGGCGCCACGGGTGTGGAGATGATCCCGGTGTTGATCCCCAGGATGCCGTATTCCAGCCCCTCGGACAACCGCCAGACCCGTCCGATGTCCCGGGTGTAGAAATAAGCGGCCAAGCCGTATTCGGTGGCGTTGGCCATGGCCAGGGCCTCGGCCTCGGTGTCGAAACGAAAGAGGGGCGCCACCGGGCCGAAGATCTCCTCCGAGGCCAGATCCATGGATGCCGTGGCCCCGGTGAGCACGGTGGGCTCGTAAAAGGTGCCGCCGAGGGCATGCGGGCGCCCCCCTGTCATCACCCGGGCGCCCCGGCCGACGGCATCGGCCACGAGGCTTTCCACCTTCCGGAGGGCGGCTTCGTCGATGAGCGGGCCCTGATCCGTCGTTCCCGCGAGACCGTCGCCCACCGCGAGCGCGCCTGCGGCCGAGGCCAGCCTGGCGCTGAAGGCGTCGTGGATCCCCGACTGCACCAGCAAACGGTTGGCGCAGACGCAGGTCTGGCCGGTGTTGCGGTATTTGCAGATCAAGGCCCCCTCGACGGCGGCGTCCAGATCGGCATCGTCGAAGACAATGAAGGGCGCGTTGCCGCCCAACTCGAGCGACACCTTTTTAACCGAATCGGCGCACTGGGCCATGAGCCGCTTGCCGACACCGGTCGATCCGGTGAAGCTCAACTTGCGTACCACGGGGTTGCCGGTGAGTTCGGCGCCGATTTCCCGGGCCGATCCGGTGACCACGTTCAGCACGCCGGCCGGAAGGCCGGCCTGTTCCGCCAGGACCGCCAGGGCCAGGGCCGAAAACGGGGTGGCGCTGGCCGGCTTGGCCACCATGGTGCAGCCGGCGGCCAGGGCGGCGCCGGCTTTGCGGGTGATCATGGCGGCCGGGAAGTTCCAGGGCGTGATCGCCGCGCAGACCCCCACGGGCTCTTTGAGCACCACGATGCGGTTGTCGCGCTGGGTGGCCGGAATGGTGTCGCCGTAAACCCGTTTGCCCTCTTCGGCAAACCACTCGATGAAGGCGGCCGCATAGGCGATTTCACCCTGGGATTCTGCCAGGGGCTTGCCCTGCTCGGCCGTCATCAGACGGGCCAGATCCTCGCGGTGATCCATGATGAGCGCAAACCACCGCCGCAGCAGATCGGCCCGCTCCGTCGCGGTGCGGGCGCGCCAGTCCGGATAGGCCCGTTCGGCCGCCCGGACGGCGCGCCGGGTTTCGTCCCGGCCCATATCCGGCACGCGGCCCAGCGGTTCGCCCGTGGCCGGATTGGTGACTTCCAGGGCGGCGCCCGTGTCCGCGTCGTGCCATGTGCCGTCGATGAACGCTTGCTGTTGAAAAAGGGACGCGTTTTGAAGGTTCAGCATGGGTCTCTCCTCCTGGGCGGACGGCGGCTCAGCATGCGTGCCGCGGGTTGACGATCGATACTTACGATGGGAACCTAAGACCGCGTCCTTTTGTATACAACGATCCGACGGGTTAAAAAACCGTCGTCACTAACGGAACCGACGCGTTCACACCGGGTCCGGCGGCACCCCCCGGAGCGGGAGCGAGGCCATGCCATCAGCGGATATCCTCCCGGTCTGCCCGCTCTGCGGCAGCAGGCCGAACGTGCTTTTCCACCAGGACCAGCGGCGGGAATTCTGGCGCTGCCGGGTTTGCCGCCTGGTCTTCGTGCCGCCCGCTTTCCATCTCGCGCCGCAAGATGAAAAGGCTGAATACGACCGGCACCGGAACCACCCGGACGACTCCGGCTACCGGCGGTTTCTCGCGCGCCTCGCCCGGCCGCTGGAAGCGCGCTTGTCTCCTGGCAGCCGGGGGCTTGATTTTGGCGCCGGCCCCGGCCCGGCCCTGGCCGCCATGCTGACGGAGGCCGGTCACGATGTCTGCCTGTATGATCCCTTCTTCGCGAACGACCCCGCCGTGCTGGACGGCCGCTACGACTTCGTCACCGCCACGGAAGTCCTGGAACACCTGCGCCGCCCCGGTCCCGAACTCGACCGGCTCTACCGTCTCCTTAAGCCCGGCGGCCACCTGGGCATCATGACCAAGCGCGTCATCGACCGCGAGCGGTTTGCCCGCTGGCACTACATCCGTGATCCGACCCACGTCTGCTTTTTCTCCCGGCAGACCTTCACCTGGCTGACGGACCGGTGGCGTGCCGGCCTGGACATCGTCGACCGGGACGTTATCATTATCCAAAAATCTGCCGGGTCCCGCATCACGGCAGGTGAAACGCTTTGAGAGGGATCAGCCTTGACCGCCACCCGTCGTACCCATGCCGGCGCGGGCCGTAACGCCCGCAGCGCCTTCAAACGGCGCCCGCTAAACGGGCGGCCCGTGGCGGGGGGGGACAAACGCTCGCGGCCGCCCATCGATCCACCGCCGCCGCCATCCGAGGCCGGGATGCCGCCCGCGCTGACGGCGGCGACGTTCAATACTGCCTGGCGGGCGCTCGCGGCCCGCGACGGCGATCTGGCCCGGGCGATCGAACGCTTTGGCCCTCCGCCCATGTGGCGCCGCAAGCCCTGCTTCGCCACACTGGTCCGCATCATTCTCGAGCAACAGGTTTCGCTGGCTTCGGCCCGGGCCGCTTTCAATCGCCTGCGCACCATAGTGGTGCCGTTCTCCGCCGCAGCCTACACGCGGCTCGACGACAGCACCCTGCGCGGGGCCGGGATCACGCGCCAGAAAAGGGTCTACACCCGGGCCCTGGCCGCAGCGCTGGTCGCCGGGCGCCTCCGCTTGAACGCCCTTGCGGCGATGCCCGACGACGACGCCCGGCAGGCCCTGATGCAGATCAAGGGCATCGGCCCGTGGACCGCCGACATCTACCTGCTCATGGCCTTGAAGCGGCCGGATATCTGGCCCCGGGGGGATCTGGCCCTGAACAAGGCTCTCGCCGCCCTGAAAACACCAGGGCGGCAGCCTGCGGACGCCGCCCTGGCGGCCCTGGCCGAGGACTGGCGCCCCTGGCGGGCCGTGGCCGCCCGCATCCTCTGGCATTGCTACCTTGCGGAACGGGGTCAATCCGCACCGGACGGTTTTTGATGGGTTCCCGCCCCGTCAGGCGCGCCCGTAGTTTTGCCGGCGATCGCCGGGGGATATGCGCGTTGTGCGGCCGCGAAACCGAATTAACGTTTCACCACCTGATCCCCCGCAAAATGCACCGCCGGAACCACTTCAAAAAGCACTACGCCCGCGACCAGCTCGCCAAGGGAATCGATGTCTGCCGATTGTGCCATGACGGCATTCATGCTTTATATGACGAAATGACGCTGGCCCGTTCGCTGTGCACGGCAGGGCAGCTCAAACGCGACCCCCAGGTGCGCCGACACATCACCTGGGTCCGCAAGCAGAAAAGGCGCTGAGGAGCCCCCTGCATGTACGATGCGGTCCTGATTGCTCCCCACTACAATTACGACGACGACGGCCGACCGCTGCCCCCGCCGGACGACACGGCCTTTCAGGACCTCTCGATGGTCGTCCCGATGGGGATCACGCACCTGGCCCAGTTTCTTCACGACAGCGGTTTCAACGTGCGGGTGATCCACCTGCCGCAGGCCCTTTATACCTTACGGCAGCTGGGCCTGCCCGTCGAGCGGATGGAGAACCCGGTCGAGACGATCCTGAAGCAATATCCGGCCAGGGTCTGTGGGCTGCAGGCCCATTTTTATCTGTACGCCGGCGGTGCCGTGCACGTCGCGGGCATCTACAGACGCCTTTTCCCGGAAAGCACCATCCTGGTCGGTGGGTACATGGCCACCGCCTGCTGGCAGGCGTTTTTAAAAGCCTCTGCGGCTATCGACGGCGTGGTGCTGGGTGAGGGCGAGATAGGTCTTCGCAAGGTCGTCGAAGCATCGCCCAGCGCAGGCCCCGTCCCCTTGCGGGGCATCGACGGTATCGCCAGCCGGGGGGCCGACGGCGCATTCCATTTCAACCCGCCCCGCCGGGAAGCCCTGCTCGCAATCACGGACATGCCCATTATCGACCCCGGGGCCGCGCCCTTTAAGGATCTTCTCTGGTCGCAGCGGGCCTATCTGAACATCTCCCGCGGCCGCTGCCCCGAGGGCTGCGCCTACTGTGTGGCCAACAACCGCACCATCAATGTGCGCCCCTTTCAAACGATGCTGATCGAGCGGATTCTGGCGCAGCTCAAGCTGTTTCAGCAAACGGGTATCCGCGGCATTTTTTTGGGCGAAAATCATTTTTTGAACACGGACTTCCTGACGGCATTGATCGAGGCAATCATCCATGCGGATTTAGACCTGTACTTCGAACTCGAAACCCATCCCACGATCTTTGCCGACCGCGACCTGCTCCGTCGCATGATTGCCGCCGGTTTTCTGCGCTTCACCATGGGGTGTGAAACCGGATCTGACCGCCTGCTCCGGCATATGGGCCGCCGTTCAAATACCCGGCAGATCATGGCCGGCGTCGAGCAGCTGGCGGAGGCGGGCGGCTTGGTGACCACCTCCTGGATTGCCAACCTTCCGGGGGAGACCACCGCGGATCATCGGGCGACGCTGGCCCTGATGAATCGGGTGGTGGCGGCTGGCGGGTTTATCTACTGGGTCGAGAACCTGCATGTCCTGCCCGGCAGCCCATTGCACGCCAACCCGCAAAAATGGGATATTGAACTGCTGCTCACGAACCTGACGGACTGGTTCCGATGGTCGCTGCGCTCCAAGGCCTATGTGGATTTCGCTGCCGCCGACAAGGCGCCGCGGGACTTTCTCACCCACCTGAATCGAAACAGCGACCCCCGGGAAATGATCGATCGCCTCTACACCCTGCGCCGACGCGCCCGTGACCTGGTACCGGCGATGCAGCGCAACCTGGAGGCCCGAGGCGCACACCTGCCGGCGGAACTGGCCTTAAGCGAGCAGGAAAAACTCGCCTGGTATGCCGAGCGCGGTTGGAAACTCTGGCTTTTCTAACGGCGCCGGGAACAAACCGCCTTGTCTGATCAGCGCCCCAAAAGCGCCGGACCCGGCCCCCGTTCGATTTAAACCGGCGGCCGCAGCCTATGAGAAAAGGAGGTCATCATGGCCGGTCTCAAGACCTTGAACGCGCAAAAGCTTCCAGACGGTTTCGATCTGGCCCACCACGGTGAAAAGCCCATCATCACGCTAACGGCTTCCGCCAACACGATCCGCTTGTCCTACACCTTTCCGGGCTTCCGCCTCTCTCACGCGCCCGCAAGGAAAAAGGGCCACCCGGGTGAACGCAGCGCCTTTTACAACGAGGTCGGCATCGCGGGCACCGGCTTCCTGTCCGAGAGCGGTAAACCGCTCCTGCCCTCTTTCGGACGCTTTGTTCAGATCCCCCCGGGCCATCACCATACGATTCAAATCAAAAAAGGCCCTTTCCGCCGACGCCGCAACATGCGGATCAAACCGGCGCAGGAAAATGTTACCGATCAGCAGGCCTGGGAATTCGAATTCGACGATGCCGCCTACGCTGAAGACCGGTTTTATCCCCAAGAACTCGTGACGGCGAGCCCGCCCCTGTTTATGGACGGCTACCGGGTCGTGTGCCTCCACGTGCGCCCCTTTCAGTACAACCCGGTCAGGGAGCTGCTGCGCTGCTACAGCAATATCGAAGTGACGATCAAACTGCGGAAAGAAGAACTGGCGGCCGGTTTCGAGGAAACGGACGGCGCGGAAGTGCCGCTGTGGACCTATCTCGACCAGACCCCCAACCTGGAAGGCTTCGGCAATTTCCTTTTCAATCCCGGCCGTAAAGCCTTTGAGGATCGGCGGCCGGCGCTGCCCATCGGCGGTCCCCGGGCCGATCTTCAACCCCGGCCGCAATTCCTGATCATTTACGGACCGGCATTGGAAGCGCCCGCCCGCAAGCTGCAGGCCTGGAAACGGAAACTGGGGCTCGATACCGCCATCGTGCCGGTAACCGACGTCTGCCCGCCGGCGGGCGACATCCGGGCCGCGAACGTTGCGGCCTTAAAAAATTACATCCGCGCCCGACGACGGGTGCCAGGCTCGCCTCTCCGGTACGCGCTGCTGTTCGGTGATATCGACACGATCCCCACCGAAGAGCGGCCGCGGCCCCTTGAGGCCGAGGCCGGTCTGTACGATACAACCGATTTCTACTATTTTACCCATCGCGATGCCGTGGGGGGCGAGTGCCTCTTGCCCTGGGTGGCGGGCGGCCGCATTCCCGCCCGGACGGAAGAGGAGGGTTTCGCCGTCGTGGACCAGATCATTCGCTACGAGCAAAACCCTCCGGAAGACCCGGAGTATTTCCGCCGCATGACGGTGGCCGCCTATTTTGAAGATCGCGACAAGCGGGGGCGTCAGGATGGACGCGCCGACAAAGCCTACCTCAAGACCATGGAAGCCATCCGCACCCACATGCAAGCACAGGGATTCGAGGTGCATCGTGTCTATGTCACCAACAACCGCAACCCGACGCGCTACGCCGACGGTACGCCCGTGCCGCTCAAGGTCCGCGAAATCCTGATCGATAAATGTGAAGGCGCCCTGGCCACCAAGAAGCTGATCGATCGGATCAATGCCGGGCAGCTCATCATGGGCCACCGCGGCCACGGGGATCGCGGGGGCTGGCTGAATCCGCCCCTCAAAACGGATGATCTCGCCAAAATCGCGAGTTCCAATCCATCCATTTTTTTCAGCATCAATTGTCGGACCGGCAGCTTCGACGGCGGCCGGGTGAGCTTTGCCGAAGAGATTCTGGCCCTGGACGGCGGCGCGCCGTCCCTGATCGCCGCCACCGAGCTCTCCGGTGCCTGGCGCAACGACAGCATGATCAAAGCGCTTTTTGACGCCATCTGGCCGGGTATCATTCCCACCTATCCCGTCACGACCATGCGGTTTCCGGTGAAATACTACCGCATGGGCGATATCATGAATTACGCCAAGGCCTATCTGCTCGTGGCCCACGGGGTGAATGCCAATACCCAGAAGCATTTTGAAATCTATCATGTCGTCGGCGACCCGACATTGCAGATCTGGGGCTGCGTCCCGCTACCCCTTCGCGTGCGGGCACGCATCGTCGCGGACATCATGACGGTCAACATGAACACCTGTCCCCGGGACGGTGTCCTATCGGTGTGGTATGCGGGGGATTGTCTGCTGACGGTGAAACCGTCGGGAACACGCCTGGCCATCCCGCTGCGCATCCTCGACGCGCTGCCAGCGGACGCCCATGATCCCGAGCGGCATCGGACCTACAAACTTTGCCTTTACTTCTCGGCACCGGGCCATCGCCTGGCCGCCACCGAACTGTGGTTTTAGCCGCCAGGCACCGGCGGCGGCCTGCGGCCGCGCGTTCGTCGTGGAACCGGACGCATGCCGCCGACCGATGACGGGATCAGTAATCGACGTTGCCCGGGACATTAAAATTCGTTTTAATTTGCTCTCTCTGCTCCAACAGCTTGTCGACATCCGCGGGCGATACGTCGGCATAGCGGTTGGCGTTGAAGAAGTCCAAAAGGTCCCTCTGGGTACAGTCCGGACTGGCCAAGATACCCATAAATGCTCCCGCCAACTCACGATCACCACCGACATCGGTTAAAAAATCAAGAATGCCTGCCATCATCTCCTCCTTAGTGGAATTGAGGTTTTGCCGGCTGTCACGCAAAGCCGTTTGCCGCTGCGGCCGCCGCCGCCCCCAAGTCTCTTCGCGGCGGGGCTTAAGTCCCAATTGCCATGGGCCTTGCAGGCCGTACCGCCCTCAGGGGTCGGGGATACGGGACAATACCTCCCGGCAGTAAAGCTTGCCGGGAAGTAAATTCACGCGCGCGTCCGAGGGCCGAAGCATACCGTGGGAGCGGCAGTGGTCCACGAACCGGCATGCCGGGCAGATTTCGACATCGGCGGCCACCGCCCGCCGATATTGCCGCGAGGCCAACACCCGCCCGAGCATGCCGGGCTGATAATGCCCGTAACTTTCCCACGTGGAATGCGCCAGGGTGATGTTGCCGTTGGCACGGATCATGAGTCTGCCAGGCCGGTGCAGAGGCTGTGACGGTGGAATCCAGGGCATTTGGAGTAAATCGGCCGCCACATTGACCAGGGGGTTGTTGAGCACGTCGGTCTTGATACCAAAGAGGTTTAAGCTTGCCACCGTCCGTACCAAACGCAAAAAGTCATCCGGGTCGAGAAGTTGCGATGAGGCGTCAGGCCGATCTTCGCGGACCCGGATCATCTGTATCAAAGTCAAGCGGGTTATACCAGCGAATTCTTCATAGGTGCGCGACGCCAGCGCAGCCAGGCCGGTCAGCAGACGCTTGCCGACGACCATGAAGATCGTGACATCCAACCCCGCGTCCAGGGCCGCCCGTATGCCGCGTCGGGCCTGCCGGAAGGACCCGGAGCCGCGCACGCGGTCGTGCTGGGTCGCACGCCCCTGCAGACTGACCGAGACAGCGAGGTCTTCGTGGCGCGCCAGCCGCCGAACGGTCTGCGGCGTGAAAAGGGTTCCATTGGAGTTGAGGAATACGCTCCGGCATCCATGGGCAAACACCGCCGCCAGCAGCTCGAAAAGCCCCGGCCACAAAAGGGGTTCTCCTCCCGTCAGGTGCAGATGCCGGTAGCCCAGCGCATGGCCTTCGGCCCAGATGGCTTTGGCCCGCGCGGGGGTCAGGCTGGCCTCCTGCGCCAGGCCGGCCCGCGCAAAACAGCGCCGGCAGTTGCTGTTGCAGCGCGTGGTCAGTTCGATCCCGAGATTATGGGAAGGCGATCCTGTTGGCCGCCAATGGTCGCGCGCCCCGGCCATCAACGCGCAGCGCCTTGTTGGAACGGCTGGGCCATGGCGTCCAATTCGCCGGCCAAGCCATCCATGCCATGCACGCGGAGGGCCGCTGCCGCCGACGCCAGTTCACGCCGGATCCGTCTTCGCAGGGCCGCCGGGATCGATGCCCGCGCCAGATGGTCATCAACCCCATCGTTAGGTGGCGCGTTCACGACGGATTCCGCCCGCCGCCAGACTGGACGGAGGTGCTCCGGCAAGCTGTAGAAAACGGCCGAGCGGTTGCCGTGCCGGCGATCCGGCTCGATGTCCTGCAGGTCGTCGAGCAGCCGCCAGGCAATCCCGAAGGCGCCGAAGGCCTGCTGGAGGGCGTCGGCGAAGTCAGCATCCGGCGACTGCCAACGGGCCAGCAGTACGGGCACGATCTGCCAGGTGGCCATCTGCTTGCGGAAATGGTGGCAGTAACCTTCCAGGGTGGGGCGATCGGGCGGGCTGGCGATACTGGCGTAATAGTCATCCACCAAATCGCGGACAACGGCCGCTCCGTCCGCCACGCGGCCGGCCAGGGACTCCAATGCGGTGTGCATCCGCCGCCAGGCTTGACTGCGCAACAGCAGGTTCAGATGGGTCGCCGGCAGTTGGCCATCGTTGAGATGGTCGTCCAGGGGGTGGAGAAAAAGGGCCATGGCATGCGCGGTTCGGGCGTCGCGCCAATGATCGGCAGCGAGCGGCCGGCGGTTTTCCCGCTGGGCGAGCCAGTAGAGAATCGACCAGGACGGAGCGTGGTAGTGGCGAAAATAGTCGAAGCGGGGTAAAAACGCAGTTCCAAGATGCTGCATCAAAAAGACCACCGCCGCCATGTGCGTCGACCGGGGCAGGGAGCGAAGCAAGGCGATCATCTCGAGGCTAAGCGCGTGGCGAAAGGATTTCAGCGCGGGGGGCAGGTCGATCGCCCCGAAGCGGTTGGGTGGCGACGATGAAAGGGCTGCGTGGTCCATCCGCGTATCCACGCCGGGTCCGGCCCTCATTGGATGTCCAGGCGGCTGACCGTGTCAAGGTCCCATTGCAGTCCCATGGATTCAAACTCCTCCCGGGCTTTGCGCAGCAGCCCCGAGGCTTCGGTCCCTTCCATGGTGGTGTAAGGACTTTTCGGGTCGAGCAGGCGCTGACCGATTTCAAAATAGGACCGCGCCAACTCGAGGCGGGCGCCCAGACGGCGGCCGACCGTTACCGAACGGCGCCACCACTTGAAAGCTTTTTTGGGCTTCTGGATCAGCCAATGGTAGTCGCCCATCATCCGGCAGGCCTCGGTACGGTGCTGGGCGACGCACCGCGATTGTTTAAGCAGCGCGGTGCAGGCCTGCGCGGCCTTCTCACGATATTTTAGGCCCACTTTTTTGGTGCCGTTGCGCGTGGTTTGTTTCAACAGGTGAAGGGCCAGCGCGGCTTGGCCCTTCAGCAGCATGGAAATCTGCCAGGGCACCGTTTCCATTTCACTTCGGCTTTTCTCGGCCTTCTCCAGGGCAAATGTGGCGGCCTCGATTTCATCTTTCAAAAGGTGGATCTGGGCCTTGCATCCGTAAAAATGAATAAGCCCCAAGCTGAAATTGTTCTTCCGCGCAAAAAGGATTCCCTCTTCGGTTTCCTCCATAGCTTCGGGCAACTGGCGGCTGATCAGCAGCAGGCCGGTGTTCAGCAGCAGTTTGAGCAGCATCGCAAAATCATTTTCGTAGGTATCGGCGATGTCGGCCAGGCGGGCAATAATCCGACGGGCCGCCTCCAGGTCGCCCTGATAGAGCATGGGCAAACAATGCCAGTGCAGGTTAAGGGAGGACCAGTAGACTTCTCCGATTTTAAGATTCTGCTCGATCAGGTGGTCATCCACGGGTTGAATGCGGTGCCAGCGGCCGACAAGATAGCAATGCAGGGTTTCGGTAAAATCGAAGATGATATACGATTTGGAGTCCCGGCGGTCGATGCGTTCGCGCACCGATTCGATCACCTTGCGGCTGAGCCAGAATGACAGCCCACTGAATGAAAAAAGCGAACTCGCGCCGACAAAAAAACCGTAGCCCAATTCGATCTGCGCCAAATCGAAACGCGATATGCTGCGGTAAAAATGCATCGATTCAATAAAGAAGCGTTTCGGTTGGATGATGCCCAGCGCCTTGAGTTTCTTGAAATACAGATCCAGAGCGTCTAGATCCTTGCGGGAGGGATGCTTGCGGAATTTGAAGGCGCGGAGGTAGAAACAGGCCAGAAGGTGCGACAGGCCCGATATCAAAATGATCGCCGCGGCGAAGGAATGGGCCGCGGGTCGGTTCCCGTACCAACTCAAGGCCCGATCAAAATAGGCGAGGGCCTCTTCGTACTGGCCGCGGTTGTAGAGGGCCAGGGCAATGTTCTTTTCCAGCAGGGCCACCTTTTCGGAATCGGCGGCATCGCCGGCGTTGCGCTGGTAAAGCAGGAGTGCCTCGCGATAGTAGTACAGCGCCTCGATCGATGCGGACGTCTTGGCGGCTTCCTCGCCGGCTTTGATCAGGACTTCCTCGGCTTTATCCAAGTTGTCCGCCCGGCTGTAATGGTAGGCCAGCATCCCGTAGAAGACATGTAACTTTTCGGCAAAAACAGTCTGGATGGTATCGGCCACCTTGAGGTGCAGGGCTTTGCGTTTTTCCGGGAGAATCGAAGCATAGGCCGCTTCCTGGGCCAGGGCGTGCTTGAACAGGTATTCCAACTCCTCCAGCCGCCGCCGCTCCCGGATCAATTCCGTCTTTTTAAGATAGGTCAATTGTTGATCCAGATTATGAACCGAATCGGCGACCGCCGCGAGAATCCGATAGAAAAAACTGCGTCCGATGACGGCGGCCACCTTGAGCAGGTTACGGGCATCCTCCTCGAGGCGGTCGATACGCGCCATCAGTACATCGCGGATGGTGTCGGGAATGGTCAATTGGCTGAACCTGGAGGTGACCTCGAATTTGCCGCCCCGCACCACCACGGCGCCCTCATCGATGAAGGAACGCACGACTTCTTCGATAAAATAGGGGTTGCCGCTGGCACGTTTCACGATCTGTTCGATGAGCGCATGATGCGCCCTTCCCTGAAGGTTCAGCATGTTGGCGATCAATTTTTCGCTGCAGCGCGTGTCAAGGGGCTCCAAAATGATATCCACCTGGGGCACGGGAGGCGCGGATTGGTTGAATGCTTTGATTCCCTGGCCTGTAGCGGCATAGCCGGGTCGGTAGATATTGATAAACAGGATGCGTGCGTCGGCGGCGAGCCTGAAAAGGGATAGGAGCAGTTCGACTGTACTTTTATCGGCCCAGTGCAAATTATCAATCACCATGACCAGGGGCCGCTGGGCGCTCAGCCGGCAGAGCAAGGTCCGCATGTTTTTACGGATCAATTTCTCCAGGGCTTCGCCCTCGACACCCTCTAATCGCGCATCGTAGGGCGCCGGCAGGTCCATACCCATCAGCGTGGCCACAAACGGAATGACCTCATCGGCTTGATCACCGAGTAGGGTCTGCAGGGCCGTCTCCAGCCGGGAAAAAGCCTTGTCCGCATGATGATCGACTTCGATGCGGGCCAATTGCTTCAGCAGATCGATCATGGGATGGAAGCTCAGGTTGCGGCCCATCGAAACGGCGTGCCCCTCTAAAAGTGTGACCTGCTGGATGTCCTCCCGCTGCTTCAGCTCGGCCAAAAGGCGCGATTTGCCGATGCCGGCTTCACCGACAATGTTGATGACCCCACCGGTGCCCGCCAGCACCTTATGCACCTGTTCGTCGAGCTGGAGCAACTGTTGCTCGCGGCCGACCATGGCGGAGAAAATCATGCGCTCGCTGCCCGGACGCGGCCGGTAGACAGCCTTGCGGCCGGATCGCATGCGGTAGACCGGAATGCTCTTGGCGCGGCCCTTGATCAGCTTGGGCCCCAGATTCTCAAACGTGAACATACCCTGGGCCAGTTGATAGACCTCCCGGGTGACGCAGGTGGTTCCAGGCGTGGCCAACTGCTCCATGCGGGAGGCCAGGTTGACCGTGTCGCCCACCGCTTTGAATTCCACGCGCAAGTCGCTGCCCAGGGCGCCCACAACCACCGGGCCGGTATGAACCCCGATCCGCATGCGGATGGGCCCCAGGCCCTTTTGCTTGGCGTTGAACGCGGCGATTTCCCGGTGGATGGCGTGGGCGGCCCAGAGCGCCCGCTGGGGGGCTTCCTCGAGGGCGATGGGCGCTCCGAATAGCGCCATGATGCCGTCGCCGGTCATCTCGTTGACCGTTCCCTCGAAATCGTTGACTTGCTGAATGAGAATCTCATAGACCTCATCCATGATGGTGTAGGCCGCTTCGGGGCCGAGACGCTCCACCAGGGGCATGAATCCTTCCATATCGCAGAACATAACGGTCACATGCTTGCGTTCCCCCTCGATGCGGTCGCGCTGGTTCAGGATTCTCTCCGCGAGCCCCTGGGGCAGGTAGCGCTGGATTTTGGCGATTTTTTCGTCGATGGCCTGGGGTGGGGCCGGCGGTGGGGGGGTTGAATCCAGAACCGCCCCGCATTGATTGCAATAGCGGGCGTTTTCCGGATTGGCCGATTGGCACTTTTGACATTGCATACCAGCATCCTCCGGAAGGCTCAGGTTTAAATTCCAACATGCAAGCGGGCAGCGGTTGATGGTTTTGGATGCGGGCGGCGACAGGTTCGATTCCGGCTAAGAGAGGCCGTTTCGCGATGAAAAATTTTTGCCAACTATGCCTATGAATGTCAAGTCGCGATTCGGCATTAGGTGCCGACCCGGGGATTATAATGAAATGATATTCGCTTGATCCGGTCGGCACCCCAAGGGCGTCGACCGGACAAATTGTCGATTTTGTCTTGCCTTTTTTTTTTAGAAAGCCTATCGTCAGGCATTTCGTCTCCCACGCGAGCCCCCGGGGCGGTTTTGGGCGGCGTCAAACTCGTTATGAAGGACACCTCTTTATTCGTACCCATCCACGTTACATTTCATCTCCGGGAAACGCTGTAGCGATCGGATGATTGCAGGCGCGGCCGATTTATCTCGAGAATCGATCCTTTGATGGAATACCACCCGGGCCACCGAATTGGATGTGAATGGATGTTAGCGGTAAAAGGCATCCTCCATTACGAAACATTTCCTATCATTACACAAGGAGGATGGCAGCATGGCAACAGGCACGGTGAAATGGTTCAACGACCAGAAGGGATTCGGGTTCATCGAGCAGGAAGACGGTCCGGACGTTTTCGTCCACCATTCGGCGATCAACGCCACCGGCTTCAGATCCCTTAAAGAGGGCGAAAGGGTTTCCTTCGACATTCAGGAAGGCCCCAAAGGTCCGGCCGCAGCCAACGTGACGGTAATCTAATTTTTCGCATCGTTTCACGGACAGCATCTCTCCGCCATTCGGAGGGATGCTGTTTTTTTGGGGGCGCAAACCCCAGGAGGCAGACGATTGGCAAGGCCCAACTACAAGTTTAAAAAACGTCAGAAAGAGCTCAAAAAACAGAAAAAGCGCGAGGAAAAACTGTTGCGCAAACATGGCCGCAAAGACCCTTCGGTCGAGGCCGGCGACGCTGCACCCGAAGGTGACGCGCCAGACGCCGATCTGCCGGACGAGGAGTCCCCGAGCCGGCCCTGAATCAGGATGGGTACCGCCGCGGCCCGACGCTTTATCCGCCGCGGGCCCGCAGCCTGGCCGGCGCCTTGGCGTCCTGCTCCTGGTTGAGCTGTAGGGCCATGACGGACAAAATCACCAGGACGGCCCCCGCAAGCTGCCAGGCCGCCATGGTTTCCCGCAGAAAGAAGAACGAAAGGATGCCGGCCATGATGGGTTCGAGGGTGGCCGTGATGCTGGCGCGCGTGGCACGGATCAGGTTGACGGCCTCGAGAAAGAGGCCGAACGGCACGAGGGTGCCCAGCACACCGATATACAGAATCCATCCCCACAGCACGGCGGATCGCGCGTGCATGAAGCTCTCCAGGGGCCCGAGGCAAACATTCCAGGTCAGCGCCCCGAAAAACAGCGCATAGAAAATAACGGTCCACGGACTGTAGCGGCGCATGCCGTACTCCCCCTGGATCGAGTACCAGGCAAACCCCACCGCCGATAGCAGACCACTGACAATCCCCAACAGGTTCAGGGCGACGATATCCAGGTTGTAGGCCCCCACGACCAGATAGCAGCCCGTAAAAGCCCCGATCAGGGCCATGACGGTAATCGGATTCAGGCGGTCCCGAAAGAAGAGGACGGCGTGCAGGGCGATGAACGCCGGTGCCAGATACTGCAGCAAAATCGCGGCCGCCACGTTTATTTTGCTGATCGCGAATAAATAGGTGAACTGAACCCCAGCCATGCCGATGCATCCGAAGACGGCGAAATAGGGGATGTCGCGAAGGGCGATTTTAAGCAACGCCGGATGGCGAAAGCGCAGGTAAACATAGAGACCGGCAGCGGCGATGGTCAGGCGCAACTGGACAAGCTGGAACGGGGTGACGCCATTGATGAAAAGGTATTTGGCCGCCGATCCGGATACGCCCCACAGTACGGCGGCCAGGGTGGCATAAAGATAGCCCCAGCGCGGGGCCAATACGGTTGGCGATGCATTCACGGGATTGGTTCCGTTGGTATGGTGATTCGCTGGCAGCTTGCGGTGAAATGGATCTCGATAACAGGTTGGCGATGTGATGTAAAGATCGGACGGCGGCCGGCAAACAGTCGCACACGTCGTTTAGCGTTAATGCGCAACCGTGGCGAGTCGCCGGGATCGGCCCCGCCATGCGATGCTAGCTGCCTTCTTCATGAGGGACGATCAATGTAGAAAGATCCGATTTTTCTGCCAAATAACGGGGGACACTGCCGATGATCCGCTCGTGCCAGCTCCCCTTGCCGGAACAGCCGGTGACGATCATGCTGGCCCGCCATTCCCGTACGGCCTTTTCGATTTCCTGGTAGGGATCTCCGATGTACAAATGGGAACGCGCCTCCAGCCCTGCTTGGGCCAGTACATGCTCAACGGACTGCAGCCGCTGGCGACAGGTCTTGCGGTAACTTTGCACACCCATTGCCGACGAACTCCTGAGGGCTTTTTCCTGACCGACATGGATAACGTTGATTTTTTCCACCAGCCCTTTGAAAGTCATCAGAAATTCCATTGCTTTTTCCGCCGCCGGCGACCAGTCGGTGGCCAGCAGCGGCCGGACAAATGGATGCGCTTTTTCGGCCGTTTCTTGGCCGCCATGCTTGTAAACCAGAATCGGCACCCGGGTGCGCCGTATCAAGTCGGAGATATCGGCGCCGGATACGAGCTTCTCCAGGCGCCCCCGCGTCGGTCGTCCAATCACGATCAGATCCGCTTTTTCCATGCTGGCGGCCCGCACGACCTGTTGGACCATGGTGCCCACAACGATGTGCACGCCCACTTCCAGGCCCTGCTCGAAAAGCTGCTCAGCCCATTCAATAAAATGGATGTGGGCCACCTCCTTGAGTTTGACTTCCTCGCTTTTCTGATAACCGACACCACGGCGCATGGCCACTTTGTCACGTTCCACGACGTTTA
>JASJBQ010000284.1 GCA_030066455.1 Desulfobacterales bacterium
AGGGGTTCATCCAGCAGCACATCGAAAACAAGAACGAGAGCTACGAGGTGGAGTTCCGGTTGCGGACCAAAGCCGGGGGATGGCTCTGGATTCTGGGGCGGGGCAAGGTGATCGAGCGGGACCGTGAGGACCACCCGATCCTGATGGTGGGCAGTCACATCAACATCGACAGTCGCAAGCGCGCCGAAGAAAAGCTGGCCCGCTACCAGACCGAGCTGGAAGACATGGTACAGCAGCGCACCCGCGCTCTGGAGCAGACCACCTCCCTGCTTGAGGCGACGCTGAATGCGATTCCCGATGTGCTCGGGATTCAGGACAACCAGCATCGTATCATTCGCTACAACGCCGCCGGTTACCGGTTTTTGAACATGACCCCTGAAGAAGTCGTCGGCAAGCGTTGCTTCGAGCTTATCGGCCGCAACCGGGAATGCGAGCACTGCGCTACGTCCGAATGCTACCGCACGAAAAAACCGACCTCGATCAAGCGCTACGAGGCGGCGCTGGATGCCTGGCTGGACGTGCGCGCCTATCCCATCCTGGATGAAAACGGTGAGTTGATCAAAGTGATCGAACACCTGCGCGATATTACCCCGGAGAAAAAGGCCGAAGCGGAAAATCGCGAACTGCAGGAGCGGCTCATCCACGCCCAGAAGATGGAATCATTGGGAACCCTGGCCGGCGGCATCGCCCATGATTTCAATAATCTCCTGATGGGTATCCAGGGGCGGGCCTCCCTGATGTCGGTCGACCTGGCGAATGCCCATCCCCACAAGGAGCATGTCACGGCGATCGAGGAATACGTGCGCAGTGCCACCGACCTGACCAAGCAGCTTCTCGGGTTCGCCCGGGGCGGCAAATACGAGGTCAAGCCGGTCGATATCAATGAAATCGTCGTGGGCAGCGTAAACATGTTCGCCCGCACCCGCAAGGAACTTGAAATCCATACCCGGATTCACGCCCACCCGCTCGTGGTGGCGGCCGACCGCGGACAGATCGAGCAGGTACTGTTGAACATGTACGTCAATGCCTGGCAGGCCATGCCCAACCGCGGCGAACTCCACCTCGAGACCCAACCCGTTGAAATGAATACGATCCAGAGCCGGGCGCATCAGATCAAACCGGGGCGCTACGGGCGGATTGCGATCAGGGACACGGGTGTTGGCATGGACGCCTCCACGCGCCAGCAGATCTTCGATCCCTTTTTCACGACCAAGGAAAAAGGTCGGGGAACCGGCCTGGGGCTGGCCTCCGCCTATGGCATCGTCAAGAACCACGGTGGCGCGATTACGGTCGAGAGCGAACCGGGGCAGGGGACGGTTTTCACGATTTTCCTGCCGTTGACCCTGGAAGCGGTCCAGGCCGGAGCAAGCCGCGAAACAGGTCTTGTCGCGGGGCAGGAAACGGTCCTTCTGGTGGACGACGAACAGATGATTCTCGATGTCGGCCAGGCCATGTTGGAAAAGCTGGGCTATGGCGTGATGATCGCCAGGGGGGGGGAAGAAGCCATGGCGATACTGGAGGATGCGGGCGACGATATTGATCTCGTCATTCTCGACCTGATCATGCCGGGGATCGACGGCGACCAGGTGTTCGACCATATCCTCTCCCACCGGCCGCACCTGCCGGTGCTGCTATCCAGCGGATACGCCATCAACGGTCAGGCGGAGGCTTTGTTGCACAAAGGCTGCCAGGGGTTCATTCAAAAACCGTTCAACATGTCCGCCCTATCCGAATATGTCCGCAAGATTCTGGACACGGCCCGGAAATGACGCCCGTTCCCAAGTCGCTGGCATGTATGATGCGGCCTGGCCTGTCATTGGAGGGCCTGCATTCGGGCCGCCGCCACGACTTGAATCGTTCTTTCGATCTCTTCCGCCGTGGTCATCCGTCCCAGGCTGAAGCGAACCGTCCCTCGGGCCCATTCCAGGGGCACGGCCATGGCTTTGAGCACGTGGGAGATTTCGACCGTATCGGCGTGGCAGGCGGCGCCGGCCGAGGCGGCCACTTCGTTTCCAATGGCATCCAGTAGCCGCGGGGCCTCGATGCCTTTAAAAGCGATGCTTAGCGTGTTGGGCAGGCGCTGCTCGGCGTGACCGTTCAGGCGAGTTGCGGGAATCGCTTCGGTCAGACCGCGGTAAAGCCTGTCCCGCAGCTGCCTCATCCACACCATATGTTCTTCCAGCCCCTCGCGGGCGATCTCGCAGGCTTTGCCCAGACCGACGATTTCGAGCACGTTCTCGGTGCCCGCCCGCCAGCCCGATTCCTGACCGGCGCCGTGGCAGAATTTTTCCAGGTCCAGCGAGGAGCGGACGTAGAGTGCGCCGACGCCCTTGGGGGCGTAGAGTTTGTGACCGGCCACCGAGAGCAGATCCACGCCCAGCGCATCGACATCCACGGGAATCTTGCCCACCGACTGGGCCGCATCGGTGTGCAGGGCGATGCCGTGCCGGCGCGCGATCCGGCTGATGGACGCGATCGGCTGGAGGGTGCCGACCTCGTTGTTGGCGTGCATGACGGTGATCAGGATGGTCGTGGGGCGAACGGCCTGCTCCACGTCCTTTGGATTCACCATTCCTTCGGCACTTACCGGCAGATAAGTGGTTTCGAATCCGTCCGCCTCGAGATGGCGGCAGACCTCGAGTACGGCCGGGTGCTCGAAGGCGCTGGTGATGATGTGGTTGCCTTTTTCCCGCAGCCGCCGGGCCGTGCCCCGGATGGCGTGGTTGTTGGACTCGGTGCCCCCGCTGGTGAAGATGATTTCTCCGGGCCGGCAGTTGAGAAGAGCGGCCACCTGCCGGCGGGCGTTGGCCACCGCCTCGCGGGGTTTGGCGCCGTAAGCATGGCCGCTTGAAGGATTGCCAAATTCATCTTCCAGGAAAGGCCGCATGGCGGCGATCACTTCGGGGTCGTGTGGGGTGGTGCCGTTGTAGTCCAGGTAGATGGGGCGAAGCATTCGCGTATGTCCTGTGTTCGGGTTGGATATTAAGCGGTTTTGGTATTTCTTCGACACGGTGTTTAATGAACCATACGGAAACGACTAAATCAATATATCCATTCGGGATCGGTATCGGCATCGGGTGTCGTTAGAGAATGCGGCGGAATAGCATGAACGATCCCGATACCGAGCATTCCTCAACGCACGTGAAACTGATCTGATTCTCCGTATGACCCAACCCATCGTCACTTTTCATCGAGACCGGAACGGTTGGGTAAATCGTTCGAGAGCAAGGCTTGCGAAGGCAGAGGAATGAAGCGTACTCTGGTACGCTGGAATGACGAGGGTTTCGCGTAACGCAGCTATCGGGCGATTTACCCAACCGTTCTAGAAGACCTGCTGCAACAGATTGAACTTCACGCTTTCCCATCCGGCCGGGGCGTAATCCCACTTGTCGCCGTAGACATGCACACGGCGTGTCGGGCGGCCCTCGGCATCGACCACCGGGCCGCCCTCCAGGACCCAGCCCAGGATACTGCCCTGGAGGTTGACGATCTCGACGCCCTGACCGCTCATTTCGCGGGCAAACACCCCGCTGCGGTATCCGATGGTGCAATAGGCGATGACCGTGTCGTTCGCGTAACGATCGGGGTGATCAAGGAACGCCTGCTTGGAAATGGCCCCGGGGAGTCGGGAGACGGCCATTTCCTCCGGTTTCCGAATATCGACGAACACCGCCCCGCCCGTGTTAAAACGTGCCATGGCCCTGGTCGGGGAAATGTCCGCGACATCGGGGAAGTCGCTCTTATAGTCCGCATACATGCGGTAGACGGCTTCTCTCTTGGCGGCATCGGACAGGTCCTTGTCGCCCGCAGCTGCGACGGGTAACATTATCAGGCCCCATGCCAGTAAACATAGCCGGATGAAGCCGGGATTGATTCTCATCTTCGGTCGGTCCCTTCATTCCCATCCAAACCGGCCATCCAGAGCCCGTCCAGTCAATGCCGTGTGTCCGCTTCGGATCTGAAAGGGTTCGCCGGTTTGTGTTTTATCATGGCCAAAGTCCGCTGACGGTATTACATATGTTTTTGCATTGAACTCGATAATTTAAGTCGGCCCACGAGGGATTGCAACCGCTACGCCGAGAGAGTTGACCCGATGGGGCGTCTGGAAATAAATGACCGGCTTTGCCGGGAGGTCAGCATGGGAGAAATCAAAAGCACGCTGGATCTGGTCATGGAACGCACGCGGCACCTTTCGCTCTCCGAAGAGGAGCGCCAGCACCAGCAGGCGGAGGAATTCGAAAAACGGCTTCAGGGCCTGCTGCAGCAGTATGCCGATGGGGCCCTCGATCCCGAAGCGTTCGAGGAGCGCACGGCCGCGCTGCAGATCGAGATGAACATCGAGGACCGGCAGGTGATGATTGCCGGCGTGGTTCAGCGCATCGATCCCGATGACGACAACGCGCCATGGCTGACGCTGCTTGGCCGTGGATCCCCGGTCCTCAGCGAACGGGTGCAGGGCATCCTGGATGACCATCGCCTGCAGCAGGCGGATATGCTTGCCGTTGAAACACAGGGACAACTGGCGCGTCTGCACCGTGAACACGATATTTCCGGAACGGCGGTTGTGTCCAATCCCGGAGCGGATCCGGCTTATCGACAGCGTCTATCCGATCTCAGCAAGGCGACGCGGGCCCGCCTTGCGGACATTCAGGACCAGACGGCCACCTGAGCATTTTTAGATGTAGTTAAACCAGGTACGCTCCACCCCGGCAAAATTGGTCCGGACCGCCTCGGCACCGCGGATGACGTCGCCATGCCCGGAGAGCAGCCAGTCGGTGTCGAGATCACCCATGCGCCGGATGCTCGTTTTCAACTGCCGGCCGTTACCGCCCGGCAGATCGGTGCGCCCGAGCCCCCCCTTGAAAATCAGGTCGCCGGTCAACAGGGTTTTTTCCCGGGGCCAATAGAGCGTAACGGCGCCCGGGGCATGACCGGGGGTGTGGAAGACCTGCAATTCGATATCCCCAACCTTCAATTCCCCTTCGGTAAGAAAGAAGTCCGGTTGCAGCCCTTCCGGGTCGAAATTCAAAGCGGCTTTGAGATGGGGGGCGGCTTGCTCTGCCAACTGCCACTCGGCAGCGTGCAGGGCGAACAGCGCTGGCGGTCTGGCAAACAGGCGCACGGCCTCGATGTGGTCCGGGTGCACGTGGGTGCCGATGACCAGGTCGATGTCTTCGATCGAAAGCCCCAGCGGGCGGAGCCCCTGGCGGACGTGGTCGAAAAACGCGGCGTGGCCGGGGTCGACCAGGATGTTTTTCTCCGCCGAGCGGAGCAGATAGGTGTTGCAATTGTTGGCCCCGGCGGCAGTCCACAGGAAGGCGTGCAGGTTGGGGGTCAGTTCCATTTTTTTGGTTCCTGCTTTCTGTTTGTTTCTTCAGGGTCGGTATCGGTATCGCTATCGGGTTTCGAAAAACAGATGATCATGTCTTCGATTCCGATAGCGATACCGATACCGACGCCGAGAATCCTCGAAAAACTTGACCGCGTTCGTCTTCGTATGTAATGGATCGAATCTGAAATTATCGCAACCGGCTCTATATCATGCCCAATCTCAATATCAAAAACCTTGTCTCGGGTGGGGTGATCGTCAATTACCACTGCGTTTCGTGCTGCGGCCACTGCCTTTACAATTGCGGCCCGCATCGCGACAAGGCGTATTTAACTGCTGAGCGGGCCGAAGCGATTTTCGGACGAATCGCTGCCCTGGGTTGCCGGTCGGTGCACATCGGCGGCGGCGAGCCCCTGCTCGACCCTGCCGGGCTGGCCGCGGTCCTGGATGCGGCCCGCAAAACCGGCATGGGCATCGACTACGTGGAGACCAATTCGGCCTGGTACATGGACCGCGACCGGGCCGTGGCTATCCTGTCGGACCTTCGCACCGAGGGCCTTCGGACCTTGCTGGTATCGATCAGCCCCTTCCACAACGCCCATATCCCCTTGGCCCGCGTGCGCGGCGTGATCGACGCCTGCCGCGAAACCGGTATCCAGGTATTTCCCTGGGTCAATGCCTTCGTGCGCGACCTGGACCGCCTGGGGGCCAACGCGACCCATGAAATGGCCGCGTTCGAGGCGGCCTTCGGCCGGGACTATCTGGCCCGCATCCCGGACCGTTATTGGATCCACCTGGGCGGGCGGGCCCTGGAAACCTTCCGCACCGTTATCCCGGGGCA
>JASJBQ010000285.1 GCA_030066455.1 Desulfobacterales bacterium
AGTTCAACACGGATCTGCTGGAGCTGATCGAACTGGGCAACCTGCTGGATCTCTCCCTGATCACCGCCGCCTCGGCGGCCAACCGCACGGAGAGCCGCGGCGCCCACAGCCGCGAAGACTTTCCCGAGCGCGACGACGACCAGTGGCTCAAGCACACCCTGGCCTATCTGGAGGGCGATGCGGTGCGCATCGACTACAAGCCGGTGGACACCTCCATCTGGGAACCTAAACCGCGCACCTACTGATTGCAAAGGAGTGATTCATGAAGATCAATCTCAAGATCCAACGCTTCGATCCGGAGACCGACGCCGAGCCGCGTTTCCAGGAATATTCGGTGGAGATCGATCCCAACGCGCGCCTGCTGGATGCCCTGATGCAGGTCAAGCGCTTCCAGGACGGCAGCCTGGGCTTCCGCAAAAGCTGCGCCCACGGGGTGTGCGGGTCGGATGCCATGCGCATCAACGGCAAGGACGGTCTGGCCTGCAAGACCCTGGTCAAGGACCTGGCCGCAGCCGACGGCGACACCATCACCGTGGAGCCCCTGCGCTACCTCCCGGTCCAGCGGGACCTGATCGTGGACCAGAGCGACTTCTTCCGCAAATATCGCCTGATCAAGCCCTACCTGATCAACGACGATCCGGTGGCGGCCGGGGAGCGCATCCAGTCCCAGGAGGAGCGCATGGTGTTCGACGATACCACCAACTGCATCCTGTGTGCCTCGTGCTATTCGGCCTGCCCGGTGCTGGGGGAAAACACGGCCTTTCTGGGCCCGGCCGCCATCAGCCAGGCCTATCGCTTCCTGGCTGACACCCGCGACCAGGGGTTTGCCGCAAGGCAGCCGGCCCTGGACGACCCCAACGGTGTCTGGCCCTGCCAGAACCATTTCAAATGCACGAAGGCCTGTCCGCGCTCGATCCTGATCACCAAACGCATCAACCAGATCAAACGGATGCTCGACAAGGCGCGTGAAGCCGAAACCGAGTGAGGCGCCGCCCGCAGAGCGGAAGAACTCGGCCAGCCTTCGGAGAGACGATTAAAAACGTTTTCAGAACGCGGATATCGGACTTCCTACGAGACCGTCTTTTCTTTTCCAGGAAAGAAAATGAACACGCCGAACAACAAAATCACACCCCGGATCGGCCGAACGCTTCTAAGTCCGCCATCAGCGGTGAAGAGCTTAGATCAAAACCAATCGGAAGCCACTCATCGCGAAGCGACAGGGATGTCGCATGAGGTGAGCCAGAGGGAAGACGAGGCCCGGGCCGGACAACTCCGCCGGGCCATTCGGACCGGCGCGGCGGTTCAGGCTTCCGGCAGCAGGCTGCTCAAGACCGCGCCCGCCAGCCCTAAGAACATCAGGATGGCGATCAGCCAGGGCAGCCCGAACACCTCGGCCACAATGCCCAGCGCGCCGAAGGCGAGGGCCACCAGACCGATGGCCGAATTGGCGAAGGCCACGAAGGTGGCGCGCCGGTCCGGGTCGGCCCTATCGATCAGGTAGGTCTTGCGCCCCAGCAGCACCCCCGCCTCCGCAAACCCCAGCAGCACGAAGATCGCGGCCGCCAGATAGGGGCTGCGCCAGGCGGGCGGCAGAAACCCGATGGCCAGCGCGCCCGCGCCGGTCAGCACGGCCATGATCCCGCTCAGCACCAGGACCTTGCGGCTGGACAGATCGGCGAAGCGCCCCCACAAAGGGCTGCTCAGGGCGGCCGCCAGGCCGGCGGCAATCACGATGAGCCCCAGGGCGCCGGACTGGCCGGGCAGCAGATCCTTGACGTAGAGCACGTAAAAAGGGGCGGCCAGTTCGACCGACAGGAGCACGGCCCGCACCGCCATGAAGCGGCGGAACCAGGACGCTTCCCGCAGAAGCCCCCAACCGGCCGCCGCCTCGCGCAGGGCGTTGCGGCCGCCGGCCACCGCGCCCGGCGATTCAGTCATGCCGGCAAAAGCCAGACCGGCGATCAGCCAGAGCAGAGCACCGCCAAAGAGCAGCACCAGGGCCGGACGCAGGGCCGCCGCATCGCCAAAGAAAGCCTTGATCGCCAGGCCCGCGGCGATGGTCAGCAGCCCGCCGATCATCCCGCGGGCGGCAAGCATTTTACCCCGCCGGCCCTTGGGAATGGTTTTGCCGGTCACATCCTGGAAGGCCACCGAGCCCACCCCGCGGGAAACGCTGAACACCAGCAGACAGAGAGCGATCACAGCCCCCGCGGCCCCGGGAGAGAGCATCAGCGCCGCCGCGATCATCGCCAGCAGCATGAGCACCTGAACCATGGCCGCGACGACCCAAAGCCATTTGCGCACCGGATAGCGGCGAATGTGGCCGGCCACGGCCAGCTGGGGCAGCAGGGTTCCGGTCTGGCGCAGGGGCAGCAATAGACCCACGAAAAGGGCCGGCGCCCCCAGGGCGCCTAGCAGCCAGGGCAGAACGAGCTTGGCGCTGGCCACCTGTTCGGCCAGCTTTGAAGCTGCGCCGTTCAAGACATTGAGGACGTAGTTGCGCGGCAGGTCGGTGCATTCGGCCGGGGGGATGTCCGTGCAGGCGCGCTCGGTGGCATCGTCTCCGCTCAAAAGGGTGTAGATGCGCTCGATCCGGCCAGGGCGGGATTCTCGCTCGTCCGAAGGCGGTCTTTCCTGGATAGTGGTCATCGGGCAATCCTGTCTGGCGAACGGCCTGGGCCGACCGGGCGGTCGCGGCCGGATTTTGTCTGTCGCCGCAAGCGTAACAGATCCGACCCCGGTCGAAAAGCCTTTAGCCCCCGGTGCGGCCGGCTTCAGACGAATCGATGGCAGGCAGGATTGTCAGATCGTAAAAAGGTTTTATTATCGGCCTCACATTTGCTAAACAGCCAGGGGCGTTATAAACAAAGCGTATCATCAGATTGGCCAATGCCGCCACCGAAAGAAAGCGAGCATATATGCAAACCAGCGATTATTCAATGTGGACGACAGACTGGGAAGCCTACTGGTCCGACGCGGCCCAGCGCGCTGTCCTGTTCACCGATATTCTTTGCCAGCGCGGCAATGTCTACCTGGAACACCTGCACCAAGGCCAGCCCCCCGTGCTGGTCTTCGACTACGAAACCATCCTGGAGGGCCGTGAACTGGAGCCCCCGGTCAATTTCGCCCTGGTGCGCATCATCGACCGGCGGCGCGAAGGAAAGGACCGGCGAAGCACAGAGAGGCCCGTGCCCGAGGGCGCGGCCGACGACCGACGGCACCAGACGTCGATTGCCACCGAGGCCCCGCAGGTGACGCGGCGGCCGATTGTCATCTTCGATCCGCGCGCCGGCCACGGACCGGGCATTGGCGGCTCCAAGACGGATTCCCAGATTGGCATGGCCCTGGATGCCGGCCACCCGGTCTATTTCCTGATCTTCTTCACCCAACCCGCACCCGAGCAGACCCTGGCCGATGTGCGCAACGCGCAGATCAAATTCATCGAAAACGTCCGCAAGCGCCACCCCGATGCCCCGCGCCCGGCCATCATCGGCAACTGCCAGGGGGGCTGGGCCGCCGCGCTGGTAGGGGCCGAAAGACCCGACCTGGTGGGGCCGATGGTGTTCAACGGTTCACCGCTCTCCTACTGGGGGGGCGTCGAAGGCGTCAATCCCATGCGCTATCTGGGCGGACTGATCGGCGGCGTGTGGATCAATTCCTTCCTGAGCGACCTGGGCCACGGCTATTTCGACGGGGCCAACCTGGTGGCCAATTTCGAGAACCTCAACCCGGCCAACACCCTCTGGACCAAGCTCTATCACGTCTACGCCAATGTCGACACGGAGGCCCAGCGCTTCCTGGATTTCGAGAAGTGGTGGGGGGGCTTTTTTCTGCTCACCGACCGCGAAATCCACCAGATCGTGGAAGGCCTGTTCGTGGGCAACAAGCTCGAGCGGGGCGAATTCGAACTCGAGGCCGGCCGACGGGTCGACCTCAAGAACAACGACAACCCGGTGGTGGTCTTCGCCTCGATGGGCGACAATATCACCCCGCCCCAGCAGGCCTTCAACTGGATCGTCAAAGCCTACGGTACGGTGGAGGAAATCAAGCGCCGCGGCCAGGTGATCGTTTTTATCGGCCATTCGAAGATCGGCCATCTGGGCATCTTCGTCTCCGCCAAGATCGCCCGCAAAGAGCACAGGGAAATCATCGCCAGCTTCGATATGCTCAACTACCTGCCCCCCGGACTCTACGAGATGCAGATCGAGGAGGAACCCGACGCGCCCGGCGAATATGCCGTGCGCTATGTCGAAAAGCACGTGGACGACATCCTGGCGCTGGACGACGGGCTGGAGGACGAGAGGGCCTTCCTGGCCGTGCGTCAGCTTTCCGAGGTGACCGATCTCCTCTACCGCAGCCTTGTCTCGCCCTGGGTCCGCCTGGCCGTACCCGCGGATGCGGCCGAAATCCTGCGCCAGCTCCACCCCCTGCGCGTCCAGCGCTACCTGTTCTCCGATCTGAACCCCTGGATGATCCCCGTCAAGGTCTGGGCCGAGGCCATCCGCGGCAATGGACGCCGCCGCCCCGCCCCCGAAGACAATGTCTATCGCGTCTGGGAAAAACGCGCGGGCGACACGATCGTGGACGGGCTCAATCTCTACCGCGATGTCCGCGACGCGACCTGCGAGCTGATGTTTCAGACGATCTACGAAAGCCCCTGGATGAAGATGCTATCGGATTTCGTGGGCGGCACGGCCCCGCACGACGATGCGGAACTCGAAACCATGCGCCGGCGCGATGCCGAACGCTGGCGACGCAGCATGACTGAGGGCGATTTCGAGGATGCCATGGTGCGGATCTTTCTGGCCATCGGCTTTGCCGATCAGGTGGTGCGGCGCAAGGGCTACCAGACCATCGGCCGGCTGTTCGCCGGCAATCCCCGGATGAAGGACCTGGCACCTGAAGACATGCAGCAGATCGTGCGCGAACAGTCCCGGATCGTGCAGACCGACCTGGACCAGGCCATCGCCACCCTGCCGCAGCTGCTGAACAGCAAGGGGGACCGCCGGGATGCCCTGGCCATGATCGCCACGGCCGAGGCCACCATCGGCCGCCCACTGGCCGCTCAGGAACAGGCCGTGCTCGAACGCATCAAAGCCACCCTGGAAGCATGAACGACCGGCCGCCGGGGCCTGCATTCGAGGCGCCGCCGCCCGTGCCGTCCCCCCACCCGCGTATGCGGCCGGATGACGACCAGTCACACCCGGTGTGGACGGCCGCGAGGCCTTCTCTGCCGCCAATCGTTCCCCACGTCGATCACTCGGAGCGGCGCCCGTAGTGATGGGCCAAATGCTCCCAGTCCTCCGCCCCCAGCTCGACCAAGCGCTCCAGGCGGCCGTCGCCCGGGGGCCGAAAGACCACCGCCTGGTCGGAATGGGTGGGCTGCGCGCCGGCGGGCAAGCCGACGGCGAGGACGACCCACCCCAGCAACGGCATGTATCGCCACGTCGCCATGCACAATAGGCTAAAGCGCCCTCTCCGGGTTGTCGAGACCGCGTGCGGTCGGTTCCCGCCGCCTCGCGCCAAAGCGCATCAGCCCTTTTGAAAACCGTTTTCTACACCCGAGTCTTCCGGGATACAGCCAGCCCGCACGGCAGGTCTGCCGACCTTAGTAAAGGCGATCCCGGCCCCGTCATTTTTTAGAGCATATTCTCAAAATCTTCTTGACAGACGGATGGGCGCCACCTATGGTTTTGAGCATAATCTCATATATTGATCGTGTTCATCCCATGGAGGGAAAAGATGAAGAAAGTCGCCGTCACCGCCGAGAGCCCGGAACTGGATGCCCGAATCGACCCGCGTTTCGGACGGGCGGCGGGCTTCCTTATCATCGACCCGGACACCATGGCCTTCGACTATGTGGACAATGGGCGTTCCCAGGTCATGGCACAGGGGGCCGGCATTCAGGCGGCCGAAATCGTGGCCGCCTCCGGAGCCGGTGTCCTGTTGACGGGTTTCGTGGGCCCCAAGGCTTTTCGGGCTCTGAATGCCGCCGGCATCGCCGTCGGCCCGAACATGGACGATCTGACGGTGCGCGAGGCGATCCAACGCTTCCGGTCCGGGGCGGTCGAAATCGCCGACGCCCCCAACAGTCGAGGAAACCAGCGATGATCCTGACCATTGCCAGCGGCAAAGGCGGCACCGGCAAAACTACCGTTGCGGCC
>JASJBQ010000028.1 GCA_030066455.1 Desulfobacterales bacterium
GATGGTCTTCAGGCGGCAGGAAGCGCTCCGCGGCATCAAGCCGTGCCAGAATGACACGGCCGATCTCGCCCGCAGCGATGATCTCCCGCATCCGGATGACCGCCGGGTAGTAGTGCCGGTAGTACGCAACGCCCAGCAATCCGGCACTGTCTCCAGCCACCGCCAGCACCTGGTCGCACTCTGCGCGGTCCCTGGCCAGCGGCTTTTCACAGAGCACATGCTTGCCCGCGGCCAGGGCGGCGATGGCCTGGGCGACATGCTCGCGGACCGGTGTAGCGATATAAACGGCATCGATCGTGTCCGCCGCGACGAGTTCCCGCCAGTCGCCAAAACCCTGCAAGGCGCCGGACGCTTCCCGACAGGCTGCGAGCTGTGCCGGATCGCGGCGCGCAACCCCGGCTAGCACGCAGTTGTCGAGCGCGTTCAACGCCGGCGCGATCCGCCGTCGGGCAATATCGCCACAGCCGATAAGACCCCACCGCAATGTGGTCATGGGACTGTCTCCGCTTTTTTTAAGATTCGGGGTTCTATGTTCCGGGTTAATGGCTTCGGGTTGCAAGGCGTCAGGTTCAAGGGAAAAAGGGTGAAAGCTGAACACTGAACACTGAAACCGCTATACAAGGTTTGGGTTTCACCGCACCCTAAAACAACCGGGCGCATCGAAGCAAGCGGCAATGTCGCCCGTTGACAGATGCCGGCCGCTAAAGTAGTCCCCTGATGCAAAGAAAACAAACCCAGGCGGTGATTAAAACAGCGGAAGGAGATCGATCCATGGCCAAGCAAAGCGGGTTCGGCATCGGTATCGTCGGCTGCGGCATGGTGGCAAATTTTCACGCCCAGGCCATTACCGCCATGCGCGGAGGGCACCTCGCGGGTGTTTTCTCACGCCGTGAAGCCAATGCGCGCCGCCTGGCCGCGCGTTACGGCTGTGCCGCTCATACGGACTACCAGACCTTCCTGGAAGACCCGCGCGTGGAGATCGTATCCATCGCTACCCCCAGCGGCGCCCACCTTGAGCCGACTGAAAAAGCCGCGCGCGCCGGGAAGCACATCATCTGCGAGAAACCGCTGGAGGTCACCCTGGAGCGGGTCGACCGCATGATCCGGGTCTGCCGCGCGAACAGGGTGGTGCTGGCCGGCATCTTCCAGCGCCGCTTTCTGGCAGCCACCCGGGAATTCAAGAAAGCCGTCGATGCGGGGCGCCTCGGAAAGATCAGCCTGGCGGATGCCTATATCAAATGGTACCGCACCCAGGAATATTACGACAGCGGGGACTGGCGCGGCAGTTGGAAACTGGACGGCGGCGGGGCGCTGATCAACCAGTCCATCCACACCATCGATCTGCTCTACCACCTGGCCGGCGAGGTCGAGTGGGTCTGCGGTTTCGCCGACCGGCGCCTGCACGAACGCATCGAAACCGAAGACAATGCCGTGGCCATCCTCAAGTTCAAAAACGGCGCCCTGGGCGTGATCCAGGGTTCGACCGCCTGCTATTCCCCCACCGGCCACCCGGCCGAGGTCCACATGTGCGGGGCCGACGGCAGCATTTTCATGCGGGACAACAGCTTTACCGTCTGGCAATTTCGTCGGGAGCGGGCCTCTGACCGAAAAATACGCCAAAAATATACCCCCCATGACGAGCCCGGCGCCGGTGCCGCCGACCCGGCCGCCATTGATTTCGTCCCCCACCAGCGGGCCTTCGAAGATGCCGCGCGGGCGATCCGCAACGGCACCCCTCCCCTGGTGGACGGTGCGGAGGGACGTAAATCCATTGAAATTGTCCTGGCCATCTACCGCTCGGCGCTCACCGGCGGCAAACCCGTGCGCCTGCCGCTCAAACGAACGCCGGTTCGGAAGCCCTTCCGCTAAAATTGCTTTGCAACCTGAAGTGGAAGCCTGCGCATGGGAGCATGTCGAATGGAGATACGCGCGGGACCTGAAGAATCTCATTGAAATCCCGAAGCAAGCTGTTTTACCCTGCACCCTGCCAATAAAAACCTTGGACCATCCGCAAGACAACAAGATAGCCAAAGGGAGCTTTACTATGGGTATCGTCAAACAGGCCGAAACAGACAAGCAGACAATCGCCGAGGGCCGCACACGAATTTTGGCGCAAACCGACCGGCTGATGACCGCAGTGATTGATTTCAATGACGGCCCCACCAGCGAACCCGACCCGCCGCATTCGCATCCGCACGAACAGATAACCTACGTGGCGGAGGGCGAAATCTATTATTGTGTCGCGGATGAAAAGCATCATCTTCAGGCGGGCGATCTGTTTACCGTACCCGGTGACGTGCCCCATAGCGTCCAGCTGCTGACCGCCAAAGTACGCCTGGTCGATACATTCACACCGATTCGTGAAGATTTTTTAACCACCTGAGTGGCTGGCCGTGCAACGCCGCGTCGACGGGAAGGCTTATGTATTTTTCGGAACTGACGAGCGAAAAAGAAAAACTGGCCGGTCGTTTTGCGGCCGAGACAAACCATGCCACCAAAGACATACGCGTCATCGCAGCCCCCTACCGCATTTCGCCGCTGGGGGCCCACATTGACCATCAGGGCGGCCCGGTTCTGGGAATGACCATCAATGCTTATACCTTGTTGGCTTACGTGCCCGGAACCGACGATCATGTCCACCTTGGCAGCCTCAACTATCCGGGCCGCGTCAGTTTCCGCCTGTCGCAACCCGACGAAAGTACCGGCTGTTCCTGGGGAAACTATCCGCATGGGGCGGCCCTGGCCATGAAGCAGGCCTTTGGCATCCAGAACGGCATCGATGGGCTGGTGATGGGCCATCTGCCCGGCGGGGGGCTGAGCTCTTCCGCTTCGGTGCTGCTGGCTTACATCCAGGCGCTTGCCGATGCCAACGCGATTCGGCTTGATCCGTGGGAGCTGGTCAATCTGACACAGCAAGCCGAAAATATTCACATTGGTTTAAAAAATGGCATTCTCGACCAGACCAGCATCGTCTTCGGCCAAACCGCAAAGCTCTTGCATATCGATACGCTCACGCCCGATGTCGCCACCATCGCGCCACCAAAGGGTGCCGAACCGTTTCGGATCCTGATCGCCTACTCGGGGTATTCCCGCGAGCTGACCACCACCGGGTACAACTCACGGGTTGCGGAGTGCCGGGAAGCCGCACGGCGGTTATCCGCACTCGGGGGAGGTGGCGCCGGGGAGCAGCTCTCCGATGTGAACGAGGAAGTATTCGCGGTTTATGGCCCGAAACTTCCCGGCCATCTGTATCGCCGTGCGCGCCACTTTTTCAGCGAGAAGGCACGCGTCGCAAAAGCCGTCGACGCCTGGAAACAGGGCGTCATGAGAACTTTCGGCCAGTTGATGAATGCATCCTGCAGGAGTTCCATCGAAGACTATGAATGCGGGAGCCAGCCGATTCACGATCTGCAGCAAATTGTCAGCCAGACCCGGGGGGTTTTGGGATCGCGTTTCAGCGGCGGGGGCTTCGGCGGCTGCGTGGTCGGATTCGTCGCGCCGCAGGAAGCCGTTCGTGCCGCGGATGACATCAAAACTGCTTACCAGCATCGGCACCCCGAAGTGGCCGATGCGGCCGGTGTCTATCTCGCCGATTCGGTTTGCGGATTGGAGCGCCCGTGATCGCCGTCCTGCTGTGTGCGGGCTACGCCACCCGTCTTCACCCGTTGACCCGCAACTTTCCCAAACCGCTGCTTCCGGTGGCGGACAAACCCGTCATCGAATACCTTGTGGACCAGATCGACGGCCTGCCGGAAATCGAAGCCCTGCATATTGTCACCAATAATCGATTCTACGCGCATTTCAGTGCATGGACCCAAAAAACCAATCGGTCGGGCACCGCGTCGGCTCCCATCATTCTCCACAATGACGGCACCGCGTGCAACGCCGACCGTCTGGGCGCAGTGGCGGATTTGCATTTTGTGCTGCAAACCATAGGGACCACACCGCCCATGCTGGTATGTGCCGCGGACAATATCTTCCGTTTTTCGATCAAGCCGCTCTGGCGGCGTTTTTTAGCCGCAAGTCACCATCTGGTTGTCGCCCTGCCCCAGACCGATATCAGCCAGCTGCAGCGCACCGGCGTGTTGGCGCTCGATGATCAGGATCGGGTGCGGCGACTGCATGAAAAACCAACGACCCCTCTCTCCAACTGGTGCTGTCCGCCGCTTTATTTCCTGCAACCTTCCGCCCGCAAACATTTGGGAACCCTGGTGGAAACTGAAAACGCGCCGGATGCGCCGGGCCATTTTATCGACTATCTGTGCCGCCGCGAACACGTCATCGCCCAAAAGGTAAAGGGTTCACGGCTGGATATCGGCGATATCGCCTCCTACCGCGACGCGGACCGGCGTCTGCGCCGCGAACCCCTCTTTCCTTAGCGCGATCACAAAACGGATTCGGTTCCCATAGGGGGTGTTGGCCCGTTTGCAGACCCCTGTGATACGCCTTTGCGTTCTCCGGCTTGAAACACGCACGGCTGAATCGAAGCCGAAAACCAATTGCTGAACAACCTTCATAAATTGTTTGACAACCGAGCACCTATCCGTTACACATATCGCAATCTGAAACGTCATTTCGCATTGCGAAACATTATCACCCTCTTTAGCGATTCACAAATGACGGGCGCCAAACCCAAAAATCTTGTTCAAACCATTGAGCGAGCCGCTTTTATCTTTGATATTCTGAGCCAATCCCCCCGTGGTCTAACGCTGGGCGAACTGGCCCGCCAGGCGAATCTGCCAAAAGGAACGGCCCACCGGTTGCTTTCATCAATGGCCTATTTCGATTTCGTTCGCCAGGAACCGACAACCCGAAACTACCACCTCGGCTTCAAACTGGTCGATCTGGGCAATGTCCTGCTGGGCCAGATCGATCTGCGCACGCAGGCGCATTCTTTTCTGCTCAATCTGTCGAAAGCGGTCAAGGAAACCGTACATCTGGTTGTCCTCGACCAGGACGAGGCCTTGTATATCGACAAGGTGGATTTGCATCCCAAAGCAAGCGGTCTTCGGATGGTCTCCCGTCTAGGCGCCCGCATTCCGCTGCATTGCAGCTCCGTTGGGAAGGTATTGCTGGCGTCCATGGAAAGCACCGAAGCGGAAAAATTGATTTATGGGGGCGTGCTTATCCGGCGAACGGCGAAAACCATTACCGACCCGGAAAAACTGATGCAGCATTTGTCCTTCGTCCGCGAAAACGGGTACGCCATCGACGATGAAGAAAACGAGGAAGGCATCCGTTGCGTGGCCGCCCCCATCCGTAACGGCAGCGGCAGAGTGGAGGCGGCCATGAGCATATCCGGCCCCATCACGCGCATCACCATGCAGCGCATCGATAATGAACTGAGAAAACTCGTATGTGAAACCGCGAATAAAATTTCCGTCCAACTAGGATGCTAGGGCGGCAGCAGGATGGTCAAATCGTCCCTGATCGCGAAAGACGGGGGCGATGGGATTACCCGTCTGACCCGGGAAGCCGCGAAACCAGCCGCAAACATCGGTTCACTTTAGAAGCGGGCAAGCCTAACGGAGATCCATACGGACCATTCGGGCAAAGGGGCCGAGACTTTGGCGATTCTCGATATTAAAACCAAAGAAAGTTGCCGCTATGATTGTCTGTCCCTGGGGGAAGTCATGCTCCGGCTTGACCCGGGGGAAGAACGCATTCATACCACCCGTCATTTCCGCGCCTGGGAGGGTGGGGGTGAATACAACGTCGCCAGCGGTCTGCGCCGATGCTTCGGCATGCGCACCGCCGTGGTGACGGCGTTTGCCGACAATGCCGTCGGTCGTTTGATCGGAGAAATGATCCGACAGGCCGGTGTTGACGACGCCCTCGTCAATTGGATTCCGTTTGATGGCATCGGTGAAACCGTTCGCAACGGCATCAATTTTACCGAGCGCGGTTTCGGCGTTCGAGGCGCCCTGGGCGTGTCCGACCGCGGCCATACGGCAGCGTCCAAACTCAAACCGGGCGATATCGATTGGGAGCACATCTTCGGGGAAATCGGCGTTCGATGGTTTCACACCGGCGGTATCTTCGCTGCGCTTTCGCCCACCAGTATGGAAGTGGTGCTAGAGGCCATGGAGACCGCACGGAAATACGGAACCGTTGTCTCCTATGATTTGAATTACCGACCGAGTCTGTGGAAACGTCTGGGAGGAAAGGATAAGGCCATCGAGGTCAACCGACGCCTGGCGCCGTTGGTCGACGTGATGCTGGGGCTCGCACCGGTCGATTCCGCCATGCCGGGGAACGCAGACGACTTCCGGACCTGTCTGGGTTTCAAAGTCGGGGGGCGAGAGGCCCGGCCCGCCCGGCTTCCCCTGGACGGCTTTAAAAATGTGATCGAACAGGCAGTTGCCGCGTTTCCCAATTTCAAAGTCGCCGCCGGGACCCTTCGCGCGGTGAAGACGGCCAACCGAAACGATTGGGGCGCCATCTGCTGGGCCGCGGGTCAATTTCACGCCGCGCCCATGAGGGACAACCTCGAAATACTGGACCGTATCGGCGGCGGGGACAGTTTTGCCTCCGGTCTGATTTACGGGCTTATGGCGTACGGCGACGCACAAACCGCGGTCGAATACGGCGCCGCCCATGGGGCCCTGGCGATGACCACCCCGGGCGACACCTCAATGGCAACCCTCATGGACGTCGAAAAGCTCGTTGCCGGCGGAAGCGCCCGTGTCGATCGCTGAGGGTCGGCATCCCGGAGAAGATCTGCCTGGTACCGCCCGGCATTGCGGCGTCTGCAGGCCATCGAAACATTGAAAGCGAGGGAATATGGATATCCGCCACGCCGTTCACCCCGAACATGCGAGAACATTTGGTACGGAAGCACTCCGTCAACATTTCCTGATCGAAAACCTTTTCGTCCAAAACCAAATCCAACTTGTTTACAGCTATTACGACCGACTGATCGTGGGGGCGGCATTACCGTTAGCGCCCTTGAAGCTGTCGATTGATCCGCAAATCATCGGTTGCGCGACCCTGCTTGAACGCAGAGAGCTGGGCGTCATCAACATCGGCGGCAAGGGGGCGGTATCCGTCGACGGGGAGAGCTTTGAATTGGAGCGCCGTGACGGCCTGTTTGTCGGAATGGGTGCCGCCGACATCCAATTTAGCAGTCAGGACGATGCCAGCCCGGCCAAGTTCTATCTTGCCTGCGCGCCGGCACACACCCATCACCCGACCCGGAGAATCGCCTTTGCCGCGGCCGAGCCCATGGAAATGGGAGCGCCGGAGCAGTGCAATGAACGCACGATTCGCAAATACATTCATCCGGACGGCGTACCTTCGTGCCAACTCGTGATGGGCATGACCACCCTCAAGCCGGGAAGTGTCTGGAATACCATGCCGGTGCATACCCATCCGCGACGCATCGAAGCCTATCTGTATTTCAATCTGTCCAGCGAAGACCTGATCTTTCACTTCATGGGCGAGCCGTCGGAAACGCGTCACCTGGTCGTGCGCAACGAGCAGGCCGTATTGTCGCCAAGCTGGTCGATTCATTCCGGCGCCGGTACCGCGGCCTATACCTTTATATGGAGCATGGCCGGTGAGAATCAGACGTTCACCGACATGGATGGCGTTCCCATGGAAGACATCCGCTAGAATTTTGGGGGGAAGAGGAAAACCAGCGCATGATTCTGGACAACTTCAAGCTGCAGGGAAAGGTGGCCATCGTAACCGGCAGCAGCACCGGCCTGGGTGACGCCATGGCCCGGGGGCTGGCCGAGGCCGGGGCCGACATCGTCGGGGTGTATAACCGGGATCGGCCCCAAAACAAAGAGGCCATCGAAGCCATGGGACGGCGCTTTCTGGGTATCCAGGCGGATCTCGGCACCACGGGACCCATAGACGGCATCATCGAACAAACCGTTTCCACCTTCGGCCAGGTGGATATCCTGGTGAACAATGCCGGGATCCTGCGCCGCAGTCCCGCCATCGAATTTTCCGAGAAGGACTGGGATGACGTGCTCGACGTCAATCTCAAATCACTCTTCTTTCTATCGCAGGCCGTCGCCAAACAATTGATCGCCCAGGGAACCGGCGGAAAAATAATCAACATCGCCTCCATGCTCTCTTTTCAGGGAGGCATCCTGGTGCCTTCCTATACGGCGAGCAAAAGCGGGGTCATGGGCCTCACACGGCTGCTGGCATGCGAATGGGCATCTCAGGGGATCAATGTGAATGCCATCGCCCCCGGTTATATGGCGACGAAGGTTACGAAACCGATTCAGGAGGATCCCGTAAGAAACCGGCAAATTCTCGAACGGATTCCCGCCGGTCGCTGGGGGTCACCTGAAGATTTGCAAGGTGCCGTTGTTTTTCTGGCCTCGCGGGCTTCGGATTACGTCAACGGATACACGTTTGCCGTTGATGGCGGCTGGCTGGCCCGATAGCCGTGGATCGCAGGATCAGAGAAGACAATCACAAGCCCGGCAGGCAATGAAATCCGCCTGACGGCAAACGGCAGCCTTGCGTGAATGGTTACCGTCCGGCACCAATTGGCAGGCTGTCGAATCACGCAACGTTTACCAGCCAGGAAGTGATCGATGGTGTCATTGGCAGCATCCCTTTGAATCGGGAGGGGACGCCCGATGACGTTGCCAATGCGGTCCAGTATTTGGCCATGGAGCAGGTGGCGTTCATTACCGGTGAGGTAATGAATATTCACGGCGGGGCCTACTTTGCTTAGTCAGATGGGCATACCGATACGGGTCTGCTTCCCGATCGATTGCCGCCGCAACGGAGCAACAGGGGAAACAAAATGGTTGCCCGCGCCGGCCGGTCACAGCCACGGAGAGAAAGGAGGAATAGGTATCGGGCCGAGGTGAAGACACCCATGGGGGTCTTTAAACCTACTTGATTACCTGGCGAGGCCACCCTGCAGTGGGAGGCCGAACCGCAAACTTCTCAACATGCTACGCAAGGAGGGAGCCAAATGAATTATCTGAAAACACTAGGTTGCTTTGCTTTGGTAATTACCCTGATCGTCGGGTTCTGTGTTTCGGTACAGGCTGCAGAGTGGAAAGGCTGGAACATTCATGTGGCAGGGTACCCCAATACGGTGGCATTGGACAAGTTTGCCGAGTTGCTGGCGCAGAAATCCGGCGGCAAAATGAAACTGAAAATGTACCATGCGGGTACGCTCGGCAGCCAGCCGGACGCCATCGAGCAGGTGCGTCTGGGTGGTCTGGATATCGCCAACTTCAGTCTGGGGCCCCTCGGGCCGGTCGTACCCGAGGCCAATGTGGTCTCGCTGCCTTTTATCTTCAAGGACACGGATCATGTCTGGCGTGTTCTCGAAGGCAAAGCGGGCGACATGATCAACGCCGGTCTGGAAAAGAAAGGCCTGATTTCCCTGGCCTGGTATGACGGTGGCGCCCGTTCGTTTTACAATTCCAAAAAATCCATCAAAGTGCCCGCCGACGTTACCGGGATGAAGATCCGGGTGATGAACAATGATCTGTACTCCGGCATGATCAACGCCCTGGATGGCAATCCGTCGCCGATGGCCTTCTCCGAAGTCTACCAGTCCCTGAAAACAGGTGTCGTGGACGGTGCCGAAAACAACTGGCCTTCCTATGAATCCACGGGTCATTACGAGGTGGCCAAATATTATTCCATCTCACAACATCTGATCATTCCCGAGACCTTGTGTATCAACGCCGCCGCGTGGAAAAAACTGTCGGCCGATGAGCAAAAAATCCTTAAGGAAGCGGCCCAGGAGTCTGCCCTCCTGCAGCGCAAACTATGGAAAGAGCGCTCCAAAGCCAGCGAGGCCAAAGTGAAGGCCGGTGGCTCCGTCATCAATGCGATTCCGGATAAAAGTGCTTTCCAGGACGCAATGAAACCGGTTTACGCCAAGTTTCTGGCCGATAACCCGAGCCTCAAGCCGTTGGTCGAAATGATCCAGAATACGCCGTAATTTCATTCGACCACCATCAGGGTCACCGGTATTGCGCCTGAAACGGGCATACCGGTGACCGTGCGACGACACCGATCTTTTGGCCCCTAAGTCGGGCGCATCGATAACGGTTTGCGTCGGATCTCCAAAGGCAGATCATTGAAAACGAAATCGACATTTGACAACGTGCTGGAACTGTTCAGTCGTATCAACACGGTGCTGACCGGTATCGCCATGGTTTTCATGACGGCGATTTTCGGCTGGCTGGTCTTCGGACGTTACGTGCTGAATGCGACGCCAACCTGGGTTGAGCAGGTTTCACTGCTGTTGATTGTCTACATTGCCTTTTTGGGCGCATCGGTCGGTGTTCACCGCAAAACCCACCTGGGGGTATCCGTGTTCCGGGAAATGAGCCCGCGCCCCGTTCGCCGGGTCTTTGATTTTCTGACCCATTCGATTCTGGCCGGATTCGGTCTATTGATGACCGTCTACGGCTATAAATTGACCGTATTCAAGTGGAGCGCCGAGATCCCCCTTATCCGGGTCTCCGAAGGATGGCGCTCGCTGCCGGTCATTTTGAGCGGAATCCTGATTTTTCTCTACTCCACCGGGCATCTGATCCACTTTTTTAACGACCGTAGCCGTCAGGAAGATGCGGACTAAGCCGGGAGCGCGCTGATCAATGGGCCTGTTCGTTTTAATCGCTGTATTTGCCATTTGCGTCGTCATCGGTCTCCCCGTGGCGTTTGGGCTTGGCGTTGCCGCGGTATCCGCATTTATCTATGAAGGCTTGCCGATGATGATCGCTTTTCAAAGGATCATTTCCGGCATCAGCATTTTCTCCCTCATGGCGATTCCCTTCTTTATCTTTGCCGGCGAGTTGATGTTCCACGGGGGTATCGCCCTGCGACTGGTCCGTTTCGCCTCATCGGCCGTCGGGTCGGTACGCGGCGGCCTTGGCGTCGTCAACGTCTTTTCGTCCATGCTGTTCGGCGGCATCTCGGGTTCGGCCATCGCGGATGTGTCCGCGCTGGGATCCATCCTGATCCCGGTCATGAAAGAGAAAGGGTATGACGACGACTATGCGGTCAACGTCACCGTGACCTCCTCGATTGCCGGCATCATTATTCCCCCCAGCCACAATATGATTATTTATGCCGTGGCGGCCGGGGGCAGTCTTTCGATTTCCAAATTGTTTCTGGCCGGTTTCTTTCCCGGGGTGGTGATGTGTCTGTGCCTGGCCGCCGTCTCCTACCTGGTGGCCGTAAGAAGAGGCTATACGTCGGAAGTTTTTCCCGGCGTTGTCATTCTGATCAAGCATTTCATCACCGCCCTACCCGGCCTGCTGACCGCCATCATTATCGTCGGCGGCGTGCTCAGCGGCATTTTCACGGTAACCGAATCCGGCGCCTTCGGGGCGATATACGCCTTTTTCGCGACGATTATCGTCTACCGGTCCTTGACATGGGAAAAATTCAAGCGGGCGGTCACCAACGCCGTCCGCACGACCTCGATGGTCATGATTCTGATTGCCTGCTCGGGGGCATTTGCCTATCTGTTGACGTTTTACCAGGTGCCCACCAAGATGTCGGTTTTTCTGACGACCATATCAGACAATCCGATTGTCATCCTTTTAATGATCAATCTGATGCTGCTCTTTCTGGGCATGATCATGGATATGGCCGCCCTGATCCTCATCTGCACACCGATTTTTTTACCCATCGCCACCAGTATCGGTGTCGATCCCTACCAGTTCGGGATGCTATTGATGATGAACCTCGGACTGGGGCTCTGCACGCCTCCCGTGGGGTCATGCCTGTTCGTCGGCTGCGCCGTGGGGGGGGTCCGCTTGGAGGATGCGGTGAAGACCATCTGGCCTTTCTATACGGCCATTTTGATTGCGCTGCTGTGTGTGACCTTCGTTCCGGCCATCTCGCTCACGCTGCCCCGGCTTGTCGGCTGACCGCCGCGCCCCGGATGGCACGCTGTTAGACGCAACCCGCCCGCCCTGCGCCCAGACCGCAGGTCGGGCCGCAACGGGCCGCTATCGCCCTTGATCCGTTAACCATCGAAACTGATAAGCGTACCCCCAACATGGAACACCTTCTGCTGCAAAGCCTCGCAAATGAACCCCTGGCGCCGGCCTTCCCCGCCGAAACCGGTGACGCTTTAGCGGAAACCGTCATCGCGCCGCTGGCCGAAATCGATGTTTACCCGCGCTCCATCACGGCGTCGAACCGCTGTCTTTACTTCATGGGCCGCCGGGAAAACCGCAAGTACGTGGGCATCATCACGGCAACGGACCGCCGCGCAGACGATTTGGCCGCGCCTCGCGCCATCCGCCTGAATGACACGGATCTGTACCTGACGCTCGCTGAAGCCGGCACGCCCACAGCGGGTGTGATGCAGACGGCGCTTCCGTTTCTAACCCCCCGGGTGATCGGCGCCGCGTCTTCCGTCGGCTGCGGTGACCGGCTGGGATTGGCCACGCCGGGTCACCTCCAGGCCGTGGCCCGATCCCACCTTGCTCCGATTCTGGCCCAGCAGTCGGTGCGCGAAAACGAGCGCACCGGGCGCAGCCCGCAGGACGTCATGGCCGACGCCGTCTGGGGGGTCTTCCAGGAAGGCTGGCGCCGCGGTTTCGGGGCCGATGCCGACCACCTCAAGACCACGGCCGACATCGACGCCTTTGCCGCGGCCGGTTTTACCTTCTTCACCATCGATCCCGGTGACCACGTCGACGCCCGCGCTGACAGGACCGCCGCCGGTCAGCTGGCGGGTCTGTATCAGGACTTGCCCTGGCAGGAACTGGAAACCTCCCCTGCCGATCTCATGGCGGCGCTGACGGCCAACCCCATAGATCTGGATACCGGCCGCATTCAACTGACCGATGAAGAAGTCTGCCGGGCGGCCGTCAAATACGGCCGTGTGGTAACCCACACCGTCACCATGTATCGCCATCTTGTGAAGCATGTTGGGGACCGACCCTTCGAACTCGAGGTCAGTGTGGACGAAACCGACACCGTGACCTCGCTGGCCGAACACATCTACATTGCCGCCGAACTGAAACGTCTGGGCGTTCAGTGGGTAAGCCTGGCCCCCCGCTACGTCGGTGAATTCGAAAAAGGCGTGGACTACATCGGCGACCTGGCGGTATTTGAGGCCGCCTTTGCAAAACATGCCGCCGTGGCTCGAGCTTTTGGGTCCTACAAGCTGAGCCTGCATTCCGGTTCCGACAAGTTCAGCATCTACCCCATCGCCGCCCGTTTGACGGGGAATCAAGTGCACCTCAAGACGGCCGGCACCAGCTATCTCGAAGCCCTGAGGACCGTGGCCCGCATCGCCCCGGCCGTATTTCGCGAGATCGTCGATCTGGCCGTCGAGCGCTACCCCGTCGATCGGGCCAGCTACCACGTCTCCGCAGAAATCGCGGCGCTGAAACCACTTCTGAAAAGGCCCGACGAAGACCTGGACAAAATCCTGGACGATTTTCACGGCCGCGAAATCCTGCATGTGACTTACGGGTCGGTATTGAACCACCCGTCCCTAGGCGCGGCCCTGTTCGAAATTTTGAAGGCGAAGGAAGCGCTTTACACCGAATTGGTGGCCCGGCATTTCGACCGTCATTTACAACCCTTTGGAGGCTGAGCCTCACGGAGTCGTCATGTCCTATTTAGAAACGCTCTACGGTCTCAGCGGTCAGACCGCCGTCGTGGCCGGGGGTGCCGGTGTCATCGGGACCGTCATGGCCCGGGCCCTGCTGTCGGCCGGCGCCAATGTCGTTGTCTGGAGCCGTAGCCGGAGCTCGCTCGACCAGGTCCTCGAAAACCTCGAGGCCACCGTTAAGGGAAGCGGACGGTTGACGGGCCGCCAGGTCGATACCGGCGAGGAGGAACAAGTACAGAATGCCTTGGCAGCCGCCTGCCGGCAGTTTGCCCCGCCCGGCATCCTGATCAACGCCGTGGGCGGCAACCTGGGTAAAGGCCCGTTTGTTGACACCGACCCGGCAAGGTTCGAGGAAGAGCTTCGCCTCAACCTCGTGGCCGGGCTGGTGGTACCCACCAAAGTGGTGGCGGCCTACTGGATCGCCGAAGGCATCGCCGGCGCGATCATCAACCTGGCGTCCATGGCATCGTATCATCCCCTTTCAGGGGTCTGGGGCTACGATGCCGCCAAGGCCGGGGTGTTGAATCTCACCCAGGCCACGGCCAACGAGTTTGCCCCGCACGGCATTCGCGTCAATGCCATCGCCCCGGGCTTCTTTCTGGGAAAGCAGAACAAGGCCCTGCTCGTCGATGAAAAAACCGGCGACTACACGCCGCGCGGCAAGGCGGTTATCGAACACACCCCCTTTGGCCGTTTCGGTGAACCCGAAGAACTTGTGGGCGCCACCCTTTTTCTGGCGAGCAATAGGGCTTCCGGTTTTGTGACCGGGGTTTCGATTCCGGTGGATGGGGGGTATCTTGTACACAACATCTGACGTGCCTGCGCAGAAGGCGCATCTTTCGATCCCGGGGCGGCGTTCTCGCTCTTTGCCGGTCCTCGACGTAGCATCTGCTACGCCTCCGGGCGTCAAATCGCTGCGGCCTGGCCCGAAATCGAAATCTACGCCTTCTGCGCGGGCACGATGGTCGAAAAAAGGGCATCTTTTGGCCCTGGGACGGCGTTCTCGCTTCCCGGCCTTTTTCAATGCGAAAGAAAGAATTTCAGCACTAAAAGGTCACAATACCCTTTGTCCCGCGCCGAGCATCGGGGATGCGGACGGGAAAAAGCGCATCGGCCTGTTTGAGCGAAGCGAGTTCCGATGCGCGCCGGCCGTATCCACGACGCGCAGGGTCAAGCAGGACAGGGCGCCTGACAGAAGAAGAGATCCGAGACCTGATCGTCATGGGCACCCCGCCCGCGCTTTTTTGGGGGGAAAAGAGTCCTCGTGCTGACCCCGGACGCCACCCGCACCTGCCCGCGGCCGCAGATGATCTACGGCCTCAGTGCCATCCACGGCCGCGTCTGTCGGCAGCGCGTCTTCATGGCGGCTCTGGACACGCATCCACCAGTGGCTGCGAGACTCGCTATCAACTGAAACAGGGGAAACGCCATGCAACCGTTTCTATCCGAAAACTTTCTGCTGCACAGCGACACCGCCCGTCGTCTCTACCACGATTACGCCGCCGCCATGCCGATTTTCGATTACCATTGTCACCTGCCCGTGGAAGAGATTGCCGCCGACAAACGTTTCGCCAACCTGACACGGATCTGGCTCAACGGCGACCACTACAAATGGCGGGCGATGCGGGCCAACGGCATCAGCGAACGTTTCATCACCGGCGATGCCGACGATCGCGCCAAATTCGCGGCCTGGGCCGCCACCGTTCCGAAGACTTTGCGCAACCCCCTCTACCACTGGACGCACCTCGAATTGAACCGCTACTTCGGGATCGACGACCGGCTGCTCGGTCCGCAAACCGCCGAGGCCATCTACGACCATTGCAGTGCGCTCCTGCCCACTTCCGCCTTCAGCACCCGCCGTCTCCTGAAAAAGATGCGGGTCAGGGTGGTCTGCACCACTGACGACCCGGTGGACACCCTCGAACACCACCAGGCCATCGCCAATGACACCGAATTCGGTATCAAGGTCCTGCCGGCCTTCCGGCCCGACCGGGCTATCGGGGTGGAAGACCCGGCCGCCTTCAACCAGTGGGTCGATCAGCTGGCAGCGGTTTCCGGTATCGAGGTCGCCGACTATGAAACCTTTATCGCGGCCCTGAGGGCCCGGCACGATTTCTTTCACGCCACCGGCTGCCGCCTGTCTGATCACGGACTCGAGCGCCCGTACGCCGACGACTTTGATGACGAATCGATTCGCCGCGATTTCGACCGGCTGCGCCGGGGCGAGCCTTTGAACGCCAGTGAACGCGGCCCGTTCAAAACCGCCGTTCTGCTCGAACTGGCGCGCATGGACGCCGACCGCGGCTGGACCCAGCAGTTTCACTTCGGCGCCCTGCGCAATACCAATTCCCGGGCCTTTCGGCAGCTGGGACCGGATACCGGGTACGACTCCATCGGGGACTTCGAGATCGCCCGCCCATTGGCCCGCTTTCTGGACATTTTGGAACAGGAGGGGCGTCTGACCCGCACGATTCTCTATGTCCTCAACCCCCGTGACAACGAACTCGTGGCCACCATGATCGGCAATTTCCAGGACGGCCTCGTGCCGGGTAAAATCCAGTTCGGCTCCGGCTGGTGGTTCAACGACCAGAAGGACGGCATGACACGCCAGATCGACGCGCTCTCCAACATGGGCCTTTTAAGCCGTTTCGTGGGCATGCTCACCGACTCGCGCAGCTTCCTCTCCTACCCGCGTCACGAATACTTCCGCCGGGTGCTCTGCAACCTTCTGGGGACGGACGTGGAAAGGGGCGAGTTGCCCCACGACATGGATCTGATCGGCGGCATGGTCCAGGACATCTGTTATCACAACGCCGTCAATTATTTCGGCATCGAAACCAACCATGCCTAAAGAGGGGGCCAAGCATGCAATTGTCCTTTAGATGGTACGGCCCGGAAGATCCCGTGTCCCTGAAAGCGATCCGACAGATTCCGGGAGTTGAGGGCGTTGTCAGCGCGCTGCATGAACTGGCGCCGGGCGAGGTCTGGCCACAACGTTCCATCCGCGGGCTGGTCGACCAAATCAGAGACAACGGCCTGGCATTGACCGCCGTGGAGAGCCTTCCGGTACACGAAGATATCAAGCTGGGAAATCCAACCCGGGATCGGTATATCGCCAATTATGCCACCAGTCTGAACCATCTGGCCGCATCCGGCGTGACCACGGTCTGCTACAATTTCATGCCGGTATTCGACTGGACACGCACGCGTCTGGACAGGCCATTACCCGATGGCGCGACCTGTCTCAGCTACAATCATTCAGACCTTGCGCGAATTGATCTTTCCCACGGCACCCGCGATCTGCCCGGATGGAGCAGCGCCTTTGACCGCGCGCAACTGAAAAAAATGCTCCAGGCATATGCTGGCGTCAGTGAAGAGAGGCTCTGGGACAACCTGGCCTATTTTCTGCACCGGGTCATCCCCGTGGCCGAGGACCTTGGCATCCGGCTTGGCATCCACCCGGATGACCCCCCCTGGTCGATCTTCGGCCTTCCCCGGATTATCGTTGACCGCGATGCCCTTCACCGATTGATCCAGATTGAAGACAGCCCGGCCAATGGGCTGAGCTTGTGTACGGGATCACTCGGCGCGCTGCCATCCAACGATATTCCCGCCCTCGTGGAAGAATTTTCGCGTATGGACCGTATCGCCTTCATGCACGTGCGCAACGTGCACATCGATGGCGAAAAAGCATTCCATGAAACCGCCCATCCCAGCGCCTGCGGGCATCTCGATATGTTCGCCATCATGAAAGCGCTGCATAAAAACAACTTCGACGGCCCCTTGCGGCCGGATCACGGACGGATGATCTGGGGTGAAATCGGCAAGCCCGGCTATGGCCTTTTTGATCGCGCCCTTGGCGCCGCCTACCTCAACGGGTTGTGGGAGGGACTCACCTCAGAAGATTAATTGAAAACGCCATGGCAACCGCATCACCACCACGCGTTCTGATCGTCATGGGCCCCACGGGCTGCGGCAAAACCACGGTCGGCCGATTGCTGGCCGCGCGCCTGGGCTGTCCGTTTATCGACGCCGACGATTTCCACCCCCCGGCCAATGTGGACAACATGCGGCGGGGCATCGCCCTGAACGACGCGGATCGCCGCCCCTGGCTGGAGGCGCTGCGGGCCGTCATTGACGCCTGGCGGGGTGAGGGGTCGGGTGGCGTCCTGGCCTGTTCGGCACTGAAAAAAGCTTACCGCGATCTGTTGGGCGTCGATCAGGACACCGTGCGTACGGTTTATCTGCGGGGATCTTTCGACCGCCTGCGGACAAGAGTCGAAGCCCGCCACAGCCACTACATGAATCCCGTTCTTCTGCAGAGCCAGCTCGACACCCTGGAGGAACCGCTAGGCGGCATCAGCGCCGACATCGCCCCCCCACCCGCGGTGATCGTTGCCCGCATCATTGCCCGGTTGAAAAACGAAGACCGTCGATGACAATCGCTTTCTTCCTTGCGGACCGCTATCGCTGCGGCCACCGTATGTGTCAACCCCATCGGCACCACCGGATTCAAAACGACGGATACCGCCTGAGATCTCGGTGCCGCCACCCCCTGCGGGCTTGAGCGTGCCCCCGCAGCCCGCATTCCCCTTTGTATCCGTCGGCGTGCACATCACCCGAATTTTCCTTTTAAAACAAAAAGATCGCAAAAATTTTATGTATTCTCAATAAGTTAGTCAATAAATCCCGTTGACATCGATAGCGATTCCGACTAACCCTTTGCTAACTAGCCGGCGTTTATCCCTTCATAGACTGTTTGATCGAGCGAGTCGACATGGCCACACCGCCCCGAGAAGCGTTGCAGGAGCGCATTCGTGATCTGGAGTCGCGACTCCGCCGCTACGAGGAAGCCCCGACACCGCCCGATTACCACCAATCATTCACCGAAATCGTCACCCGACACGCCAGTGACGGGATCTGCGTTTTCCATGCGGTCGAAGCGTTTCCGTTCATTCAGTTTACGGTCTGGAATGATCGCATGATCGACCTGACCGGCTTCGCGATGGAGGCGATCAACACCGGGGGCTGGTTTCAGACCCTTTGCCCCGATACCGCCATCCGCGAAGAAACCATGGCCCGCTGGACGGCCCTGACGCCCGGCGACGCCCCGCTGGTCGAAACATCGCCGATTACCTGTGCCGACGGTCGGCAACGCACCCTGGGCATTTCCGTGTCGATCGTCGCCCGTGTCGACGGCGTGGCCCACATTCTCGCCATAATGCGGGATGTCACCGACCAGCGCGACATCGATGCGGGGCAACGGACGGCCCGGTCGGAACTGGAGCAGTGTATCGACGAGCGAACCACGGCTCTGTGGTCCAAAAGTGCCGCCCTGGAGCGCGAAATCGAGGCCCGGGGGCACACCGAAAACGAACTTCGCCGCAGCCAGGAGACATTCAGCAAGCTTTTCTATATCAGCCCTGTGTGGATGGACGTGGCCACCGTGGCCGATGGCCGCTATATCGACGTCAACGACGCCTTCATACACACGACCGGCTATGCCCGCGAGGAGGTCATCGGCCGCACGTCGACGGAGTTGAACCTCTGGCCGCGCCCGGAAGCCCGGCGTGCGATACGTGAAACGTTAGAGACCCGGGGCCGGCTGGACCAGCATACCTGTCGCTTCCGCATGAAGGACGGGAGTGTGCGCGACTTCATCTGGACCGCCGAGGTGATCGAATGGCAGGGGGAACGCTGCGCGCTCAGCGTGGTGATCGATACGACGGATATCCGCCGGGCGCAGGACGCCCTGCGCACCAGCGAATCCAATTTCCGGGCGCTCACCGACGCCGCCCCGGTGGCCGTTTCCATCATCCGCGATGACCGTTTCCTCTACGTCAACGATGCCTGGGCGGCCATGACCGGGTACTCCCGGAAAGAGGCCCGGAGCCTCGACGCCATGGCCATCGTTCACCCGGATATGCGCGCGATGGTGCGCCGCCGGTCCGCCCGGTGTCTGCGGGGCGAACAGTCGCCGTCGCGCTACCCGATCAAATTCATGCGCCGTGAGGGAAAGGCGCGCTGGGGAGACTTCTCACTTGCCCTCATCCGTTTTGATGGCCAACCGGCCATTCTGGCCATGGCCAAAGACATCACCCATCAGATCCAGACCGAAAAACGCCTGCAGGCTTCCGAGAAACGCCTGGCGGAGATCATCGATTTCCTGCCCGATGCCACCTGGGTCGTAGACCGGCAGGGCCGGGTGGTGGCCTGGAACCAGGCCATCGAGAAGCTGACCGGCATCCCGGCCAAGGCCATCCTCGGCAAGGGCGACTATCAGCACGCCCTGCCGTTCTATGGGGAAAAACGCCCCGTGCTGATCGATTTCGTGCGCGAATCCGAACCACGCGAGGATATCGAGAGGCACTACGTGCGCCTCGAGCGGGACGGCAGTAAACTGAGCTCGGTTTCCTTCCACCCCGAACTGAAGCCCGGAGGCGTCTATCTCGCCGGTGCGGCCAGCCCGCTCTACGATGCCGAGGGCCGGATCGCCGGGGCCATCGAGAGCCTGCGGGATATCACCAGATACAAGCAGGCCGAAATCCTCCTGGATGAAACCCGGCGGCAGCAGGAAGCGATTCTCAACAACATCCCCGACATGGCCTGGCTCAAGGACCGCGAAAGCCGCTTCATCGCCGTCAATGAGGCCTTTGGCAAGACGTGCAACCGTTCCCCGGAAACGATAGTGGGGCACACCGACCTCGACTTCTTCCCGGAAGAATTGGCCCGTAGTTACCGTGCCGACGACCGCGAAGTCATCGCGACCGGCCGGCGCAAGACGCTGGAAGAAAAACTGGTGGATGCCGAGGGGACCACCCGCTGGATCGAAACCTTCAAGACACCCGTCTACAACGACGCCGGCGAAGTCATCGGAACGGCCGGCATCGCCCATGACATTACGCACCGCCGCAAGATGGAACAATCCCTCCGCGAGTCCGAAGAAAAATTCGCCAAGGCCTTTCAGTCAAGCCCCGATGCCGTGCTTATCGCCCGGCGGGAGGACGGCTGCCTGCTGGAGGTCAATGACGGTTTTACGCAGGTTGCGGGCTGCCGGCGGGAGGAGGTTCTGGGACAATCTGTCCGCGATCTCAATCTCTGGGGCCGCCCCCAGGCGTATAACGCCATCGCCGAGGCCATAGGGACGCAAGGCGGCCTTCGCGACCGCGAACTGTCCTTCCGGACCCACAGCGGTGCGCAGCGCGACGGCCTGCTCGCCGGCGAAGTTATCGAGATCCGGGAGGAGACCTGCCTTCTGATCTCCATCCGGGACATCACCGAGCAGAAACGCGCCGCAAAAGCGCTGCGCGCCAGCGAGGAGCGCTACCGCGAATTCTTCACCAACGCGCCCTTCGGCATCTTTCTGTCCACCTCGGACGGCCGTTTTGTGGATCTGAATCCGGCCCTGACGGAAATGCTGGGGTATGACAGTCCCCGGGAGGCCATCGACGAAATCCGCCATATCGGCGAGCAGCTTTTCGTGGTGCCCCGGCAACGCGAGGAAATCATGGCCGCCGCCTTGGAGGCCCAAGGCTTTTACGTCGCCGAGGTGCGCTACCGGCGTCGCAACGGCGCCCACTGGCTGGCCAACCTGCACATGCGCGCCATCTCCGGCCAGCGCTCGGGACCGCAGCTCTTCGAGGGTTTTGTTGAAGAAATCACCGAAAGACGACGGGCTGAAATGGCGTTGATCGCGGAGAAGGAACGTTTGCGGGTGACCCTGCACAGCATCGGCGATGCCGTCATCACGACCGACCGGAAGGGGCAGGTCACCCTCATGAACCCGGTTGCCGAGGCCCTGACCGGGTGGTCGGAAAAGGAGGCCTTCCGCCGTCCGCTGACCGAGGTCTTCCGCATCGTCAACGAAGACACCGACGAACCCTGCGAGAATCCCGTGACGGCGGTCTTGTCTTCCGGCCGGGTGGTGGCGCTGGCCAACCACACCAAGCTGATCAGCCGCGATGGCAGCCAATACGTGATCGCCGACAGCGGCGCCCCCATCAAGGATGCCGACCGCAACATCATCGGCGTGGTGTTGGTCTTCCGGGACGTGACCACCGCACGGCGCATGGAGGATGAGCTGCGCAAAAGCGAAAAGCTCAAATCCCTGGGGGTCCTGGCAGGTGGCATCGCCCATGACTTCAACAATTTTTTAGCCGGCATCGTGGGCAATCTCTCGCTGGCCAAACTGGATCTGCCACCCGGCAGCCCCATCCACACGCGGATGGACGAAATGGAAAAAGCGGCCCTGCGCGCCAAAAACCTCACCCTGCAGTTGCTCACCTTCGCCAAGGGCGGCGAGCCGGACAAACGCACCCTCCCCATCGGCGACGTGGTCCGCGAGTCGGCCAGTTTCGCGCTGCGGGGGACCAGCATCCGCTGCCGGTTCGACCTCCCGCCCGATCTTCACTTGGCTGAAATGGACGAGGGCCAGATCACCCAGGTCATCCACAACCTGATGATCAACGCGACCCAGGCCATGCCGGACGGCGGCGAGGTGCGCGTCAGGGGCGCCAACGTGACCCTGGACGCCAGTGACCACCTGACCCTGGCCCCGGGCGACTATCTGCGCCTCACCGTCCAGGATGCCGGCACGGGCATCCCGCCGGAGCACCTGCGCAAGGTATTCGATCCCTATTTCACCACCAAACAGAAGGGCAGCGGCCTCGGGCTGGCGGTGGCCCATTCGATCATCGAAAAGCATGCCGGCAAACTCAGCATCGACTCCGAAATGGGCGTCGGCACAACGATCCAAATCTACCTGCCTGCGGCACGGGGAAAGGCCTCGGCGCCCCTGGCCGCGACGGATGACGTCCTCAGGGGGGCGGGCCGGATCCTGGTAATGGACGACGAGGATTTCATCCGCACGCTGGCCGCCGACATGCTGAGTGCTCTGGGATACACGATCGCGACCGCCCGGGACGGCGATGACGCCGTTTCGCGCTACAGCGAAGCCCTCGACGCGGGAGAACCGTTCGACGCCGTGATTTTGGACCTGACGGTTCCGGGCGGCATGGGGGGACAAGAGGCCATCGCCCGTTTGAAGGCGCTGGACCCGGCGGTGAGGGCCATCGTCTCCAGCGGCTATTCCAACGACCCCGTCATTGCCAACTACACCCGCTACGGATTTCAGGCCGCCGTCAAGAAGCCTTATCTGCTGTGCGAAATCAGCAAGGCCCTGAACGCACTGCTCAACGATTCCAGCGCCGGCAAACGCGGGAAAGCCTCGGACGAGAGGCCCTAAGCGTTCCCTACCTTCCGGGGCCACTCTGCGGTCGGCGCCTATTTCATCTCCTGAAAAGTCTTGCCGTCGTCGCCGCTGCCCTGCCATTTGACCATCCCGTTGGTGGTGTCGATCACATAGATCTCGGTGAACGATCCCCGGGGCGTGCAGCACATGCGATAGCGGCCAATCTCCGGCGACGGCGACCTGTCGGCGCCGGTCAGAAAAACAACCGCCAGCGCCGCCAAGGCCCCAATCAAGAGGAAAAGGGCGCGTTGTTTCCACTGCGGTGTGTGCATCATGACCTCCTTGTATCCAGGTTGGGGGGTATACATGCCCTGTTCAGCGGCCCTATGTTCAACGGCCGGCGTCGCGTCCCTTATCGGCTGAAAGCCGCCAGCAAATCCGGTAGAAAATCCTGCATACTGCCAAAGGGGGGGTTATCGGCAGGAACGATTCCCGGTGAAAAGCCCATTCGACAAAAAGGCGCCAGGGCCGAAGCATCCCGGCTGATGACGTGCACGGGCACCAGGGAGGGCGCCTCGTTTCCGGTGATGTGGGCGTTGGGCTGATGATCACCGAGCACGATGATCAGGGCGTCATCGTGCGCAAAGCGGGTAAGATAATGGCCCAGCACGGTCAGCTCATACCGGATCGCGGTCAGATAGGCCTCGGTGGCCTCGGTCAGATCCGGCCAGTTGTTGGGAAACTCCACGGGCGCCAGCTGGTGATAAACGGATCCGTCGCCGATAAGCTCCCAGTCCGGAAGATAGACCGGTTGCCGGTGAAAGGGGGCGTGGGTGCTCACGAGGACATAGCGGATAAAGAGGGGGCCCGTGTGGGGCAGGATCTCACGGCGGTAGATCCGGTCCAGGACAAACTGGTCGGGCATGGGAGCGAAACCGAAAGCCGGGCCGCGATAGTCGAGATCCCGGGCATGATATTCGTGCTGGTAACCGAAATAGCGCCCTTCGGGCCAGGGCATCGTGGTGCCCGGCATGATCGAGAGGGTACGGTAGCCCGCCCGCGCAAAATAAGAAGCCAGAGGCGGCACCCGACTGGCCACCAGATAAGCGTAGCGCAGCTGGCTGGACAGCCAGACCCCGCTTTCCAGCGTACCGAACGCCAGCCAGGAAGCGCCGCCGAAGGTCGGTGAGCGCAGGTAGCGGGAGCAAATCGTGTAGCCCCCGCGGTTGAGGGTGGTGGCCAACCACTGGATCGACGGTGCGAACGTCTGCCAGTGTTCGGGTTTCTTGAACAGGGTCTGCCCATAGGATTCGATCAGAAACAGGTAGACATTGCGGCCCTGGAGACCGGCCAGAGGCGCCTCGTAGGCCGGGATCCGTTCGGCGGCCATCTGAACGGCAGCGAGCCCGCGGCGACGAATGTCGCGGATGTTGAGCATGAAGGCCACTTCCGCCGCCAGCCGGGGCGTAAAGGCTGTCGCCGGTGGTGGCAGATGAACGGGATAGTGGCCGCTCTGATAGGCGCCCACCGTCAGGGCCAGCACCAGGGTCAACCCCACAAATCCGCGCCGGGCCGCCGGGTTTTGAAAAAGGGCCCCGGCCGTTTGCAGGGACCGCCACAGGGCCCACAGAACCGCGGCGGTCAGGGCCGCCGTCAGAGCAGCATAGAGGGCCAGGCGCGCCGGTGGAAAGGATTGGGCCAACAGATGCGCCAGTCCGGGCAGGTAGCCGACATCCATGTACAGATTGAACGGCCGGTTGAAATAAACCGGCATGATGACATCCCCCAGGCGAAACAGGCGCCCGAAGACCAGCAAAGCCATCAAGGGCAGGCAGACCCGGGCACGAGCGGCCCTACCAACCCAGGCCAGCGCGCAGAGCACCCCCAGAAGCCCCCAGACCTCCAGGGACGGCCGCAGCAGCTTGAAGGACAGCAGCGGTGCCGCAGGGAAGTCGAAATTGATGAAAACATTCAGAAAACCCCAGGCCAGGATCAATGCTGCCAGGCTGCGCCGATCAAGCGTGTGCCGGAAGCGCGCGCTCACGATGCAACCACCTGTTGACCGGCAGACACCGCGTTGTGTCGGGTTGGCCGGGAGGCGGCCAGTGATTCCAGGAAAAGCGCCAGGTGCGTCATGGTGCCCGCCCAGCCGGGATGGCGTTCGAATCGCCGGCGGGCGGCCAGCCCCATCTGCCCCAGTTTGACCCGATCCGCATGCAGTCCGTTAATGGCCCGGCACACCGCGGCGTGGTCACCGCGTCGCACAAGATAGCCGTTGACACCGCTGGTGACCAGCTCGCCGGTGGCGCCCTCCCGGGCGCCGATGACCGGCAGACCGAAGGCCTGGGCCTCGAGAGTGGCCATACCGAAGCCTTCGTAGGCGTAGGGCATGCATAAAACCTGCGCCCGGTTGAACTCCGCCGTCAGGGCCGCTCCCTCGCGGGGACCCAAGAGCTGGATCCGGTTGGCCAGCCCTCGCGCCTCGAGTACCTGCCGCACCTTCCGCACATGGGCCCCGTCCATGTCCAGGCGGCCCACCACCCGCAACGACCAGGCGTTGTGCGGCAGTCCCTCCAGGGCCTGAATCAGGGACAGCAGGCCTTTGCGAGGAATGAGGTTGCCCACAAACAGCAACCGCAGGGGGCCGCGCGCCAGGGCGCGGGCGGTAATGGCTTCCGGCGCCGGGGTTCCCTCCAGGCGATCCCCCCCCGGGGGCGCCACCACATGCGGGCGATTGGCGGCGGTCAGACGCCAGACCGTATCCCGGGTGGTGCATGAGTTGAAGATAAAACCGTCCACACTGTCCAGGTAGCGTTTTTCCACCGGTCGCAGCAGGCGATTGCACCAGACCGCACGGGGTTCGTCGCAAAGCACCTGGTGAACCACCGCGACAACGGGGCCGTGATGGCCGCCGCGCCGCGCGTTGCAACGGATCAGGGAAGGATGGCACAATTCGTCCTGGAGGAGCAGATCCAGCCCCGGCATGTTGTCGGGCATCTTCCAGTTGAGGGCCAGCCGCCCCAGGTAGTTGGTGGCCGGCAGGCTCGCCACCCGGACCCGGTGGCCGCGTGCTTCGAGCGCCGTCACCATCTGCCGATCGTAGATGTAGCCGCCGGTAAGGGTGTCGAGGTCGCCATAGATGACAAGGCCGACATTCACCGGTATTCCTCCCGGTAGGACGCCCAGGCGTCCGTATCTTCCCAGATGCGCACCTCGATCGCGGTGAGGTGATGCGGCGGCAGGCCCGCCGCCAGACGCTCGCAGAAGCAACGGCTGAAATGCTCGATACTGGGGTTGAGCCCGTCGAATTCCTCCAGCGCGTTGAGCATTTGGTCGCGATAATGGGTTACGCATCGATCCACGAGCTTCTCGAGGAGTTCGAGATCGGCAATGTAGCCGTGCCGGTCGAGTTCCTCGGCCTGCAGGCGCACTTCCACGCGGTAGGCATGCCCGTGGGGATCGTTTTCGGGTCCCCAGTCCCCGCCCACCAGAAAGTGACGCGCCTCGAAGGCGCGGCTTAGACTCAGGGTGTACATCGC
>JASJBQ010000045.1 GCA_030066455.1 Desulfobacterales bacterium
TCTGGACGAAGCCACATCGGCGTTGGATTCGGAGTCCGAAACCCTGGTGCAGAAGGCGCTTGAAAATCTGATGCACGGCCGGACAGCATTCGTGATTGCCCATCGGCTCTCCACCATCGTTCATGCCGACCAGATCGTTGTCATGGTCGGGGGGCGCATTGTCGAAGAGGGGACGCACGATGCCCTCATGGCACGCCGTGGCGAATACCATAAGCTTTATCTGATGCAGTTCGGCGGCCACGCCGAAGCGCTCGATAACGTGCGTCGGGCCTGAACCGCCGGACGCCAGCATCCCCGTCCGATCCGCTTATGAGAATCGTTCATCGCCATATTCTGCGAAGCATCATGACGCCGCTGGGGGTGAATCTGCTTTTCTTCACCTTCCTTTTTCTCATGGGCAAGATGCTCAAAATCACCAAGCTCATCATCAACTATCAGGTTGAAGCCGGGGTGATCGTCCGGCTCTTGCTCTATTCCATCCCCCATTTCCTGGTGTTCGTGCTGCCCATGGCGGTGATGATGGCGGTCCTCCTGGCGTTCATGCGCATGGCGGCCGACAACGAAATCCTGGTGCTGAAGTCCGCCGGTGTCAGTCTCTACCGCATGATTCCATCGGCCTTAGCCGTTATTGGATGCGGCGCGTTGGCCACGCTGACGATGACGATCTACGGGATGCCGCTGGGCAAGTCGGCCATCAAGCGCCTGACTTACGAAACCCTGGCGACCCACGCCAACGTGGGGCTCCAGGCGCGTACCTTCAACAACCGCTTCGAGAAGGTGACGCTGTATGTCAACGCCGTCGATAGCCAGACCATGCAGATGAGGGACATCTTCATCGAGGACCGCCGCAACCCGCGCGCCGTGGCCACCATTGTGGCGCCTTCCGGCCAGCTGATCCGCCTGCCGGAGCGCAGGGCCGTACGGCTGCGGCTTTTCAACGGTGTGATCAACCAGGTTGAGCGCACCGAGCAGTCGGCCAGCGTCATCCATTTTGCCACCTACGATTTCGAGTTCCATTTCAAGCCGGCCGACAAACTGGCGCGCTACAAGCGCAAAGATGAGGACGAAATGAACCTGGCGGAGCTTAAAGCGCATATTCGCAGCGTCCGGTCCGACCCGGACGATTACTACGAGGCGCTGAACGAATACCACATCAGGTTTTCCATACCGGCCGCCTGTCTGGCGTTGGGCCTTCTGGCCATCCCGCTGGGCGTCGAGCTGAAATCCAATCGCAAGTCGGCGGGGTTGGGGACGGGACTGACCCTGTTCGTCATGTATTATGTCATGATGAGCGCCGGACGGAGCCTGGCGGAGGTCGGCCTGGTCAAGCCCGCATTGGGGCTGTGGCTGCCGAATGTCGTGTTCGGCATCGCCGGCATCGTCATGCTGGTCCGCAGCGCCAACGAGAAGCCGCTTTATTGGTTGGACGGGTTGCGCTTCATCGGCCGGGCGTTCGTCGCCGCCTTCCAGCGTCTGAAGCGTCACTGGGGCAGGCCGCGGCGCGCGCGCGGAGGATCATGACGACGATTGACCGCTATATCATGCGTGAGGTCGGCCGTTATTTCGTATTGATTCTGGTGGCGGTCACGATGATCTATGTCATTGCCGATTTTTTTGAACGGATCGACAATCTGATCGAAGCGGAGGTCTCGCTGGCCCAGGCAGTTCTGCTGATCCTGTCCCGAATCCCCCTGGAGCACCTCATTCCAGCCAGCATCCTGCTGGCCGTGCTGGTGGTTTTCGGCCTGATGGTCAAACACAATGAATTGATTGCCCTCAAGACCGGTGGCGTCAGCCTCCACCGCTGCATCAAGGCCCCGCTGCTCGTCGGCGTCGGAACCGCGCTTTTTCTCTTTCTCTGCGCCGAACTGGTCCTGCCGCTCGTGCGCTCGGCCGCCAACCGCCAACGACTGGCAGCGGACAAACAGCTCCAGATCAACCCGCGCGATCAGAATGTTTGGCTGCGGGGCGAGCGCTTCATCGTCCACATCCGTCACTTCAATGCGGAAATGCCGGCGGCGTTCGGGGTGACGTTGAATTTTTTCGATGCCCGCTTCCGTCTGATCCGGCGGGTCGAGGCGGAACGCATTCAGCTCGGGGAATCGAAGTGGACCTGTCACGCGGTCCTCGAGCAGGTGTTGCATCCGACGCAGGGGGACATCACGGTGCGGAGCCATGAACGCATGGATATGCCGGCCTACTTTCCCTTGGCGGATCTCAAAAGCGGTATCCGAACTTCCAGTGAAATGGGGGTTTTCGAATTGGGCGCCTATATTCGGACGGTGGCGGCGGAAGGCTACGACACCATTGCCCTCCAGGTTGACTGGCAGGCCAAGGTCGCCTTTCCGTTGGTCTGTATCCTCCTGCCGGTGATGGCCGCGGCCATTGCCGGCCGCGCCCGCCGCAGACAGGGAATCGCCGGCGTGGTGGTCGCGGGGCTGGGGCTCGCGTTCTGTTTCTGGGTGATCCAGAGCTTCAGTCTGGCGTTGGGCTATGCGGCCGTTCTTCCGCCATTGCTGGCGGCCTGGATCCCGATCCTGATCTACGCCGCAACCACGGCCATCGCTCTCTTGCGGGCGGAATAGGCGGCCCGCAAATGAAGGACAGCCGCGTGAATCCCCTGACCAGGCTGAAGAAGCAGGTAACCGCCGTAATCCATTCCCGGGGCCCGGACCGTATCGGCCTTGCGGCCGTGCTGCGGGTTTTCGCAGCCCTGTTTGGCGTCGGCGTGCGCCTGCGCACGCATCGCTACCGCCGCCGGCAGGGTGTCCGCCAGCTGGCCTGCCGGGTGGTCTCCATCGGCAATCTCGCGGTGGGAGGCACGGGGAAAACACCGCTGTGCATCTATCTCGCGCGTGTCATCCACGATGCCGGCCTCCGGGTGGCGATTGTCAGCCGCGGCTATCACGGGCGCGCCGAAAAAACCGGCGCGCGGATCGAACCTGACGGGGCATTTGCGGCCGACGCCGGCGAGACCGGGGACGAGCCGGTGCTCATGGCCCGTCTGCTCCATGCGTGTTCGATCCCCGTTTATGTGGGCCGCGATCGACTGGCCTCCGGCCGAAGGGCCCTGGCGCGCTTCAAGCCGGATGTCATCCTGCTGGACGACGGTTTTCAGCATCAGCGACTCGCCCGTGATCTTGACATCGTCCTTCTCGACGGCCAGGCGCCGCTGGGCAACGGTTATCTTCTGCCGCGCGGACCGCTGAGGGAGCCGCCCTCCGCCCTGGACCGCGCCGACATCCTGGTGCTGACCCGCGCTTTTGACCCCGCGGACGGAAAACCACCGGCCGATGGGAGGCGGCAGCTGTACACGGCCTGCCCGCATCTGGCCGCCAAACCGCTGTTTGCCTGCCGGCACCGGCCGGTGGGCCGTGAGCGCATTGAGCGCCATCCCACGGATGGACCCCGATCCGGACCCCTGAATTTGGAGACGCTTCGAAACCTGCCTGTGTTGGCTTTTTCCGGAATCGCCCGCAACGACGCATTCCGCCAGACGCTCATCGATTTAGGGGCCGAACTCCGGGGCTGGATGGCTTTCGATGATCATTATCACTACCGGGCGGGCGATCTGATCCGCCTTACCCGCGAGGGGCGCCGCGCGGGGGTCAATGCGCTGGTCACCACCGACAAGGACCGCGTCCGGATTCAAGACGACTGGGTCCAGGGCCTGCCCTTGCTGGTCATCGGGGTGGCTGTTGATTTTGGCCGGGACCGCGACGCCTTCGAGCGCCACGTCCTGGCAAAACTGGGGACGGATCGATATCAGGAGGAAGGCCTGTGATCGTACTGGGGCTTTCAGGAGCGCTGACCCATGACCCGTCGGCCGCCCTCTTCGTGGACGGCCAGCTCGTGAGTGCCGCCGAGGAGGAGCGCTTCCTGCGGGACAAGCACGCCAAAAGGCGCTGGCCGCTGCACGCCGCCCGCTATTGCCTGGAAGCCGCCGGCGTTGCCGCCACGGACGTTGATGCCGTTGCCTTTCCCTTTGCCCCCTTCGGTTTCAGCCATCCCGGTCGCTGGCATTTTGCCCGGCGCTACTGGTACGCGCCCGACCGTGCTCTGAACGCCGTGTTCAACGGCAATCGCCTCTTCCGGCGCAACCGCCGGTCGATCCTGAAGCTCATGCGCCAATTGGGTATCGACCCCTCGCGGGCGCCCTTTCTTCCCGTGCCGCATCACCTGGCCCACGCCAGCAGCGCTTACCATTTGAGCGGGTTCAGCGGCAAGGCCGCCATTCTGGGCATCGACGGCAAAGGCGAGTACGCCACGACGTTTTTCGGCTACGGCGCAAACGGGCGTATCCATACAATACGCGAGTTCTACGACCCCGACTCCCTCGGCGGCGTTTACGGCGCCCTGACCCAGTATCTCGGATTCGAGATGCTCGATGGCGAGTTCAAGGTCATGGGCATGGCGCCCTACGGCGATGCCCGCAAGTACGACTTCAGCCGCCTGATCCGCTGCGACGGTCGATCGTTCACGGTGAACACCCGCCTCGTCAACACGGTGGGGCTCCGGCGCTTCAAACAGGACGGTCTGGGATTCTATTTCAGTCCGGGCTTGATCGATTGGCTGGGTCCCAAACGCGAGGGAGATGAGATCGACGACCCGTACGTGGACTACGCGGCCAGCATGCAGGATCTTCTGGAATCGGTCACGCTGCGGCTCATCGATACCTACCTGGCGGATGTGCTCGCCGAAACCGGGCGGATCTGTTTTGCCGGGGGGGTGGCGCTCAACGTCAAGCTCAATCAGCGCATCATCGCGCGGCCCGACGTCGACGAACTGTTCGTCCAGCCAGCGGCCAGCGATGCCGGAACCGCCATCGGCGCCGCCGCCTACGCCGCCCATGCCCGGGGCGATGTCATCCGTCCGCTGGAGCACGTCTATCTGGGGCCCGCGTTCACCACGGACGAATGCCGCCAGGCCTGCGAGCGCCATCCGGACCGCCCGGCGTACACAGTCGTCGCGGATGCCCCCACGGAGGCCGCCCGTCTGCTGGCCGCGGGGCATCCGGTGGCCTGGTTTCAGGGCCGCATGGAATTCGGGCCGCGGGCGCTGGGCAATCGCAGCATATTGGGTGATCCCAGCCGGCGGGGAATGGCCGACCGCATCAACGCGCAGATCAAATACCGTGAGCGCTGGCGGCCCTTCTGCCCCAGCATCCTGGACCGGGCGGCCGTCGCTATTCTGCAGACCCGTCATCCGGCCCCATACATGACCCTGGCCTTCGACGTGGCCGAGCAATGGAAGGCCCGCATTCCCGAGGTCGTCCACATGGACGGCACGGCCCGGGCGCAGGTGGTCACAAGGCAGACCAATCCGCGTTACTACGCCCTGATCGAAGCCCTGGAAGCGCGGCGCGGGATTCCGGTGGTCCTGAACACCTCCCTCAACCGCCGCGGGGAGCCGATCGTATGCACCCCCACCGACGCCCTGAACATGTTTTACGGCTCCGACCTGCGCTACCTTTTTCTGGAGGACCTGCTGGTCAGCAAATAGCATGTACCGTCGGGGGTGATGGCACACCGGAGGGGGTGCTTCTTAACCTGCACCGCGGGGGTCTGGGGTTCAGTTCGGACAGGCTGCCGGGACCAGCCGGCGCTCAAGCGCAGGTTTCAATTTAGCGAGCACCATGGCCGGCGTGATCGCCGTCATGCAGGAACACACGGGATAGGGGCACGCTTTGCGATAGCATCCCGTGCAGGGCAGATCCGCCACGACCGCCAGCGCTTCGCAGCGGTAGGGCACCACGCGGCCGGGGGGCGTCGGTCCGAAGAGCGCGACGTACGGGGTCCCCACGGCCGCTGCCAGGTGGCCGGGACCTGAATCGGGACCGATGCCGGCGGCCGCCTGCCCCAGCAGAGCGGTCAGCTCCGGGAGGGTCGTCCGGCCGGTGAGATCGATGAGCCGCCGGCTGTCGATAGCGATGCAAACCTCCCGGGCCACCGTTTGCTGGCTGCGGTCGCCCGCCAGCACGATACCGAAAGGAAAGGCGCTCAGAATTTGCGCCGCCAGTTGCCGGTACCCGTCCGCATGCCAGTTTTTGGTCTCCCAGCTCGACCCCATCACCATGACGATATAGGGCCGCTTCAGGTCGGGAGCCAAATGTTCCGGCAGGGCGGCCGCGGCAAGGGCATTGAGTCCGAAATCAAGGTCCCCGCTGGTTTCGATGCCCATGGCGGCGGCAAACTGCAGGTAGTGCTGCAGCTTGGCGTTTTTCTCATCGAAGTAGGGGATGTGGGTGGTGTTGAAGATCCAGTTGAATTCCTTGGCGTTGCGGGGGTGAAAACCCATGCGGCGCGGGCTGCCGGACAACAGGGAAAACAGTCCGCTCTTGAAGTGACGCTGAAGATCGAGCGTGATGTCGAAGCCCTGCCGCCGCAGCATCCGCCGCAGGCCGGGAAGGGCCTTGATACCCATGGGGCGGTCGAAGACCAGCATGCTGTCGATCTGCGCGTGATGTTCGACCAGATCCTTCCAGCGGGGCTCCACGAGCCATCCGATACGGATGCCTGGATAGCGTTTTTTGATCAATCCGGGCAAACAGAATCCCCTCACCAGATCACCGAGGGATCCCATGAGGATGATAAGCAGTGATTCGCAGCCCTGCAGGTCGATACGTTGACGGGGTCGGCTCATATTTTGGGTTTCAATAACCGGGTATCAACCGGTGCCATCGCTTGAATCCGCGGGTAAAATGACTGCCAGTTCCGGGGGCAGGCCGTGTTTGCGGACCGCCGTTAGCCAGCGTCGCCGGTATCGCGCCGCCAGCCGGGAACGACCGCGGCCGTAGTAGCGGGTCCGATCGAAGTCAATGACCCAGGTTTTTCCTTCCGGATCCACCAGTACGTTGCCGGGGTGCAGATCCGGGTGCAGAATACGGTTGGCGATCAGCCGCTCGACCTGCCGGCGGCAGTGAGCCAGCGAGGCTTCCAGGCATTCGGGGCGCTCGGTGCTCACCTGGGCCAGGGAGGCCGCGCCGGTCACATCCCGGCTCACCAGCCAGCAGCGGTAGAACAGCCCTCCCCGGTGTGCGGAGGCGATCGGTTCGGGAGCGCGGATGCCCAGTTTGCGCACCCGCCGCAGCCATTCAAATTCTTTCGCGCTGCGGGTCATGCCTCCCCTGACATAGTGCCGGCGGTTCATGCGGGCGATCAGGCCACCGCGATAGTAAGGCTTGACCACCACGGGGCCGACTTGGTCCAGCCGTATTCCGGGTATGCGGCGGCGTCCGCCCAACGTCGTCCGCGACGGCTCGCCCTCGGCGCGGAAACCGGCGGTGAGCTGTTCGAACTGGCGGGCGGTCAGCGTTTCCGAAGTCCGGATGACATAGCCGCCATAAAGCATTTGTATCGTATTCTTCATGGTGCGGGCAATACCGATTCGAGCGCGTCGATCACCGCCTGCGGCTGCGGCGTCTGCATGCATGCCTGTGTTCCGTTGGGGCAGCGAGGGCCACCGTGGCGGGCGCAGGGTTTGCACGCCAGGTTCTTAGCCTCCACCACCACGGCGTTGGGGTTTTGCCAGGGCCCGAAACCGAACGCGGGGCTGGTCGCACAGAAAACGACGACGCAGGGTTTGCGGAATGTCGAGGCCAAATGCTGGGCCAGGCTGTCGTTGCAGACCACCCCGGCGGCATGCCGGACCAGGGTCATCGATGCCGGTATGGATGTTTTTCCCGTCAGGTCGACGACCCCCAGACCGCGGGCCACGCGGCGGCTTACGGCCCGATCGGCCGCCGCGCCGATCAGGATAACGCGGTAGCCCCGACCGAGGAGACGATCGGCCACCGTGCGGAAATGCTCCCAGCGCCACCGTTTGGTTGGCCAGGCACTGCCCGGCACCAGAAGCACATAGGGCTTCGGGTTGATAATCTGGACGGCGATCTCGGGTTCGAGGCGCTCGACCGCCGGCGGGAAGAGCCGGAGCGAGGCGTCAAACGCGGAGAGGGGCGCTTCGCCGGCCAGCAGGCTCAGGTTGCGAAAGACATCGTGCTGGGCCGCATCCCGCGCCTGTCGCGAATGAAAGAGGCTTGCGAGTCGGGCCGATTGGAAGCCCGTGCGGTGAGGAATGCCGCTCAGAAACAGGATAAGGCCCGTCCGATAGGAGCGCTGCAGGGCATAGGCGCGGTCAAAACGGATGCGGCGCAGCCGGCGGCTCATGCGCAGGATGCCTGTAAAACCCCTGTCCCGGCCGCGCTTGTCGAACGCAATCACCCGGTGCACCAAGGGGTCGTCCGTAACCAGCCCGGCCGCCGCCGGTGTGGTCATCAACCATAGTTGGGTGCGGGGGTGGAGTTGATGCAGGGCGGCAATCAGGGGCGTTGAGAGAACGGTATCCCCCAGGTAGCTGGTTTGGACCAGTAGTGTGCGTCGGACCGATGCGTTCGACGCGCGGCGCTGAATCGACCTGTTGACAAGCGGCGATGGCATATGGCGACCAGGCGTTTTAAACACGGCGATGCAAACTAATAAAGAAGTGGGGTCATTGTCAAACAGGCGGCGGTGCTGGGCGTCATGGCGTTAGCCGTGTCGCGGACGATGGTTGAGGAGGTCCCGGATGATCTGGCAGGCCCGTTCAGTGCCGCCGCGATGCCGTCGGAGAAAGGCCATGGCGCGACGCTGCCGCTCATGACGCGGGGTCGGGTTTTCAATGGCCTGCAAAAGCAGGTGCACGGCCTGCCGCCAGTCGCCTGCCACATGGACCATGCGTTCACGAAACAGTTCGCCGCCCACCCAATGAAACGCACGCCAATAGGGGCCGATAACCGGTGCGACGCCGCCTAACAGGGGTTCGAGGAAATTATGACCGCCCAGAGGCTTCAGGCTGCCGCCGACAAAAGCGGCGGTGGCGTCCCGATAGGTGCGGCCGAGTTCACCGAAAACATCCCCGACGACGACACTCCCCCGGGGGATGGGGCCATCGATTTGCGAACGCCGGCGAGCCTTAAGCCCGGCCGCGTGGAGTCTGCGGCCAAGGGCATTGATGCAGTGCATGTGGCGCGGGAAAACCGCGACGACGGCATCGGGCCGGTGTCGCCGCAGGCTGCTGATCATCCGGATGACGCGTTTTTCCTCCGTCCGATGAACCGAACCCAGAACGATGAACGGTGCCTGGGCGGGAAGGTGCCGGGTCCAGAACCGGGGCTCCGCAGTGGATTGAGGGCGATCCGGCAGGGGGATGCGGTCGAACTTCATGTTCGGCATGCGCTCGACGCAACCGGGGCCGAAAAGCCGCGCCAGCCGCCTGGCATCTTCTGAGCTGACCGCCAGCACGCGCGCCGGTGCCAAATGCCGCCACAGGGCCGGCCACAGCCGGTAGGCTTTCAGACTGCGCGCCTGCAGCCGCGCATTGACCATGACGACGGGAATGCCGGCATCGCGCAGGGTATAGAGAAGTCCGGGCCACAATTCGGTTTCCAGCAGCACCATCAGCCGGGGCTTCAGCGTCGTCACCGCACGGTGCATGATGGCTGGTCGGTCGAAAGGAAAGTAATGGGTTTGCCGATACCCGCCGGCAGAGCAGGGTGCTGGACGGGATGCGGCCGCAACCAATATGTCCATTCCCTGCCGGGTGTTGGTGGTGGTCAGAATACGCAGACCGCTATCGGCGCTCAGGCGTTCTGCCAGCATTCCGGCCAGGTAAGATTCACCGGCCGAGGCGGCCTGGATCCAAATATCGACCGGCTGTTTGAACGGCACGGCCAGCAGGCGTTGATCGAAGCCCTCCCGCAGTTTGACATGGCGGTGGAGTGCCGGCAGCGCGGGCTCCCAGAGTTTGTCGTAGACCCTGAAAGCCCAGCGAATGGTGTGCGGCATTATGGGGATCAAATTCCGTATGCTCTATCGATGGGTCCTCGAATATCCCCGGCCCAGGCGGCCGGGCGCTCGTAAAACGCCGAACAATAGATAATTGCCTGGGCGGTGTCAAACACAATGCGCTCGGGACGCAGGCCCCAATTTACGCCGGGCAGCGGCTGGAGGGGTAACCATTGAAGGTCACTCGGGTTTATGCTATTGACGGCCAGCTTTGACCACGCCCTGCCTCAGCGGAGGGTCACATCTATTTCGACCGGATCGAGACTGCCATGCCCGCGGCCCACATTGTCGACGTCGGTAACATCCGTTGCGGATCGGATCGCCTGTTTCTGATCGCCGGTCCCTGCGTCATCGAAGATAAAGTGACCATGATGCGCACGGCCGAGCATTTGAAGACCGTCGCCCAGCGGCTTGATTTGCCGCTGGTCTTCAAGTCCTCCTTTATGAAGGACAACCGCAGCGCCATCGAGCATTATCATGGTCCGGGTTTGGAGGAAGGACTCACCCTGCTGGCCCGGATCCGGGAGGCCTTCGATGTGCCCGTGGTCACCGATGTGCATTATCCCGAGCAGGTCCCGGCGGTGGCCGCGGTCGCGGATGTGGTTCAGATCCCGGCTTACCTGTGCATGCAGACCTCGCTGGTGATGGCGGCGGCACACACGGGGCTTCCCGTCAATCTGAAGCACGGACAGTTTCTGGCCCCGGCCAATATGGCCAAACCGGTGGCCAAGATCGAGTCGACGGGGTCGCGTCGGATCATGCTCACCGAGCGCGGCTATACCTTCGGCTACAACGATCTGGTGGTCGATCCGCGCAGTTTCTACGAGCTGCGGCAGACCGGCTATCCCGTGATCTTCGATGTCACCCACAGCATCCGCCGCTACGGCATCCCCAGCAAGGACCCGAGCGGTGGCCGGCGTGAGTACCTGAATACGATCGCGCGCGCCGGTGTGGCCGCCGGTGTCCATGGTCTGTTCGTGGAGGCCCATCCCGATCCGGCCAGCGCCCGCTGCGACGCCGCCAGCCAGGTGCCGCTGTCCGAATTGGAAGCCTTCCTGAAACCCCTGGTCGAAATTCACGCGCTGGTCAGCCGTCAGCGATCGTGACGGGGAGGCACGATGGGCCGCGGGTTCATATCAACCCAACCGTGAAAGGGTTTTAATGCGATTATACCTTGATTCCGCCGATTTCCGTGAAATCGAAGAGGCCTTCAAGCTGGGGTTCGTCCAAGGCCTGACCACCACACCGACGTTCATGCACCGCCACGGCATATCCGACATCGACGGCGCCATTGTCAAACTCTCCGGCATGGTCCCCGAACTGCATGTGGAAGCACTGGGTGAGACCCACACGGAAATTGTTGCCGAGGCCCGGCGCATCCTCGCGCTGCCCCTGGTGCGCGAACCCGTCTTCAAGGTGCCGGTCTCACTCGAGGGCCTGAGGGCCTGCAAACAGCTGGTGGCGGACGGCCACCGGGTCAATGTCCATCTGGTCTACACCCTGAATCAGGCCTACATGGCCATGGCCGCGGGGGCCAGCTATGTCTGTCCCCTGGCGGGACGCCTTCAGGATCAGGGGCATGACGCCCTGGCGCTTTTCGAGCAGTGCGTCCAGGTGGTGGAACGCTACGACTACGCCACGCGCGTCATGTTCTCTTCGGTACGCTATCCCGAACACGTGCGACGGGCGGTGCAACTCGGCGTTCACGTCTGCACCGTTCCCTGGAGCGTCATGCAGCGGCTCTGCGACAACACCCTCACCACCGAAGGCACCCACCAGTTCTGGGAACATACGCGATTGATGACGGTCAAGGTCAAAGACGTGATCCGCCCCCACAATCCGGTTTGCCGCCTTGAGGACACCGTCAATCAGGCCCTGGTCAAGATGACCGCGTCGCGCATCGGGGCCGTTTCGCTGGTGGATGCACAGGGCGGACTGGCCGGGGTCTTCACGGATGGCGACATCCGTCGCAAACTGCAGGATGACGGCCCGGCGATTCTCGATCGCCGGATGGCCGATATGGATTTCACCACCAAACCGGTCACCGTCAATGCCGAGGCCCTGGTTTACGAAGCCGTGAATCTGTTCAACAGCCATCAGATCGACAACATCGTGGTGCTGGAAGACAATGTTCCCGCTGGCATTCTGGACATCCAGGACCTGGTCCAGATGGGCTTGCTCGGTTAGCGTGCGGGGTGGCGGCAGTTGACGGCAACATTCCAAGCCGACAAGGGTAAGCGCGTGACAGCCGGCATCCGGCGGTGGATCGCGGCGGCGAAGCCCGGTCATCTCCAGCGGGCGGGCCGCTGGGCCGGCCGGCTGGCCTATCGGGTCGATCTTCGCCACCGGCGCATCGTCCGTCGGAATCTGGCCTTTGTCTTTCCGGAACGCGCCCGCCACGTCAACGCGCGCCTGGCGCGTCGTGCGTTTGAGCATCTCGGCATGCTGGCGCTGGAGAACATCCAGGCCCTGGTGCTGCCGCGGGAGGCTTTTGGCCGTCGTATCCGCATCGAGGGACAGGCCATTCTGGAGGACGCGCTGGAACAGCCCGGGGGATGCCTTTTGTTCTCGGGCCATCTGGGCAACTGGGAACTGGGGCTGCTGGCCGGCGCGGCCATCCTTGATCGTACCGCCCTGACGGTGGCCAAACCCGTCAAATTCAAGCCGGTCCACCGTTTGCTGACCGCACTGCGATCCCGCTTCGGCAATCGGGTGGTATTCAAAAAAGGCGCGCTGCAGCTGATGACCCGCGCCCTGCGGGAGGGCGAGACCCTCATCATGCTGATCGACCAGGGGGTGCGCCGGGCCGAGTCTGTCGAGGTTCGGTTCTTCGGCAAGCGCACGCTGGCCTCGCCCGCCGCGGCTTATCTGGCCTATCGCTGCCGGGTGCCGGCGGTGCCGATTTTCTGCCTGCGTGCGGCCGACGGCGACTACCGCCTCCAAGTCCTTCCACCGGTCGAACGTCCGCGAACAGGGTCGCTCAAAACCGATATCCAGGCCTACACCCAGGCCTTGATGGACACGGTGGAAGCGGCCGTAAGGCGCCACCCCGAGCAGTGGTTCTGGTTCCACAAGCGCTGGAAAAGGACTTACCCCGAACTCTACCCGGAGTATCAAATCCTGCGCCGACGACGTCGGCTCAGGAAGGCCCGGCGGTCCTGAGTGGTGACATCCGGCCAAGCATGTGGAAGGGGGATGGTGAAACCATTGCCGATCGGTCAGGCCGATTTTGTCGCCGCCCGTTGGCGCGCGTGGCTCGAGGCACGCGCATGGACGAATTTTGAACATCTGTGGGCCCTCGATCTGCCCGCCCTGGATGCCGCCAACACCTCGCGGGGCGGTGTCAGTACGGTCGCCCTGCTGGCACCGGACCCCCCGGACCGCGAATCCCCTCGGCTGATCATCAAACGGCAGCAAAACCATTTGAGCCGCACCTGGCGCCATCCCGTTCAGGGCGTCCCGACCCTTGCCAAGGAGTATGTCAATATCCGGCATTTCATTCGTTGCGGACTGGAGACCGTGACCCCCGTGCTGTTCGCCCAGAGGCGGGACGGCTGCGGTATCCGTGCCATTCTCCTGATCGAATATCTCGAAGCGTATCAGTCGTTCGACATGCACCTGGAACAATGGGCCGGGGGGGCGGCCCCAGAAAGCGACGCGCGGGATGCGATCCTGCGGTCGGTGGCCGATCTGATCGCCCGCATGCATCGCTCCGGCTGGCGGCACAACTGCCTTTATCCCAAACATGTCTTTGTGGGCCGCAACCGGCCCCGGCTGGACGTCCGCCTGATCGATCTCGAGAAAGCCGGCCGGTCACCGGGTTTCAACCGCCGCATGGCAAGAGACCTGTCCGCTTTTTTTCGACGCTCCCCGCACTGGTCGCCCGTGGATCAGGCCCGTTTTCTGGTGCACTATCACGGAGCCGAGCGGATGACGCCGGGAATCGAACGGGCCTGGCGCCGTATTCGGCGGCGCATGGCCCGCAAGGCATCATTGCCGACGGTGTCGCCGCCGGTCGATCACCCGTGATGATCATTTTTGCGACGGGTTCGGGTCCGTTGCGGGGCACCCGCGCCTGCCGTGAACGAGATGGCCTGATCGCTTCCCCGGGTTGAATTCTCGAGCACCGTGCGAAGTGTTTCGTGGATCGGGCTGCCTTGCTGCCAGTTTTGCAGAAGCCGTACGCAGTCTTTCCGGAAGCGGCGCTCGAAGCGCTGCGGTGATCGAATGATCCGCAGCCCGTCCAGGTCCATCAGAATGACCCGGCTGTGATCGACGATCAGGTTGGTGGCTTTCATGTCCCCATGGCTGACCTGGGCGGCATGCAGGCGAGCGATCAGCGCGCTCAGGGAGGGGAGCGCATCCATGCACTGATCGTCGGCTTGCCCGTCGTGCGGCCAATACGCGGACAGGTTGGTGCCGGCCTGGTGGTCGCAGATCAGAAAGGCCCGCGCGCGGAACGGCCCCCAGCGTTCTTCGATCAGGGCCCGTGGTGAAGGGGTGGCGATGCCGATCAGTCGGAGCATGTGGGCGTTGCGCCACGCCGTGCGGCCGCGACTGGGTCGCAGGCAGCGTCGCAGGAGATGCCGCCGGTTTTTGATGTTGTAGCGTTTGACCACCAGGGTCTGCCCCTGGTGTTGAACACGGACGACCGTCGCGCTGTTCCCGTCCTTGAGGCGCTGCCCCGCGTGTATGAACCGGTCCGGGTCGTCCAGCAGCGGCTGCATGGCCTCTGCGAACCACCGGCGGTCGCAGGCCGTATAGCGTCGCCAACGGCGGTGAACGGCAACATCCGAGCAACTGCGGGTGACTTTAGCCCCCCGTTGCCGCATGCGCTTATGGCGGCAGCGGCGCATCAGACGCTTCAAAAGCAGGGTGCGTTCCGGGCGCACCGCCCAGCCACGCTGGTGTTCATACGTTTCGAGGGCGTCCGCTGCCCAACACTCGCTATCCGGGTCGAACTGGATTAAAAAATGGGCCAGGTTGATCAGGCTGCGTCGTCGGCGCCCGAACGCCGGTGGCGGCATCGCCCTTACAGCGTCCCCGTCGATGAGGAAAATAGCGTTGCCGGATATCAAGAAATTGCCGGGATGGGTATCCCGCTGGACATACCCGCAGGCATGCAGCCGGGCGATCAGGCGGATACAGGCCTTCAACCGGCATCGGCGCTCCGGCGCCGCCCAGTCCGACCAGCAATCCGCCAGGCTGCGGGCACCAGCGACGGCCCTCGTCACCACCAGGGGGGTTCGCCCGTCCGCCAGCGTGGTGGGGCTTAAAAGGGCCGGGGTGGGAATGCGGGCCTTTTGCAAAGCGGCGATACCCGCGCGTTCGCGCCGGCTATGTCGCCCGGCGTGGCGGGGTGCCAGGAATAATTTGACGATGACGTCGTCGCCGCTGACGCGGGAGGCGCGACAGACCAGACGTTTGCCGGGCAGGTGGCGCAGGATGCTACGGCAGGTGATGATCTCTCCGGAATCCTTGGCTGACAGACGCAGAGCGAATGGTACGCTCAGATGCCGCTGACGGTGACGCAGACGGTCGATGCCGATGACTTCCGGATCCATGCCTTCCGGGCCGGTGGCTTCCGGCGCCTGCTGGGGTGGCCGGTCCCCCGGATTTACCTGGAATGCGGTCATGGCCGTCATAGATACTAACTAATTCATCGGAAAGCAATTGAATGCCAGCCGTGACGCGGTGGCAAGCGCATCCGCACCCACCGGCCGCCGCTCCCGGCATGACGAAGATCCTCCGAGCGGCCGTGGCCTCATCTTGCTAAAGACGGCCAAGCTTGATAGGTATGTCTCCGCGATGGTCGCGGTCCTGTCTCCGCGATGGTCGCGGTCCGTCGCGACGGAGCGTTTCGTTTGGGTTTTGATTTATGACGCCGGATGTCAGGGAGGCATTGGCAGACGATGGGGATAAAAGAGGAATTGCTGGAAATTCTGGTATGCCCGCAGTGCAAAGGGGATATCCACCTCAAAGACGATCAGAGCGGGCTGATTTGCGAGACGTGTCGCCTGGTCTACGCCATCAAGGACGATATTCCGATCATGTTGGTGGATGAGGCCTTGCCGCTGGATTCATGAGCGAGCCCCGACCGGCATCCCCGGCCAAGCTCGTCATTGGTTTTCTGGTCGGTGATAAGTCGCTGGCCCGCGGCATCATGGACGCGTTGGGTGCATCTTTCGGCCGGCTGGATCTGGTCAGCCCTTGGCTGAAATTCAACTATACAGACTACTATGCCCGGGAGATGGGATCGCCGCTCTACCGGCGCATGTTGGCTTACAAGCATCCCGTGGCCCAGGATGCCTTGCCGGACGTCAAGCATGCCACCAACCGTATCGAAACCCGCTATGCCGTCGATGATCGGCGGCGGGTTAATATCGACCCGGGGTTGTTGCTGCGCGAGCGCTTTGTCCTGGCCACGGGCAAAAACTTTTCCCACCGCATCTATTTGGGCCGGGGCATTTACGCCGATCTCACCCTGGTTTACCGCGCCGGCGGCTTTGATGCACTGCCCTGGACCTATCCCGATTACGCCGATGCCCGCCTGCAGGCTTTCCTGTTGCGGGTCCGCGACAAGCTGACGCGCGATCTGAAAACGCTTGCCGGCAGCCCATCCGATGTACCGGCCGATTGAAAGCGGAAGGAAATCTTCGATGCTGCAAAGCATGACAGCGTTTGCCCGCAGCGAAAAGCACACGGCGGATTGCGAGATCGTTACCGAGATTCGCAGCTACAATAGTAAAAATCTCGACCTGCTGGTGCGACTGCCGCATTTCGGTCAACCGCTCGAAGAACGGATCAAATCCATGGCGGGCAGCCGCCTGCACCGCGGTCGCGTCGAAATCCGGATCGAAATTCGCGAAGTGGGCGAGGGCTTCCGCCGCTTCGAGATCGATCTGCCCAAGGCCCGAGCCTATTATCAGGCCGTGCAAAAGCTGAAATCCGAACTCCGTCTCGAGGGGGCCATCGATCTGGAAACGATGCTGGTCCCCGGCGGCATCATCAAACCGGCCGAAGATGAAAAGGACCTGGAGGGGCTCTGGGAATTGATGGCCGCCGGTTTGGCCGAGGCCCTCGACGCCCTGATCGAGATGCGTGGCCGTGAGGGGCAAAGCCTTACGGCCGATTTCATCAAGCGGTTGCAGATCATCGAAGACCGCATCGCCGCGGTACATGCCGCTAGTCGGGGACTGCTGGCGGTTTACCAGCAGCGCCTGAAGGAGCGGATTGCGGCCCTGACCCAGGGCGTGGTCGATATCGATCCGGCCCGAATCGCCCAGGAGGCCGCTCTCCTGGCCGACCGCAGCGATATTTCCGAAGAAATCGTTCGCGCCCGGAGCCACCTCGAGCAGTTTCGTCACATCATGGCCCATGAATCGCCGGCAGGCCGCAAGCTGAACTTTCTGGTCCAGGAATTCAATCGCGAATTCAATACCATGGGGGCCAAAACCGGCAAGGCCGAAGTTTCGCACCTGGTGGTCGAAATGAAGACCGAGCTGGAAAAAATCCGGGAGCAGGTCCAGAATGTCGAGTAGCGAAACCCAGCCGCAGCCGGCCCCCAATCGCAGCCGGCTGAAGTCGGCCACGCCCGAGGAGGTCAGCGCGCGTATGGAACCCAGATTGTTGAATATCGGATTTGGCAGCACCGTGGTCGCCGATCGGGTGGTGGCAATTGTCTCGCCCAATTCGGCGCCCATGAAACGCCTGAAGGACGAGGCCAAAAAAGAGCAGCGGCTGATCGACGCCACCCATGGCCGCCGGACCCGTTCGATCATCATCGTGGACAGCAACCACATCATTCTCTCCGCCATCCAGGCGGAGACGATATCCCAACGATTTGTGACGGTGAAAGAAAACGGATGAGCGTCGAGCGTCCCAAGGTTTCACCGTCGGACGGCGTCCCCGGCGATGAAGACGCGCATCATCCCCGCGGCCGTCTCTTCATTCTCTCGGCCCCTTCCGGCGCGGGCAAATCGACCCTCTGTGCTCTGCTGCGCGAGCGGCTGCCCGGCCTGCGCTACTCCGTTTCATACACCACGCGCGATCCCCGTCCGGACGAGATCGACGGAAAAGATTACTTCTTCATCGATGAGGCCGAATTCAAGGACGGTATCGCTACGGGGCGCTGGGCGGAATGGGCCCGTGTACATGGTCATTACTACGGGACGGCATGGGCGTATATCGACCGCATGCTTTCTAAGGGACACGATCTGCTGCTGGACATCGATATCCAGGGTGCCGCCCAGCTGGTGGCGTTATACCCCCGGGCGGTGACCATTTTCATCATGCCGCCGTCGATGGAGGTTCTCAGGCAGCGCCTGGAAAAGCGGGGGACCGACAGTGCCGCAGTCATCGCCCGACGCTTGCGCAATGCCGAGGGTGAAATGGCCGCCAGTTCACGCTATCGACACATCGTTGTCAACGAACAGCTGGAGCGGACGGTCGAGGATCTGTTGACGATTTTGACGCCTGGCAACTGAGGCGCCGGCAGCGCTTCGGCCGTCCCACCGCCACGGGGAAATCCAATGGCGCCTTTAGCGGCTGAAATCCTTTACGGTATGCATCCCCTGGAGGAGGCGCTGCGCGCCGGTCGCCGGCGTTTTGACGCCCTCTATATCCGCAGGGGGCGCTCGGAGCGGCGCCTGGCATTAATCGCCGCCGAGGCGACCAAACGCGGGATTCCGGTGGCATCGGTCCAAGAGAGCGATTTGCGACAACTCGTTGGGCACGGGGGGCATCAGGGGCTTTGTGCCCGCGTGGCCCCGCTGCCGGTCTGGTCGCAAGCCCGCCTTCTGGATGCGGTGGCAACGGCATCCCGGCCGCCGCTCTGGATTTTGCTCGACAATCTCCAGGACCCGCATAACCTGGGTGCGATCGTGCGCACGGCCTACTGTGCCGGGGCCGACGGCGTG
>JASJBQ010000046.1 GCA_030066455.1 Desulfobacterales bacterium
CCACCGCCGCCGAGCGGGATCGCACCAAGGCGTTTCCGGCGGACAACCTGAAAAAGATGGCCGAACTGGGCCTGATGGGCATGATGGTCCCCCCGGATTATGGCGGCGAGGGCGCCGACACCATAAGCTATTTCCTGGCGCTTTCGGAAGTCGCCTACTCCTGTGCCGCCACCGCCGTCGTTATGTCCGTGCACAATTCCATCGTTTGCGAGAGTATTCTGCGCTGGGGATCCGAAGACCTCAAACAGCGTTATCTGCCCGTGCTGGCCGACGGCGAGAAGATCGGAGCGTTCGCCCTCACCGAACCGGAAGCCGGATCGGACCCGGTGAGCCAGGTCACGACCGCCGTGCGCGACGGCGATCACTACGTGATCAACGGCACCAAACGCTTCACCACCACGGGAAAGAACTGCGGACTGGTGATCGTGACCGCCAAAACGGATGAAACCATACGCCACAGGGGTATCAGCGCCTTCGTGGTGGACAAGGGCACCGCCGGTTTCAAGGTCGGCCACACCGAAGACAAAATGGGCCTCCGGGCCTCCGACACCACCGATCTCATTTTCGACAACTGCCGGGTCCCGGCCGCCAATCTGCTGGGCGAAGAGGGCCAGGGGTTCAAGATCGCCATGACGGCCCTTGACGGCGGCCGCATCGGGATTGCGGCCCAGTCCATCGGCGTGGCCCAGGCCGCCCTGGACGCCTCGGTCAAATACGCCAAACAGCGCGAACAGTTCGGCCAGAAAATCTCCAAGTTCCAGGGACTGCGCTGGATGATTGCCGACATGGCCACCGAACTGGAGGCCGCGCGCCAGCTGGCCCTCTCGGCTGCCGCCATGAAAGACCGAGGTGAGAAATTCACCCAGCGCGCGTCCATGGCCAAGCTGTTCGCCTCCGAAATGGTCAACCGTCTCACGGCCCAGGCCATCCAGATCCACGGCGGCTACGGCTTCACCAAAGACTACGACGTGGAGCGCTTCTACCGCGACGCACGGGTCTTCACGATCTATGAAGGCACCTCCGAGATTCAGCGGGTGGTCATTTCCAACCACATCCTGAAAGACAAACGCCGGCCGTGATCATCGTTTTCGAGGGCTGGGTGGCATTGTTTCAGGGGTATCATGCGTCAAGCGGCATGCGACTGGTTGATGCAAGATTTGCGAACCGCGCGTGGATCGAACAAGGGGATGAGACTGCGAATGCTAGGCCGGAATGACGGGAGGGGCGTGTAACGCCGCGCGGGGGGGGGATTTCACAAACCGCCCCTATTCAAACGAAAAGCTACCGCTCTTGAACAGTGAAATGCAGGCCCGGGCCATTTCCGGGTCGTAGAACTTGCCCTTGTTCTTGTCGATCTCACCCAGGGCCACATCCACGCCCAACCCGGGCCGATAGGGACGGTGGGAAGCCATGGCTTCGACCACGTCGGCCACGGTGAGCACCCGGGATTCGGGCAGGATTTCATCCCCTGCTGCTCCCAGCGGATAGCCGCTGCCGTCGAGCTTCTCGTGGTGCTGGTAGACCATGGTGGAGACATCCCACGGAAACGCGATATCCTTGACGATATCATACCCCACTTGGGGATGCTCCTTGATCAGATTGAATTCGTTGATGGTCAAGCGGCTGGGTTTGCTCAGGATCTCAGCCGGCACGCTGATCTTGCCCAGGTCGTGGATGATGGCCGCCACGCGCACGGCCTCGATCTGGTCACGGTCGAAACCCACCTCGTGGGCAATCGCCGCGGCCAAGTCGGCCACCCGCCGCTGATGACCGGCAGTGTAAGGGTCACGGGTCTCCACCGTGTGGGCGATGGCCCGCACGATGCCGTTCATGGCGTTTTCCAGCTTGCTCATGCTGCGTTGCAACGAATCCGTGCGCTCGTCCACCATCTGCTCGAGATTACGCCGGTAGGAACGGTTGGCCATCTCCAGCTCCCGGCGCCGGAAGGCGTTGGCCACGCTGATCAGGATGCCGTTGCGGTCCATGGGTTTGATGATATAGTCGTAGACGCCCAGCTCCAGCATGGACTCCGCCAGGTGCGGATCGCCGATGGCCGACACCATGATGGCGGCCGTGTCCGGGTAGGCCTTGAGCACAAAGCGGATGAAATCCAGACCGGATTCGCCCGGCATGTTGATGTCACAGAGGATTAGATCGCTGGCGCACGCCTCCAACAACTCCCTGGCATGGCTTGCATTTTCGGCCGTACGGCAAATATAGCCGTTGGCCTCGAGGATCTTTTGAAGCAGCATGCGGATGGGTATTTCGTCATCCACCACCAAGATCTGCTTGGGAGACTCACCCACACCCTCTGACGGCTTTTCGGCAGGGCTGCTCGTCGACGTCGCGGAATCCTGATTCAAACCCATATCGGCATTACTTTCAGCAAGTTGTGTCTGTTGCCCCATTGCTCGCAACGACCTCCTGCCTATTCTTATCGGCCGATTGCCAAATTAGTTTACCGCTTAGTAATCCGATTGGCGCGCCCCGGACCATGGCGCACAGGGGCGATCAAAGTTGGAAAAAGCGTGAGGGGCGTCATGGGTCGAAGGGCCCTAAAACCCAGGGAGCGTCCTGAAGGGGTAAATTTTGGTTCCGGGCCCCGCCGTTTCGGCGGGATTTCACATCTTTATTCAGGTGGATTTCGGTGTTCAACAAACCGCAGCCGACACGGCAACCGCAGGCGTAACCAGGGGGCTGAAAAGCAAGCATCAGGCTGGCAGGCAAGGCGCGACGTGAAGCGGGACGCGCAGCAACCGACTGGTTGTGAGCACGCCCGCAAGCCGCGACTCACCGTAAACAAGAAATAACCAGATGAGAAGTGCCGCCCTGCGGCCAACGCCGCATGGCGGCCTTAGGCGCCGCTTTTCAGCTGCCTGGAAGCTACGTCGAGGACCGCCGGGAGGCGAGAACGCCGCCCGGGGCCAAAAGATGCCCCTACTCAAAGCGCAGGGAGCGTCCTGAAGGGGTAGATTGCGGTTCAGGGCAAGGCCGCAGCCGACACGGCAACCGCAGGCGTAGCACAAGCTACGTCGAGGATTGACGGGAGGCGAGAACGCCGCCCGGGGCCGCAAGATGCCCCTTCAGGACGCTCCCTGTTTGAAGATCTGGCTGGCATGCTCAATATCCTCCGGGCAAAACACAAACAGACACTTCTCGTCCGGAGACGACACCGAGCCGTAGACGTAGTTGATATTGATGCCGGCCTCCCCGAACTTGGCGGTGACTTCCGCCAGGGCACCCGGCCTGTTGTCCAACTCCAGCGCGATCACGGGCAGCATATCGAACAGGTAATCATTGCGTGAGAGCAGGTCGAGGGCTGCATTGATCTTGCCGTTGGCCGGCAGGAGGCGGATCAGCGCGTATTCCGCCGAATCCTTGCGCATGGAGTTGTAGCTGGCCGCCGAGGCGATCCGCTTGAGGGATTTCCCCCGGGCGCGGAAGAGCTCCTGCACGTAGCTGGAGGCGTCCTGGATAGTGATGGCATCGATATTGATGCCGGCTTCGGCAAACAGCGTTGAAAGCTTGCCCAGTTCACCGGGGGCGTTTCGTAAAAAAAGGGATATTTCGGTGCGTACCATCGGAAATCCTTATCATTGGCGGAGGCGGTCGTGATAACGCGCCCCTGGGGGCGCTGACCGGTGATACCATACCGGGATGTCTGATCATGAGCTATAGATCAATACCCTCGGGGGAGTCAAACCGCAATGCCAAGTTTGCTTTGACTTTTGGGGCCATATTCTGAGAATCTCCGCCAGGGCTTATCGACCGGGCAGCGATCCGGCCGCGCCGGCCGGCATCATGCCAGCCGGCAGCCACCCGACACACCGGTCCCCCTCATGCGCGGCAGGAGATGACGGTGAAAAATATGATCGGCCACGCCCACACCAACGGACAATCGCCCCCCATGGGCGTGGCCCTTCTCGTCATTCTCTGCCTGTCGCCTATCGGGTGCATGTCGCGCCAGGCGGTGACGTATCAGGAAATGTCCCAATCCGCGCCGCAAGACCTGCCGCGCTCGATCGCCGTGCTGCCCTTCGGCAACGCCACACAGCGGCCGGATCTGGCCCCTCTCGTCCGCCGGGGTTTCTACGCCCACCTGAGCTACATGCGTTTTCGCGATGTCGAACTGTCCGTGATCGATCATGTTCTGGCCGAACATGGTCTGGGGGCGGACACGGACTGGACGACCGAGCGGATCCGCATGCTGGGCGACTGGCTGAACTGCGAAGCCGTCGTCATCGGCAGGATCGATCGCTTTGAGCGCCTTTTCGCCGCGGTCTATTCGCAATTGAATATCGGTGCGCAGATCACGATCTATGCCACCCGCACGGGGAAGCTCATCTGGTCGGACAGCTATGTGGCCCGGTTGCATGAAGGCGACGTGCCTCTCACGCCGCTGGGTCTGCCCCTGAGCGGCATACGCACCGGCATGAACCTGCACGATCGCGAAATCGTTACCGCCGTAGACCAGCTCACGCGCCACCTCGCCGGGCGCATACCCGATCACGGCCTCCCCGGTCCGGCACCCGGCACCTATCGTCTCGAACTGCAGATCGGGGCCTATCGGGATCACCAGTTCGCCCTGGCCGAACGCGACCGCCTGAGGGCGGAAGGCTTTCCCGCCAGCGTCCGTTCCGAAATCACACCCGATGCCATCTGGCATCGGGTGATCATCGGACCTTATCTTGATGAAAACGAGGCCATGGCCGCGCGGACGGCGCTGGAAGACCTGCTGTCCGTACGCCCCCTGATTCGTCGGCAGCCGCTGTAGTCATCGACCGCCGCGCATTGGCTCCGGAGAATCCCACGGACGGTCTGACCGCAGCAGCGGTGCCCGGCATGATCACGCGCCGGCAACGATGGCGGAGGTGATACGTCGACTTATGGGGAGGATTTGACCGTCACCACCGGGCAGCCGGCTTTGAGGATGACGTATTGCGCCGTCGAACCGAGAAGTATCTTCTGGGTCCGGGATTTCTTCTCGACGCCGATGAAAATGAAATCCACGGCATTGTCCGCGGCGAATTTGACGATGTCCTCGCCGGGCGAGAGCCCCCGGACGAGCTGATGGGTTTCGCAGGAGACGCCCGCGGCCTGGAGGGCGCTGCCGGCCTCTTCAAGGGTGAAATTGGCCTTGCTGATGGCTTCGGGCTTCTCCTTGGAGCCGCCCACCATGGAGGTCACCAGGTAAACATGCGAACCGCGCAGGAGCGCCTGGTGCTTGGCCAGTTGCAACGCTTCAAGGGACGAGGGCGAACCGTCAAACGCCACCAGGTATTTCTTCTGCATGATCATCGACCTCCATAAGGGTAACCGCGAGGATGCGTCGCGGCACGCTGGTCCGGCATTGAACGGCCCCGGCTGCAAAACGACGCCGGGGGCTGAAAGATGCCGCCCCAGATTGTATCAAAACGCGTCGCGATTTTGTGCTGAGGGTGGTAGATTTCGGTTCCCGGCCCCGCCGTACCGGCGGGATTTCACGTCGATCTGATCTACATTCCGGTGTTCAACAAACCGCAGCCGGCTTGGCGACCGCAGGCCCATCGCCGGATCCTTGTGTACGCGCCCGCCGCTGTTTGGTTCGTTTGGGGCGGCAGATTTTGGTCCCAGGCAAGGCCGCAGCCGTTGTGCAACCGCAGGCGTAGCACAAGCTACGTCGAGGATCGCCAACCGGCGAGAACGCAGCCCGGGGGCTGAAAGATGCCGCCCTCAACCGAAAAACGGCTACATCCAGCGCTTCCGCCGCTTATACGACTTAACCTCCTTAAACGACTTGCGCCCCCCCGCCTGGGTGATGCCCATGTAGAATTCCTTGACATCGGGGTTGTCCTGGAGTTCTTTCGAGGGGCCCTCCAGGACGATCTTGCCGGATTCCATGATATAGGCGTAGTCGGAGATCTCCAGGGCAATCTTGGCATTCTGCTCCACCACCAGGATGGTGGTGTTGAGCTCCTTGTTGATCACCTCGATGTTGCGAAAGATTTCCTTGACCAGCAGCGGCGCCAGCCCCAGGGATGGCTCGTCCAGCATGAGCATCTTGGGGGCGGCCATCAGCGCCCGGGCGATGGCGATCATCTGCTGCTCGCCCCCCGAGCAGTAGCCGGCCAGGCGGTGGGTGATCTCCGAGAGGCGCGGGAAATGCTGGTACATCTGGGCGTGGTCTTTACGGATGGCGCGCCCGCCGTCCTTGCGGGTGATGGAGCCCACACGGATGTTTTCATCCACGGTCAGATGCTTGAAGACGCGCCGCCCCTCGGGCACCATGACCGCGCCCTCGCGCACCACGTGGGTGCCGAGGCGGTTGGTGATGTCGACCCCGTTGAACTTGATGTAGCCATCGCGGATAAAGCCGTTTTCAGGCTTGAGCAGCCCGCTGATGGCCCGCAGGGTCGTGGTTTTACCGGCCCCGTTGGTTCCCAGCAGGGCCACGATGGCCCCCTCGCGGACGTTCAGACTCACCCCGCGCAGCACCTGGATGATGTCGTTGTAGACAACCTCGATGTTGTTGACGTCCAGCAGGTTGCCGTTGGCTTGCGCAGCCTCCATCCTTCTCCCTCTCAGTAGGACATGACGATCGGTCCGGGGCAGAACATCCGCCGTCGGGGCAAGCGCCCCGGCGGCGGATTGAACGCTCGCCTTCAACGCGCTACATTTTCATCGCGAACTCCGGCATGAAGGGAGCACCAACGGCGCGGAACACGCCGTCCTCCACGCGGTAGATCTGGAGTTCATCCACCCCCTCCTTATCCGTTGAGGAGTAGGTCACCGGCCCCACCGTGGTCAGCGGGTAAAACGCGTTATAGCCGTTCATGGCCAGCATTTCTTCGTAGAGCGACTCCCGGGTGATCGGCTTACCCCCGGCCTTGGCCCGGCGTAACACTTCGGTTGCAATCTGCGCGACCATCACACCGTTGGTGTAATTGTGGGAGTTGGCGGCCTTGTCGTCGCGGCCGTAGCGCTTGGCCAGATCGAGCTGGGCCGCGGTGCCAGGCCCCGCCTCGGAAGTCAAGGTGTATGAGGTGCTCCAGAAGTAGTTGTTGGCCGCCGTCCCGGCCAGGGCAATCAGGTCGTTGCCGCCGGTGTAGTGGGCCCCCAGGAAGGTGATCTTGCCGGCTTCGCCGAATTCTGCGGCAACCATGCCCTGCCGCTCGGCATCCTTGATCAGGGTGGCCACCGGCGACTGGACTGTATGGCAGATCACATATTGCACGCCCTTGCTCTGCAGACGCTGCAGGGTCGCCGTATTGTCGAGATCCTTGCCGTGCTCCACGACCTCGACGATGTCGATCTTTAGGCCTTGTTCCACAGCCTTCTTGGTGTCCTCAACCGGCCCGCGGCCGAAGGCCGAGGGATGGATGAAAAGGGCCACCTTGGGCGTGTCGCCCGCGTGGTTGGTGGCCACATATTCGGCCAGACCGATCATCTGCTTGGAATACGAGGCGATCGGCAGGAAGATGTAGTTGGAGTCGTCCAGGTTGCCCGCGTGGAATGAAGCCGGCACGACCGCGATTTTTTCTTCCTCGAAGTCGCGCTTCAACCCCAGCGTGCTGCCGGTGGAATAGTTGAGATAGAAGACGATCCCCTCCGTCATGAAATCCTCGAAATTTCTTTTGGTGACGTCGGTCTTGTACTGATCGTCGCGGATGGCGCACTCGATGGTGTCCTCGCCCAGGATCTTGGTCTCATTGGCATAGCGAAAGTAGTCCTCCACCCCCTTGGAATAGGGATTGCCGGCATCGGAGGTGGGTCCGGTGATGGCCAGCGAGAGTCCCAGTTTATAGACCTGGGGGGCACCGGCCGGCATGGCTTCTTCCTTTTGGGCTTCGACCGCCGGCTTTTCTTCTTCCTTGGCGCAGGACCAGGTGAATGCGAGCGCAAAGGCGATCATCAGGGTCAACACAATTACGCTTGTCTTTTTCATTTGCTCCCCCTTGATTGGAATGTGTTTGTTTGGGCACTATCCATCGCTTAAAGCGAAAACGCGTTGCGGCGATCGCTAGTAGCGGAACGGCCAGAGTTTCAGATACGTCCGGATGATGCGCCACCAGTTGGCGATCCCACGGGGTTCAAACATTAAAAACAAAACGATCACCAGGCCGAAAGCCAAGGGTTTCAGAGCCGTAGCCAGGTTCATGGCCCCGGTCAGGATGGTGCCGGCGAACTCCGCCAGGTGCTCCACCTGCAGGTCAAGCATGCGGATCGCAATCGGGCCGAAAAAAGCCCCCGGCAGCGTGCCCAGCCCGCCAACGATGGCCATGGCCAGGTAGGTGATCGACTGGTGCAGGGTAAAGGATTCGATCCCCACCCCGCGGTAGAGGTAGGCGTGAAGGGCGCCGGCCACGCCGGCGAAAAAACCGGCCAGGGCAAAGGCGTAGACCTTGGTGAAACCCGGATGCATCCCCATGGCGTCGGCCGCCCGGTCGTTGTCGCGCACCGCGATCAGGCAGCGCCCATAGCGGGTTCGCATCAGGTTGCGCACGCCGAACCCCATTACGACCACCAGAAACATGATGACGTAATACCAGAAGAAATAGTGCTCCTCGCGGCCGACGAAGCCTGTGAGCCAGCGCACGCGTCCGATATAGATGGTCTGGCCCTGATCGAAAAATTTAAGGAAATTGATCACCCACTGGAAGATCATCTGAAAGGACAGGGTCGCGATGGCCAGGTAGAGATGCTTGATGCGGATGGCCGGCAGCCCCACGAAGGCGCCAAAGGCCGCGCCCATAGCGCCCGAGATCAGGATCATCAACGGCCAGGCATGGGTGATGATCGCATGGCTGTCGCCCAACAGCTGTGAAAAGGTCGCCAGGGTGTAGGCCCCCACCCCCACGAAGGCCGCGTGCCCGATGGAAATCAGCCCGGCGTAGCCGGTTACCAGATTCAGGCCGTAGATGGCCACGATGGCGATCAGGATGTTGTCGATCACCAGCATGTACTTGTTGCTGAGTTTGAAAAACAGTGGCCAGATGAACAGGGCGGCCAGAAAGAGCGCGAAGGCCAGGCGGTCAATATTCGTCAGGAAGATGCGCTGTTCTTCCTTGTACGTTGTGAAAAAATTACCGGTTGCAAACCAACGATTGGCAGACATAGGCTAAACTCGCTCGATTTCGTGGATGCCGAAAAGCCCGTGCGGCTTGAAAAGCAGGATGACCAGGAGAATGATGTACGGCAGGACATCGGCCGTGCCGTAAAGCCCCCAGTGACCGTCCAGGTAGCCGGCCGCGAACTGCTGGATGAGCCCCATGATGATACCGGCCACCACCGCCCCGATGATCGAGTCCAGCCCGCCCAGGATGACCACCGGAAACACCGTGATGCCGAAGGCGTGCAGGGTGTCGAAATTCAGGCCGGTGATGTTGCCGATGATGCTGCCGGCTGCCGCCGCGCTGAGTCCGGCCGTGGCCCAGGCCAGCCCGAAGACCTTGGGCACCGAAATACCCACCGACATCGAGGCCAGCTGATCGTCGGAGACCGCCCGCATCGATACGCCGATGGTGGAGCGCTTGAAGAACCAGGAGAAACTGCCGATCAGGATGGTGGTGATGATGACCCCCACCAACTGGGTCCAGGAAATCGAGACCCCGCCGAAGGTGATCGGCGTTTTGGGCAGAAAGGCCGGGAACGAGAAATTTTCGGTGCCGAAGGGCGTCAGGTAGACCAGTCCGTCGATGATCGACATCAGCCCGATGGTGACCATGATGACCGAAATGATGGGCTCGCCGATAAGACGGCGCAGAAAGATGCGCTCCACGCTCATGGCCAGCAGGAAGGTGATGGCCACACTCAACAGGAACGAAACAACGATGGGGATCCCGGCCCAGACCGTCAGCGCGTAGGTGATAAAGGCCCCGGCCGCGATGATCTGCCCGTGGGCGATGTTGAGCACCCGGCTGGACTTATAGATCAGAACGAACCCCAGGGCCGAAAGCGCGTAGATCGACCCGACCACGATACCGCTGACCACAAGCTGAAAAAAATAACTCATCGAACGTCTTCCATGGTGTAAAAGGGCAGTTGGGTTTCGACGGTGGTCGTCTGACCGTCCTGATACTGAAACTGCGCTTCGACCGTCTTCTCACCGATGGCCTCGTTGTACAGGGTGTCGTAGAGATCGACATATTTCTCGCGCACGAACTTGCGCCGGATCTTGCCGGTCTTGGTCAGCTCGCCGTCGTCCACGTCGAGCAGCTTGTAGAGCATGGCCCAGCGTCTGATCCGGAAATGAGGCTTTTCCACGGTGCGGTTGAACGTCTCGATCTGTTCCCGGATCAGGTCGGCCACCTCCGTTTTGAGCGACAGGTCCATATAGGTCGTGAAAGAAATCCCGCGGTCTTCGGCCCACTTGCCGACGATGATGGCGTCGATATTGATCAGGGCGGAGACGAATTCCATCTGGTCGCCGAAAATCACGGCCTCTTTGATGTAAGGGCTGAACTTGAGCTTGTTTTCGAGGAACTGGGGACTGAACATCTCGCCCCGATGGTTGTGCATCACGTCCGAGAGGCGGTCGATCACCACCAGGTGCCCCTGCTCGTCGATGTAACCGGCATCGCCGGAGTGCAGCCAGCCACCGTCCAGGAGTTCCTCGGTCTTGTCGGGCAGTTCGTAGTACCCTCGGCAGACCGAGGGTGACCGCGAAAGGATCTCACCCTCGTCGGATATCTTGCATTCGGTTTCCGGCAGGGGAATGCCCACCGTGTCGTTGCGGATGTCACCGTCACGGTGCATGTAGGCGATGCCGGTGATTTCGGTCTGGCCGTAGATCTGCTTCAGGTTGACCCCCAGGGCCTGGTAGAAGGTGAAGAGGTCCGGTCCCAGGGCGGCGCCGCCGGTGTAGGCCCGGCGCAGGCGCAGAAACCCGATCTGGTTGATCAGCGGCCGGAAGATCACGGTCTTGCCGATCCAGGCCCTGAAGGCCAGAAACGGCGGCAGGGATTTGCCCGCCATGCGGTAGGTGGCGGCCTGCTCCCCGACCTTCATGAAATAATGGTAGCAGGCGCGGTTGAGGCCGTAGGACTCGTCGATCTTGAGCCAGATCTGGGAGCGGATGGTCTCGTAGATCCGCGGCGCCCCGAACATGAAATGCGGCCCGATCTCCTTCAGGTCCTCCATGGCGGTCTCCACCGACTCCGGGAAATTGACGGTGATCCCGGTGGCCATGGCCACCCCGAAGGCGTTCATCTGCTCGCCGATCCAGGCGAAGGGCAGGAAGGAGAGGTATTCGTCCGTGGGCTCCAGATGATCGACCTTGGTGATCTGCACGCCCATGTTGATATAGTTGCGGTGCATCATCTCGGCGCCCTTGGGGAGCCCGGTGGTGCCCGAGGTCAGGCAGAGGTGGCAGACATCGTCGGCACGCCCCCGGTCGACCATCTGCTCGAAACGGTCGGGATCGGCCTGGTGGGCCTCTTCCCCTAGACGATAGAGGTCATCGATGACCATGAACCAGTCGTCGGTGCGGTAACTGCGCATGCCGCGCGGATCTTCGTAGACGACCTTCTTCACCCGCGGGATCCGCTCGCGGATCTCGCGCAGCTTGTCCACCTGCTCCTGGTCGTCGCAGAAGACCAGGCTGACCCCCATATAGTTCAGGATGCCTTCGATCTCGTCGGGCAGGCTGGACTGGTAGAGCCCGGCGGAAATGCCGCCCACGGCCTGCGCCCCTACCGCGACGAAAAGCAGCTCCGGGATGTTGTCGCCGATGATGGCGATCTTGTCGCCCGGTTTGAAACCGATCTTCTCCAGCCCCAGGCCGGCTTTGCGCACATGATCGTAGTAGTCGGACCAGGTATAGGCATTCCAGCGGCCGAAATCCTTTTCGCGCAAGGCAACCTTGTCGCCGGACTGCTTGACCCGCCAGCGCAGAAGCTGCGGAATCGAATAATTCACCAACTCGTCATGGTTTTCCATACGCCGATAGCCATCTTTATCGCTCGATCAATTTCCGAATAAAGTCAGAGGCGTCTCTATCAAAAACCGGGCGCCCCAAAAGCTGAGCAGCGAGGTGTCCATCGATAGCCGCAGCGACGAAGTGCGCCAGGCAACGCCACCGAGCCTAAAACCAACCCCCTCACGCCCATCAACCCCGTCAGACGGATGCGTCATCGGCCCAAGACCAAGGCGCCCCAAGCGCTGAGGAGTGAGGCGTACATCGGTACGCCGCAGCGACGAAGTGCGCCGGGCAACGCCGGTATTGGGCCGATGACGCATCCGTCTAGTCTTCACCGATATAGGCCTCGATCACCTTCGAATTCGCCGCCACCTCCTCCGGCTTCCCCTCACCGATCAACTGTCCGAAGTCCAGGACGTAAATCTGGTCGGAGATATCCATCACCACGCCCAGATCGTGCTCCACGAGCACGACGGTGATTTCGCGCTCCTTCTGAATATCGAGGATGAAGCGCACCATGTCCTCCTTCTCCTCGATGTTCATACCTGCCATGGGTTCGTCGAGCAGCAGAAGATTGGGGCCCAAAGTCAGGGCGCGGGCCACCTCGACCCGCTTCTGGACCCCGTAGCTGAGACTGCCCACCGTCTTCTTTCGGTAGGGTTCGAGCTCCATGAAATCGATCACGTCCTCGACATAGGCGCGGTTCTCGGCTTCCACACGCGACGGCCGACCGTAATAGAAAAGGGCCTGCAGAAAATTGTACTTGAGGTTCTGGTGGCGGGCCAGCAGCAGGTTGTCCAGCACCGTCATGCCGCTGAACAACTCGATGTTCTGAAACGCCCGGGCGATGCCCAGGTTGGACACCTGGTGCGGCGAGGCCTGGGTCAGGCGACGTTCGCCGTAGTAGATATCGCCCCGGGTCAAATGATAGAATCCGGAGATGCTGTTGAGCAGGCTGGTCTTGCCGGCGCCGTTGGGCCCGATGACAGACGTGATCAGGCCAGGATTGATGGTCATGTTGACACGTGACAGGGCGCGTAATCCCCCGAAATCCAGTGTGGCCTCGTTGACCTGGAGAACGGACTGCGAATTACGGTCGGTTTTCGTATTCATCAATCTGGCGTATCCCGCTCTTTTCGCTACCCGTTCGGGAGATCGGCAAATCTGCCATGACGGGTTGGTTCAAAAGAAGCCCCGATGGTCATCCGGTGGGGACGGTCGCCATCAGGGCTGAAACGACGGGGCGGAAAGGGCCCGGGAAAGCCCCCCGCTGCCGCCGCGGCGGGGCTGGTTGTTTGGCCATCATCCGGTGCCAATCGACTTTCGCATCACCTGGGGTCATATCCGCTTGCGGTACTCCCTCACCGCACGATCCAGAACCGGCCATTGACTGAATGAAATTCAGTTGGTAGGTTTCTCTCTATAATTTGTTGCACATTTAGTCAAGAAGTTTTTAACTCACCGACATTGATATCTAAATGACTAAATATATTTTATTTATAACGAATCGCCCATTGCGGCGACACGCTCAGGGGCGCTTGGTGCCTGACCGACCGGCCGTTAGATCGACTCCCTTCCAAACCATGATCGGAATCGGCGGAGCCCCCAGCGGCGGCACTTCCTTTTATATAGGGCTACCCGGTATCCCCCGCCGTCGCTAAGGTCGGGCAGCGATGATGAACCGCCCTCCGCGAAACGGCGCACCCGGCAGATATGGCAATACATCCGGCGAAGGTCAAGGATTCTTTTCGCATGCGTCCAACAACGAAATCCCCGGCCGCCCTTCTTGTGCACGCAACGGCCGGATCAGACAGCGGGGCAAACAAACCCGCGCGGGCCACGCCGCGATTGCGCTCTACTCATTGTATTAAAGGAGTTTCATAAAAACCATCATGACGATTCCGTAAAAAGCGCAAGGTACGGCGCACAAATCCTGAGGCGCAGGCGTACATCGGTACGCCGCAGCAACGAAGCACGCCGGGCAACGCCGAGATTGCGTTGATTACGAAACCGCCTTTTAGTGGGATGTCAGAAATGGTAGATTTTGGTTCCGGGCCAGGCCACAGCCGATCTGACGCCCGCAGGCGTAGCCAAGGCTACGTCGAGGAGTGGCAGGAGGCGAGAACGCCGCCCGGGGCCGAAAGATGCCATTTCTGGCCTGCCACTAGAGGATGACCACCTTTTTGACAGCCCGAACCACCTCCTCCGGATCGTCGATCACCTGCAGAATGTCGATGTCCTCCGGGGAGATCATCTGGTCATCCAGAAGCCGGGTGCGTATCCAGTCCACCAGGCCGTTCCAGTAGTGGCTCCCCACGAGGACGACCGGCAGCGGGCGGATGCGCTGGGTCTGGATCAGGGTGACGGCTTCGAACAGTTCGTCCAGGGTCCCGAAGCCTCCGGGCATGATGACGTAGGCCATGGCATATTTGACAAACATCACTTTGCGGATAAAAAAATAATGGAAATTGAGTTGAATATTGGCATAAGGGTTGGGGGTCTGCTCGTGGGGCAGGTTGATGTTGAGGCCCACCGAGGTGCCGCCGGCCTCGGCGGCGCCCTTGTTGGCCGCCTCCATGATGCCCCCGCCCCCGCCGGTGATGACGGTGAAATTTTCGCGTGCAAAGGCGGCGGCCACGGCCACGGCCCGCTTGTAGACCGGATCGTCGGGAGACGTGCGTGCGGACCCGAAGATGCTAACGGCCGGCCCGATGTCGTGCAGGGCCTCCACGCCTTCCACAAATTCGCCCATGATCCGGAACAAGCGCCAGGATTCCCCCAGTTTCAGGTCATCGATCACGAACTGTCGTTCCATTGCCGATCCTTTCCGCAATTCAGGGGTTGGCCATCGTTTCGAAGGCCTCAGGAGGCCTTCATGGATGCAGGCCGGATGCGTATCATCGGGCCAATCAAGGCGCGCTTGATGCCCTGAAAATCATTTTCAATCTGGATTTCAAGGCCTTAATGTCGAGACCGCGGGTCCTCAACCTTCGGGCGGAACTGGCCGCCGACAAAATCGCCGCCGAGGTTGCCATCGCGTTCGATTTCCGGTATAGAACCGATTTTTTAAATCCACCCGAATACGAATACGTTTTTGAATGAATCATCCGCAAAATGTGCTGCAAAGGAAGCTGACCATCATCAACGAGCTCGGTCTGCACGCCCGTTCGGCTGCCAAAATAGCCGAGATCGCTCAGAATGCAAAGCACAAAGTCTGGGTGCGCCATGAGGGGGAAACGGTGGATGCGGCCAGCATCATCGACATCCTTACCTTGGGCGCCGCCTGCGGCAGCCGGATAGAGATCGAGATCGAAAACGCCGACGACACACCGCTATTGGATGCCATTGCCGATCTGGTGCAAACCGGGTTCGGGGAATAGAAACCAGCAATGTCAACGTTAACCAAAGAAGTTCAACTCAAGGGGATCGGGGCCGCGCCCGGGATCTGCATCGGCAAGGCCTATCTCGTTGACCGCGAAGGCGTCGAGGTGGTCCCCAAGTATTTTATCCACGACGACAGCATCCAGAGCGAGATCAACCGGTTCAAAAAAGCGGTGGTCGACGCCAAGGATGAGCTGAAGCATATCCTCGAGGGAATGCCCGAAGACCTCCAGCAGCAGACCAATATCCTTGAAACCCATCTCCTGCTCTTCGACGACAAGATGCTCTCCGGGCGCAGCATCCAGACCATCGAGCGCGACAAGGTCAATGCCGAGTGGGCCCTCAAGAACGTGGTCGGTGATATCAAGAGCATGTTCCAGACCATGGAGGACGACTACCTCAGGGAGCGGGTGTCCGACATTGTCCAGGTTTCCGACCGCATCATGCACCAGCTCACGGGAGCGGAGCAGGTCAAGATCGCCGACATCGACAAACGCGTCATCCTCGTGGCACGGGACCTCTCGCCGGCCGACACCAGCCAGATCCAACTCGAGCGCATCATGGGGTTTCTGACCGACATGGGCGGCAAGACCTCGCACACCGGCATCATTGCGCGTACGCTCGACATCCCCGCCGTCTTGGGGCTGGAGAATGCCACCGCCCTGATCCGCACCGACGACATCCTGATCGTCGACGGCACGGAAGGGGTGGTGATCGTCAACCCGGAAGACCACGTCCTGGTCGAATACGAAGAGCGCAAGGAGCGCTACGAGGCCTATCGCGCGCGCATCATCCGCGAAAGCCACATCCAGGCCCGCACGGCCGATGAGCAGGACGTGGTGGTCCAGGGCAATATCGAACTGCCCGAGGAGGTCGTCTCGGTCATCGACAACGGGGGCGACGGTATCGGCCTCTACCGCACCGAATTCCAGTACATGAACCGCGCCACCTTCCCGAGCGAGTTCGAACTCTTCGACAGCTACCGCGACGTGGTCGAGGTGATGTTTCCCAAACCGGTTACCATCCGCACGCTGGACATCAACGGCGACAAAGCCCTGAAATACGCCGGCAGCGACAGCGAGGTCAATCCGGTGCTGGGCCTGCGGGCCATCCGCTACTGCCTCCAGAACCGGGACGTCTTCATTGCCCAGTTGCGGGCCATCCTGCGGGCGGCGGCCTACGGCAACGTGCGCATCCTCTTTCCGATGATCGCCAATTGCAGCGAACTGGCCGAGGCCAGGACCCTGCTCGAGGAGGCCGCCGATTCCCTCGAGAAAGACGGCGAGAACTACAATCGCGACATCGAAGTGGGGGTCATGATCGAGGTGCCCTCGGCCGTGGTCATGGCCGACCAACTGGCCCGCATGTGCGATTTCTTCAGCATCGGCACCAACGACCTGATCCAGTACACACTGGCCATCGACCGCGGCAACCGCAATGTGGCCTACCTTTACGAACCGCTCAACCCCGCCATATTGCGGATGCTCAAGCACGTGGCCGACGAGGCCCACAAAGCCGGCATCAGCATCGCCATGTGCGGTGAAATGGCGGGTGAACCGGTCCACGTGCCCTTTCTCCTGGGTCTGGGCATCACCGAGTGGAGCATGAATCCCCATGCCATTCCGGTGGTCAAGCGTATGGTGCGACGGCTGTCAACACAGGACGCCCAACGATTCGTGAAGGAAATCGTCAATTTGAACGATGCCGACGAAATCAACCGCCGGGCCACTGAACGCTACGGCTTGATATTGACCAACGGGGAGGATCAGGATTGACTCTTATACGCCACGGCGCAAACGATCGCAGCGGCCCCTGCCCTTGAGCCGATCCCATGAAATCCGAAGGCATCAAGATCATCGCTGAAAACCGCAAGGCCCGCCACGACTACTTCATTGAAGACAAGTTCGAGGCCGGCATGGCCCTGCGCGGCACCGAGGTCAAATCCCTGCGCCGCGGGCGCTGCAACCTGCGCGACAGCTACGCCCGCATCCACAATGGCGAGGTCTGGGTGCACAACATGCACATCGGCCCCTACCCTTTTGCCTATTACAACAACCACGAACCGCGGCGCACCCGTAAGCTCCTGCTGCACAAGGCCGAAATCAAAAAACTCTACGGCAAGGTCAACGAGGCCGGCTACAGCCTGATTCCCGTAAGGGTCTATTTCAAGAACGGGAAGGCCAAACTGCTTTTGGCTCTCGCGCGGGGGAAGAAGAAACACGACAAGCGCGAGACCATCCGCCGGCGGGAGGAGCAGCGGGACCTGCAGCGGGCCATGCGCCAATATCGCTGACATCCACCCCGGCCACACAATTACACGGCCTCGCCCCGGCCCTTCACCGCTCACGCCCGCCCCTTCCGGGTCGGTCTCCACCCCGGCCCCAAGACCGTTCCCCGGTTGCATGTAAGCCGCCGATGCATAAAATAACTAATCGGGTAAAAGGATAGTCTCTTGGCTCACCCCAGTTCAAAAGGGGGGCAGGCATGCCTTGACGTCTACGATCCTTACGCCTTGCGACCTGTCACGTTTTCCACCGACTTTCAGACCGCAGGACCGAAATGATGACACCACGCATCTTAACCCCCCCAAATGACAAGTGCCCCCGCCCTTGTCCCAACCCGCGCAGGGATGCCCAGAAGCTGCACGGCTCGACATGGCGCGGCAATGCCCGTATTGCGATCACCCTTTTTCTGACGGTTATCCTGCTCGCAGCCTGCCAGAGCGACGGCCAGCCAGTGTTCGACAAAACCATGCCGCCTGATAGACGGATTCCGCTGTTGGAAGGAGGGCCGCACGCGGGAACAGCCGATACCGGTGAATTGGTCGTGGACTACGCCTATACGCGGCAGCCCTCTTCCTCCAATGAGGTGACCCTGCACGTTCAAGGCAGCATTGTTGGCATGCGACGCGGAAGTTTGATTGCCAACGTTTATCTGATGGCACTTGAATCCGACGGCAAGGTAATTCTGCGCAGGGCCCTTTACTCCTCAGGCTTCAAGACGCGCTCGTCGTATTTCCGCCCGACGTGGACTTTTGACAAAACAGTCACCCTACCGCCGGAAACGTCGGCATTGGCCATCGATTCCTATACCCGGTTGGCCCGCGGCAGAAGGTAGTCCGGCAGTTCCAATCTCGTCAGAAATCCAATATTGTTGACATTTCAATATTTTACCCTTACGTTTGAATATATGAATCGGCTTGTAAGATGCATTAACGTGTGCTACAAGCGGGATTCTCTTCAGGCTTGCAGCTTGAATTCGGTCTTTCAAAATTTGGGGGCGAAACGGGTTCGACGGGGGCAAAGAAGCATAGGCTGCATGTCGAGCTTTCCTGTCCGCTCGTAAAACGACGGGAAACTAAATATAATCGCAGACGATTATAACTACGCCGTAGCGGCTTAAGCTACCGTCCTTCCAGGCTACTCCTGCGGGCCTGGAAAGGGCGTCGACTAGC
>JASJBQ010000002.1 GCA_030066455.1 Desulfobacterales bacterium
CCTCCTGCCAGTGAACAGCGATTTGAGCTTCGGAAGTTTCAGATTGGCTCATACCCCACCCCCATTCGTTGAAAGTTAATGATAAAAACCACACGCAAGACCAGATGATCTGAGCGGACGGGCGGCCGCGCCGATGGGCGGTGGCACGCTGCCGCCTTGGTCCACCTTAAAAAAAGCAAAAAGCCCCGAAGGGCTTTCCAGAACGGCAGAAAAATCGGTCCAGACACCCGCCGGCATGAGCGATTCAGGCGGAATGGCATTAGACTGTTGCGATGGCCACCGATGTGGAACGTGAAGCGTGGCGATCACATGCTCATTATTCGCGGGGCGTCTGAAATGAAATTTGTCGATCGCAATAAGCATAAATAAAACAATAGGTTGAACCGAATTTAGACCAGCAATCGCATGAATGGCCGAAAATATGTAAAACTGAATACATTTACTGGATATAATTTGTCAAGTGAATTTTATTCATTAATTAATCATTTTTTGATTTTCCGGACACGAAAAGAAATCGTGTTTCAAAACTATCTGGAAATATATGCTAAATAGGTGATGCTCTTCGAGAGCAGGAAAAGCCGGCGAGAGGTTTTAAACGCCGTGGCGGACAGAGAGCACCGAAATCGAAAAAAAATAAAATTCATTATTTGATTTTTGTTAAATGCATGGGTATCGTTCCCATATTCCGCCGGTTTCATCGGGCTGCGATTGACATCACCGCCGTGAAATGCCCGCTGGACTTCAGTCGGCCCAATCCGCACCCGGGCGGCATAAGGCGGTAAACCCTCCAACCGTTTCGATGCAACATTGCCGGGGTATGACCCTGGCCTTTCTTTGACCAGCCGGTTCAAGATACCGGAAGACGGTCCTCTTCCGAAGCGTTCCGGAGCGGGAATTCAGCACCAGGTGCAGATTCAGGCGCAGTCTGGATCTGGGGCGATTGCCGGCCAGGGGTGATCCTCCGCAATGCTGAACCCCAAACCGACGCTCACAGGATGGCACGGAATGGCCGTGTTGCCAGCACCCACCGGCAGGGCCGGACAATGCGGAGCGGTGGCCCCATCGATAGGCACCAGCCCGCACCCATCCGCACGCCTGACGGTGTCAAGGCACTGTTTCGCCATTATATTAATAAGCTAATTATATATTAAGAAGCTAATTATTTTCCAACGCCCAGTGAGGTAACCATGGCCGATCAGATTTCGCAGAAAATCATTCGCCGAGCGTATGTCAAAACCGTCGTACGCAGGGTTTTCGCCTTTGCCATGTTGTGCGGCCTTATCTATGGACTGGCGGCGCTGATCTATGCCACCAAGACATTCTACAAGGTCAAAGAAAACTATGCGGTCGTCCTGGAACGGTTCGGAGGGGATCGCGAAGCGGTCATCGATGTGGGCTGGCACCTGCGTCTGCCGTTTTTTACGCGCATCGAGCAGGAAGTGCCGTTGATGAACCAGGAACTCTACCTGGGCGGAGCGACCGAACCGATGCGGATCATATCACGCGAAAACGTCGCTCTGTGGACATCGGCCCTGATGACCTACCGCATACGCGACCTGCAACGCTGGGCCATCGAGAATTTGCAGCCGCAGCATCTGCTGCTGGGGGATTATGACGGTATCGTCAAGGATATCCTGCAGGCTCAGGCGGTCAACAACCTGATCAGCGACCGCGAGAAGATCAAGGAAGAGATTTTCAAAGCCCTGAAGAAGCGGCCGATCAATGTTGGCGGGCCGACCCTGGAAGAAAAATACGGAATCGAGGTGGTCAGTTTCGTGCTCAAGGAAACCCGCTTCGGCGATAAACTGGTGGCGGCCACCGAGGAGAAGAAACGGCGTGAATTGATTGCCGAAGCCGAGAACTACGCTGCCGATCAGGAAGCCAGCCGGATCCGTAAACTTTACGCCGCCTATCTGGAAGGGGTCCAGGCGCTTCAAAGTGGGGTTGGCCGCCCGGACGGTTCGACCGACCGGGCTATACTGCAATTTTTAGTCCAGCAGCAATGGGCCGCCGCCTACGAGAAGAACCAGGAAGGGCAGAACACGATGGTCATTCAGAATACACCCGGTCAGACTTCGCTGGCCCTTCCGGCTCCGGCGCCGCCCAAGCCGTCGGAAGGAGAATAGCCATGGCACGGCGAATCACCCGGCAGACCAAATATGTCCGTCTGCCGGAGCGCAGAATCGAGGAAATCCAGGACCTGATTGGTTCCTGGCCTTACGAAAGCCGCGCTTTCATGCGGGCGCGTCTCAACCAATACCGGCCGAAGACCAGCCTGATCAATATGTTGGCGGACGCCACCGTGGCCCTGTTGCAGGCCGAACATGACAAACGGTTTGAAATCCTCAACGACCCCGAGGTCATCACCGACTGGCAGATGCGCTTCGAGATTTCGGGACAGCGCAATCCGCAGGACGCCTGGAACAAGATTCTGGATAAAGAAATATCGGCCCGCGACCACATGCTGATGCTGGCGCTGCTCGACAAGGAACTTGAGGACATTCATGTTCCTTTGGAACTGCAGGAACTGTTCGAGAAGATCTACCGGGCCCATATCCGCAAGGAATATCTCGCCGATCCCCAGGTGCCCAAGTCGCCTCTGGTGCTGATCACCGGTCCCAGCGGCAGCGGCAAGTCGGCCACCGTGGAGCGGGTCATCGAAGACGTCATTTTCGCCAACGCCGTTTTGCCGGAGGTTGACCTCAAACAGAAGAAAGAAGAAATTCTGGCCGACCAGCCATTCTGGAAAACCATCGAAGAAATCGACCCCAATCTGGCGTTTGAAATATCGCGGCGCAACCGCACCCGTTTCTACCAGGGACTGGGGCGCCTCCCCATCATCAGCCGGATCTTCAAACGCCGCATTGCCCTGAATCTGAACGAACTGGGCGAGCAGGGCCTGCCCGTTGATTATTCCGTCGTGACGCCCAACGAATATCAGACCGCGCTGGCCGGCGAACCGGGAAACTATTTTCGCAAAGCCATGGGGGATCCCAAGAAGGCGGCCATCCGTCACATCGAGGAGGCGCATAGCGCATTCGGCAAGGCCAACGAGGATCAAAGCGGGGTCCAGCGCCAGCAGCGGACCCTCGTGGATGCCTCCAACATCGTGCTCGATGAGATTGCCACCGGCCGGCGTGACTGCGTCCTGATCGCCACGACGGACCAGCCCGAGCGCATCGACGCGGCCATCTACCGACGTTTTGTTGAAAAGGGAATCATCATCGATATCTCCGAGTACTGGAAGAACCACGCCAACCTGCGCGAAGTCATCCGGATCGAACTCCTGCGCAACGATACCCGCATTGAAGTGTCGCCCGTCGTCGAGCAGCGGGCTTCTGCTCCCCGGCTGACCCTGGCGGACCTCGACCGCGCGGTCGAGAGCGTCTTCGGGTTGTTCCGCGAGCGCACCCTGGTGACCACCCCGGCCTACGTGCGCAAACTGATCCACTCGGTGATCCAGATCAAGAGCGATTTCCGCCCGGACTATCTGGATGACGCCGATCTGGTGCGACGGGCCTTCGAGCTGGTGGCCCAAAACTCCTACGGGGATCTTTACAAAAAAGTCGTCGACCATATGGATCGCCGCGTCAAGTGGGAAGAGTATATTGGCGAAGTCAAATACGTCTTCTCGGAGATGGCCAACAACTGCCTGCAATACGGCGTCAGCGAAGAGAAGGGTGTCGTTCTCAACGGCCCGCCCGGCGGCGGGAAGACCTTCCTGGCGCGCACGTGGTTGAGCGAGAACAAATCGGTACACGACATCGCCACCAGTGCCACCGCCCTTCAGGATCCCAGCAATCCGGTGGAAGGGGCGGTGGACAATCTCGGCAAGGTCTATGACATCGCCAAGATGATCGCCCCGGCGGTCATCTTTTTTGACGAGGGCGACGCCCTGGCCCCGAAGCGCAGCAGCTCCGGGGGATCGCCCCAGGACAAACTGACCAACAAGTTCCTGAGCCTGATCGACGGCGAGGTCCCGATCAATCGGGTGTTCACCGTACTGACCACCAACCGCCTGGACATCCTGGACCCGGCCCTGATCAGGTCGAAGCGGCTCAAGGTCCTGGAGATTACCGGGCACCTGCGCAAGCGCGACATCGAGGCCATTGTCGAGGCTGCCCTGGTGGGGGTGCCGCTGGCCCCCGGGCTCGAAGTCGAGATGGTGGTCGAGGCGGCCAAGAACATCTGCAACACGCCTGCGGACTTTACGGCTTTTGTCGAAAAAGCGCGCTCGCTGCGCAGCACCGAATACGAGATCCTGCTGCGCCTGCGGGACATCGGAGCGCATTCCGATGAAGAAAACCTGAACTTCATCAAATTCAACCTCAAAACCCTGCTCGGCCTGCTCGAGGCCATCGAGGCGCCGCCGGAAGCGGTCAAATCCGTCCGGGATGAACCGCGGCGCTTCATCCGCGACTATGAACAGGTGGTGGGGCTGATCGCCGACATCCACAAGCCCGAAGACTATCCCCTCAAGGTTTCGCACCTGGATTCCGCCCGCAGCGAGATCTCGCAGAGTCCGGTGAAAAAGGGCAAGGTCCAGTTGGACGAATTTCTCGAGTCCGAATTGAGCGAGGAGCCCCAGGTGGGGTTTATCGTCGGTGTCGGGGCCAATGACGTCACCGGTGTGCTGCTGCCCATCGCCACCAGCCTGAACTACAAGATGGCACCTGAGAAAGTCCTCGTGACCGGGGCGGTTTCAACAGCGGCCCCGGGCGCGGCCGAGTTGGACATGTCGGTCAAGATGACCCAGCAGTCGGCCCAGGAGGCCCTGACATTGGTGAAGAATTACCTGCAGAATCTGCAACCCAAAATCAGTATTCCGCGGCTCTTTGGTGAGTTCCTGGATCACTACACCATCCACCACCAGCTTTTGACGGCCTCCTACAACGTGGGCGGACCGTCGGCCGGTTATGCTCTGGCGCTCAATACCATCTCCGCCCTGCTGATGATCCCGGTTTTCAACGATTTCGGCATCACCGGCGCCCCCTGGACCCGGGGGGTCAAAAAAGGCGAGATCGGCGGATCCGTCATCATCGGCGGTCACAAGAAAAAAACCGAAAAGGTTCTTTTACACCTGCGCCGGATGTATATGCCGCTGCAGAATTACCGGGATCTCGAGATCGACTACCTGGAGAACTACTGGAGTCAGGGCAAGGACATCCTGGGCGTGACCCACTTCGGCGACCTTGTTCCCGAAGTGTTGTGGCTGGACCCCACATACGAGGAAAAGGTCAACCATCTGGCGGAGATCCGAATCCAGTATAAATTGTCCAAATGTCACCGACGGCGACAGCCAGCGAACATCAAGCAGGATATCCTGGCCATCAAATCCGAATTGCGGACCGTGATCGAGGCCGAAATGATCCGGCGCTTGCAGGCTCTGCGCCAGTACATGCGCAGCCCGGCGCGCGACCCGCACATTTCCCTTGAGGAAATTTTCCGCACCGACCGGAAACGTCCTCGTCTGGGATCGGTGGCCAATCTGGTGCGCAACAGTCTCCACCGTCTGCGCAAAGGCAAGGAGTGCCGGGTCGATTGATGGTAGGTCCGACGGCGGCTTCCTGAGATCCCCCAGGTTCAATGCCGCCAGGCGTAGCGTTCCAGCACGCGGCGACGGCCCCCGGTGGAAAGTCCCAGCCGATCCCCGTGCGTGATGAGGGCCTGCCTGTCGCCGAAACCCGCCAGATAGCCATTGATGCGGGCCGCGGCGGTGGCATCCACCAGGTCGCGATCGTCCGGGTAAAATTTTTCCAGCTCCCGCATCAGGTCGACTTCCCTGCGCAGGTAGTATTTCTGGTGGTTGTCTTCCGCGCGGTCGAATGACGAGAAGGGCCGTATGTCGGTGTGCAGGACCGTCTGGCGCCGAGCGGTCTCACGCGCTAACGACGCCTCGGCCAGTTGCCGCTGGGTGTCGTCATGGTAGAAGATGATTGATTGATACTGAGTCGGCCGCGGGCGGGTCGGGTTGTGGCTCGCCCAGAAGTGTTCCAGCAGCGTCTCATAATCGATCCGTACAGGATCGAAATCGATCTGGATCGTTTCCGTATGGTCCCCCAGGCGTCGATACGTGGGGTGGGGCTGGCGTCCGCCGGCATAGCCCACCCGCGTACGCCCGACGCCCTCAAGACTCCCGAACCGGGCGTCCGGACCCCAGAATCAGCCCAGGGCGAAGGTGGCGGTTTGCAGGTCAGAGGCTACCATGAGGTCAATGGGTGGACGCATCGGCTGTGTTGTAGTTGTTGTCGGTGGGGGCATTTTCTTTTCCGCTAAGGTCGTTTCAGGGTGATGTGTCTGCGGCCCGCGCTCACAGGCAATCATCGATGCTGCGAGTGCTATCGTCATGAGGCCCAGGACCGCAACGAGTTGATGGGGCCATGAACGCTGTTCAATTCGGGTACAATTCGTGGTGGTGACCTGGTCGATGCCGTCGGAAGGGGTCACCACCTCCCCTGTGGCACCCGCCGCTGATGACGTCACAGTTGGGCAATGGTGACTGGGGGTGGCGTTCACTTTCTTGGATAGGCATCGGTGCGGCTTAACTCTGCGGCGAGGCATCTTTCTGAATGGCCAGGAAATGGGTGATATCGTCAAATGCATTCCGTATCGGCACGATTTTCCATTCCATCATGAATTCCGATCCATCCTTGCGATAGTTGATGGCCCTGCCATGGAAAAGTTTGCCGGCTTGAATATCGCGGCTCAGGCGTTCGACCACTGCGGGGTCGGTTTTGGGGCCCTGCAGAATGGCAGGTGATTGCCCCATGATTTCATCCGGTGCGTAGCCGGTCATTTCGCTGAAGGCGGCATTGGCATAGACGATCGGATAGCCCGGACCGGTCTCGGTGATCACGATTCCGTTGAAGGATTCGGCAATCGAGGCCTCCAGGAGCCGTTTCATGATCTCGCGAAAGTTTTCATCGTGATCAAAGATGTTGAAGATGTCGGTGGTGAAATCCATTTTGTGTTTCCTTTGGTATGGTACCAAATTATGTTGTGTCCGCACGTACCTATTACATGAAAAATTTTAATCACGAATAATGACGGATCAAGCGCGAAACCCATCAGCACCCGAGAGCGCCTTCGGCCGTATGCCGACGGGAACCATAGGCAACCGACCGGTCCGCAAACGCCGACCCTCCACCCCGATGGTGACGCACCGCAACATCACGTTCAGGCGGCTGCTGTTCGATACGTTCCTTGGCCTGCTGGCGGCCTACCGGTCCGCTCACAATCCGACGCTAATGATTGACCAACGATTGGAACGCAGAGACCCATCGGGTGGAAAATATCCATCTGGAGGTCTCTCTGCCCGAAGGCTTCCCCGATAAATACCGGTGGGCCGTTATCCGCGCCGCCGGGATGTGCACCGTCAAACGCCACCTCGATCATCCGCCGGTTTTCCACATCACGACCCGCAGCAACGGCCAATTGAAAACTTGACGCCCGGCTGGCCGTCGCCGTAGATGCCTGTCAGCCAAGCGGCTTGCCGGCCCCGCCCGAACAGCGCGGATGCCGTGCGCCGCAGCGCAACCATGTGGGGACAGTAAAATGGATGGTTGGTCAGTGAAGGGGAAGGCGGCGCAGACGCCGGCCTTCCCGTTTTTGTTGGCGAAGGAGAATCAGCGGCGAGCGGTTTGTTTACGCGCGCCTTCAGCCGTTTGATTTGATGGCGGGGACGATGTCCGCTTCGAGGCGTTCTACCAGCGCCAGAGAATTTTCAAGGGCATCGTTGATCTTGAAAAACTGGATTTTAAGCGTTTTCAGACTTGCCGGTGTGGCCTTGATGGCGTGCGCGCCTCCGAGCCACTCCTGAAGGCCCTTGGCTTTGTCGCTCAATGCCAAAAGCCGCTCGGCGAAGGTGCCCACCTCTACGGCCCACTTCTGCCGCTCGGCAGTCGGAAAATCGATCGTGCTGCCACCCAATCCCTCCACCATCGCTTCGATGCCATAGTCTTTCGGATCGGCGATAATTTCGTACTCCGTCATTGGCCTGCCTCCTTTTTCCGGTTTGCGGATCGTTTAGCGGTGCGCCCGACATGGGGGATTGCGGTCGAGTATTTTCGTTCGGTTGATTGTGCTTACTATCACATGTCACCATTACTGTCATCACAAGGGCAGTGATAGTTTTTAATACCGGGATTGTTCCGAATTAACCGTGCTTGCATGTTAAATCGAATGATTTAACATAAAATATTAATCGAATCGCCCACGTAAAGCCAGAGATCGTCGTTCCTTGGGATTTGCGGTGAATGTCATGCGACTGCAGACATATCGAGTGTTACTAGTTACGGCAGTGACCATCGGGATGTTCTTCGATCTGAATGAATCCTGTGTCGCCAGTGACTGTTTGGCGCGCGGTCCCGAAAATTCAGTCATGATCGAACGCCTTCACTTCCCCCGTGGAGAGGGAGAAGGGTATCGTATGACCTATTGCGTGGACCTGCCTCTCGAGATCTACTGGCAGTTCAAAACGGATTTTGACAATGATTTCCTGACCGGAAACCCCCACATCAAGACACATCGTTTCGTCGGCCGGGAAGGAAATGCCGTTAGGACCGAAAACCGTTATGCACACAACGCCAAAAAGCTCTTTCGCTGGCAAACGAATGTTTACGCCAGCCAGTATCGCCTGGATTTCGAACTTCTCAATCCTGACGAGGCGGGACAGACGTTCCACTACGGCACGATTCGTCTGGAACCCAGCGGACGGGGGACCATGATCTTTCAGGAAGCGCGCTTTCAGTTCTCAGGAGCGGCCATATGGGCGTTCTATCCCTGGCGCGGCGGTATGCGCTCATTCCTGCAGTCTTTCGTGAACTGGGAGCGGGAGGCGGCACTCACCTGGCGGGAAGCATACGACAACCGTCGGCGCCAGGAGGCGCTTGTGCAGGAACGCATGCGTCAAGTTTTTTCCGTGAATACGCGCTACCCCGACAAATAGACGGTGAGGCGCCCTGGATGCGAGAATTTACACTGGAACGCAACGCGGTATCTCGCTGGATGACCTGATCCGCTGCTGGCGGTCGACGCGTGATGGATCGATCATCGGCATGGTACCCAAGACGAATATTGAAACGAGAGGAAATCGGAATGAAAACCAAACTCGATCAGATCATCGACACCATCAGCAAGGAATACCAAGACGACATCATGGCTTGCGCCCGCAATTATGTCGAGGTTAATATCGGCGAGACCGCCGAAAAAATGGGGCACCCCGAGCTTAAGCAAAAATATGCCGCGGTCTATGCCGTGGTGCCGCTCAAAGCGCCCAAGCCAGGCATGAAGGTGCGCATCGACGGCAGGACTTTCGTCAACTACGCACTGTTCGACTCGGGAGTGGCCGTGCCGGGCTATATTGCCCAAGACGCCTCACTACCGCGTCGGACCTACATTCCGAACGACAGCATGATTTGTAATTTCACCTGAGGTCAAGGCGCCCGCAAGTCATTCCGGGATTGTGAAAGGCGCCGGCGGCTTTAACCCGGACGAGGAGATTGGCACCATGACCGAGACACAAACAGATGCACCCGATACACTGGTCAATCTGGCCGACGGGTCGCGACAGCACCTAAGCGCCTTCTGGCAGGAAGGACGTTTGGTACTCGTCTTTCTGCGCCATTTGGGCTGACCGTTCTGCCGTGAGCAGGTGGCGCAGTTGCGTCACGCCGAGGAGGACATTCGCCAAGCCGGGGGCAATGTCGTTTTGGTGGGTATGGGAACCGCATCGCAGACCCAAGAATTCATCGAACGTTTCAACGTTCCTTTTCCAATGATCTGCGACCCCGATCAACACCTCTACCGGGACTTCAGCATCGAACGCATGTCGCCGTTGGGTTTTTTCTCTCCGACCATGGCCCTGCGGGGCATTGCCGCCATGGCTCAGGGACATACCATGGGCCTGCCGGAGGGGGATGTGCGCCAACTCCCGGGTGTTGTGATCGTCGAATCCGACGGACGTATTGCGTACCGTTACGACAGCCAGGATCCCGCTGATCATCCCTCCACCGCCACTATCGTCGAGCAGCTCAAGGTGCTGTGAGCGATGGCCGCCGATCGGCAACGTCGTCCGCCCTGTAGCGGGCAAAAACCATCGGGGCGGATTCAGGCGCAGGACCCGATCACGCCGCCTTGAGCTGAGCGTGGGTCGCGCGGATCAACTCGGCGGTGGTGCGCCAGGAGATACAGGCGTCCGTGATCGAAACCCCGTAATGCATGTTCCCCAGATCGCCGGTGTTGTCCTGCCTGCCTTCCTCCAGATGGCTTTCGAGCATCATGCCGATAATGGCGTCTGTGCCGCTGAGACGCTGTTTGACGGCGTCCCGCCAGGCAACGGGTTGTTCTTCAAATCGCTTGCGCGAGTTTTCGTGGGAGCAGTCCACCACGATGGCTTCCGGTAGACCCTTGGCCTTCAGAAGATCAACGGCTTCGCGGATGCTGACGGAATCGAAATTCGGGCGTCCGCCGCCGCCGCGCAGGACGATGTGGGCGTAGGGATTGCCGGTGGTCGTGACCACGCTGGTCTGCCCCCGAGGATCGATGCCCAGAAAACTCTGTGGCGAACCGGCGGCGATCATGGCGTTGATGGCGTTGGTGAGACTACCGTCGGTGCAGTTCTTGAACCCCACAGGCATGGACAGACCGCTGGCCATCTCACGGTGGGTTTGCGATTCGGTGGTGCGGGCGCCGATGGCGGTCCAGCAAACCAGGCCGGCGATGTACTGGGGCGTGATCGGATCCAACAATTCGGTGGCCGTGGGAAGCCCCATCGCGGTAATCTTCATCAGCAGTTCACGCGCGCGTCGCAGCCCTTGCGACATGTCGCAGGAGCCGTCCAGGTTGGGGTCGTTGATCAGCCCCTTCCACCCGACGGTGGTGCGGGGTTTTTCGAAATAAACCCGCATCACCAGCAGCATGGTGTCTTGTACTTCGCGGCTTAAGGCCTGCAGTCGTCGGGCATACTCCAGAGCCGCTCCCTCGTCATGAATCGAGCAAGGCCCGGTGACGACCAGCATGCGGGGGTCTTTCTTGTCGATGATATCCTGGATGGCCTGACGGCCCTGGACGACGGTCCGGGCGGATTCGTCAGACACCGGCAATTCCGTTTTCAAAACGGCCGGCGCCACAAGCGGGATGAACTCCTTGACGCGAACATCATAAGTCTTCATTTTACACTCCGTTAAGGCATGGCGGGGGTATGCACGTTTTGGTGGTAAAGGACCGCACAGCTCCCCCGGGTACGGTCGATCGATAAAGGTTCACATCTTATATCCATCGAATGAATATGCAAGCAAATTGTTGCATCGCGCGCTTGCGACCGCGTCATCAGGTCCATGACGGGGTAGATGCGACATTAAGCGACGCCGGCCCGCCGGTGATCGCTGCCAAACAGTCAAAGGAGGGGAACGGTTATGCTCGACGTCGTCAAACGCTTTTTCAGCCCTGTGGATACCAAGACGGATCCTGGCCGATCCGGGGATAATGCGCACGATCTGAAAATGGCCGTATGCGCCCTGTTTGTCGAGATGGCCCGGATCGACGAGTCTTTTTCGGCGGATGAAATGGCGGCGGTCATCGCGATCCTCCAGGACAAATACGGATTGTCCCCCGAAAACGCGGCCGCCATGATCGCCGCGGCGGAGACGGAACTGGAGCAAAGTGTGGACTACTGGCAGTTCGCGCGCCTGATCAACGCCAACTACAGTATGGACGAGAAGGTCGCCATTATCGAAATACTGTGGCGCATTGTCTATATTGACGGCCATTTGGACAAGCATGAAGACTACCTCATGCATAAACTCGCACGGTTGCTGCGTCTGCATCACCAGCAGTTGATCGATGCGAAAAAGAAAGTTCTCTACGGCCCCAAGGACGGGTAGATTCGGCGGTCCTGCCGATCCCGAACCGGCAGGACGAAGCGATGGGCCTTCCGATGCACCCGATGCGCGCGGCCAGACAGAAGGCCGTCGGCCCCAAAAAACCCAATGCTTGAAGATCAATGTCGGAAAATCGATACCCGCCTTCACGGGGTGGCGTCCGGCTTGCCCGCCCCCTGACGTCGAACTTTGGGGTCGTGTGGGCTTCAGCCGCAACCCGGCGTCCAAGCTCAATCTTCGCTGGCTGCAGCTTTGGGAGGTAAGATCTGCCCCGACCATCCCACTAAATACGGGTCTGAGGGATGGGTGGGATAATCCCTCATAATCCCTATAAACAATTCGCATTGCATGCCAAACGCAGCGGTTCAATGTTACTTTAAATAAAGTATTGGACTTACAGGATGGTATCGTTGGCATGGATGTCATGTTTCCATCACACCGCAGATGTTTTGACCGCCGTCGATGGCGAAGCCTGTTGGCGATAGGCTTTGTTGCGCTGGTGCTTTTGACCGCCGGCTGCAGCGGCAAGGGGTGGCGCGGTTGGGAGGGGCGACTGACCAAAACGGACAACCGGCTTGTGCTCGAACCCGGCGGACCGCACGCGGGGATCTGGCAGACCAATGATATCGCCGTTCACTACCGCTACGTACGGGAGGCTGACCGGCTGGCCATTTCGGGACAGGTCAAACGCCAGGCGCGCATCAGGTATTTCCACCGCCTCCGGGCCTGGGTCTGGATTCATTTTCTGGACAGCAATGGCTACGTCAAGGAATCCCGACGTCTCTGGGCCCAGAATGGTTCGGATGTCTATGGTCAGATCCGCTACAGTTACAACCGCGACTGGCAAATGCCACCGGGTACAAGCGCCATGGGATTTAGCTACAGCGGGCGTGCCAAGGACCGCGACGTCTGGTGGGATTTTTGGAGGCTGCCCTGAAACGGGCGGCGCCGGCAAGGCAGGCTAACCCTTCACCGTCGCGCACCGGCATCGATAACGGTTTTGACGGCACTTTCCTTGACGGGATGTTTGCCGCTGATACCGGCATAGAAGCGGCGAATGACAACCATGTCGCTGTCGATACAGCCGGACGGCATCACGGTTGGGCCGAAACCGCCAACTTTGCGCCGGTAATCGAGGTACCCCAGCGCGATGGGTACACCGGCACCATTGGCAATGTGGTAGAAACCTGTTTTCCAATGAAGCACTTTGCGGCGGGTACCCGCCGGCGGGACCACCAAGACCATCTCCTCGCTGTCTTCGAAAGCCGCGATTGATTGGGCCACTATATTGTTGGAGCGGGATCGATCGATGGGAATCGCACCCAGCCATCTGAACAAGGGGCCCATCGGCCAAAAAAACCATTCCGCCTTCATCATCATCTGGGGTTTGAGACGGTAGATGAAAGCCAGACAGACGGTAAAGAAAAAATCCCAGTTCGATGTGTGAGGCGCCGCGATGATAACATATTTCAAAGATGCCGGCGGATCTCCGGCCGTGCGCCAGCCGAAGCTGCGGTAAAGAAAGCGTGCCAGCAATCGCAGCATCGCGCGTATCGCTCGCGTATCGTAAACCGTCTGGGCCATTATTTTCCTCCAGGTTCGATGCGTATTCTGAATCTTTAATCGATCCGTGGGGTTAGCGAAATAGCCGGTGCTTTTTGTTACAATTGTTTTACATTTGAAAAGCTCGGCTAGAGTGGTCCCTTTTCATGACGGCGGCATCGTCGTTTGATAGGCGTGCCTTACCATCCGCCGGAGGAAACGCACGCGGCCTCGCCCGAACCATGGCTGAACATGTCAACCTCAGGCAGACAGGGAGGAACTTATGGGAGCCATACGCACTGCTAAAAGATCGTCCCTCGCCCACGAAATCGTTCGTCTCCGGGTTGCGGACCGCGACCTGGACTTTGAAAAGGCCTCTGATCTGGCCCGCGATCGGGCAAGGGAAATCAACAAGGACGCCATGATGCTCGCCTGGTTCAACCGCCGCAGCGGAAGGGGTTTCCCCGATTTTGATTGCGGCACCGGCGACAGACCGCCCTGGCGTGTCTTTGCCGAGGCCCGCGGCGCCAACCTCACCGTCGATGTCAACGATGGGGACTTTATTTTCTTGTATCTCCGCTTATGATTGCCGGACGCTGCAGATGAAACCTTGGACGATCGTGGCGCCCCCCCTGCGAGTGGGGTTTTCCAGTACCTACCTTGATATCCCCTGTGGGAATTCAATTTCGCAATTGCCGGGGGTGGCAATTGCGTTCATCTCAAATAACAAATCGAAATAAATATTAAAAATTTAGATTTACCGGAGCTCTTGTCGTCGCGGCACGTTTCCTGCTTATGCAAAGTGCGAACGATTCGAGGGACAGGCATTTATGCCCCTGGAAGGAGTCTTTGCATGCCGCTTCCCATAGGCCACACCGCTGTCGGTCTGGCGACTTTCAAGACCGTCGGCCGCACGGACGGCCGCGCTTCAGGCTGGATGCTGCTGGCCTGGATCACCATGCTCGCGAATCTACCCGATATCGATATTGTATGGGGGCTCGTGGCGCGGGGCGACGGCCATTGTTTTCACCGCGGCCCCACCCACAGCCTGTTTTTCGCCCTGGTTTGCGGTCTGTTGGCCTCCCAGGCCTGGCGGCTGAGCCGGCACTTTCCGCGTCTGGGATTCGCAACCTGTTCTGCGATCGTTTTTTCGCATGTTATGGCCGACATGGTCTTGACCTCCGCCCCGGTGTCCCTTTTGTGGCCGCTGGAAGTGCACTGGTCCGGCGGGAGCAGTGGATGGGGGCAGATCGTCCATGCCCTTGTGTTTGATAGTTTCGGGGATATCGGTATCGTGGCCGGGGCCGCGCTTTACCTGGGGGTGCTGGAGCTCTTGCGCCGCTGGCTTCCGGATTTGAGGGTTCCGGTGGTGGTGCGTCGGCGCCTGCGCTGAGAATGGGGACGAAAAAGCGCGCCCATCCTCGGGACCGTTGCTGGAGGCGCATTGTCGAGCGGCACCGTTCGGCAAACGGCCGGTCAGACCGCAACGGAGGTTTAAATCGGCCAGCCGTGATGCCCCCGGGGATTGACAGGCGTACGCAATTCCAATACAGATTCCTTTCCAGATTGACCCGGACAATGCGTGGTGGCGCCCCCAACGATTCGAAACGACATCTGCCGGCATTCATGACCAATCGCCTCATTTCCATCGTATTCATCACCTTTATTGGCGTCAGCTCCGCTTTTTTTTTGCCCTGGCACTGATCATCTGGTTGACCACGCGCTGGTTTGACCGGCGCTTGGTCAGCCTGCATATGTTCACCTCGTTCTGGGCCTGCTTATATCTCTGGATCATGCCGGCCTGGTCGCTGAGGATCTTGGGTCGGGAAAAAATTGATCGCCGGGCCCAGTACATCATTGTTTCCAATCACCAGTCCCAGCTCGACATTCTGGTGGCTTTCGGGCTGTTCTTTCCTTTCAAGTGGGTTTCCAAGGTCGAGGTCTTCCGCCTGCCCTTTATCGGGTGGAACATGTACCTCAACGGCTATATCGGCCTGCGAAGGGGAGACAAGGACAGCATACGCCAAATGATGCAAGCTTGCGAGCGTGCCCTGGCCAAGGGGTGTTCCGTCTATTTCTTTCCTGAGGGCACCCGCTCTCCGACCGGCCGGTTGAAATCCTTCAAACCGGGGGCCTTTATCCTGGCCCAGCAGATGCAAGTGCCGATTCTGCCCGTGGTCATCGAGGGTACCCGCGCGGCCCTGCCCAAATACAGCCTGAATTTCCACGGACGCCACCTGATCCGTCTGAAGGTGCTGGATGCCATCGTCCCTTCGGACTTCCTCGACCTGTCGGTCGAAGCGCTTGCCGAAACGGTGCGCGACAGGATTGCCCTGGAGCTGGGGACGGGGCCGGCGCCGGAGGTGCATGACCGGCCGGCAGCGATTTGATCGCCGGCCCTCCCCGGGTGCCGTCCGGTCGGCCCGCTCTCCCGATCGCCGCGGGTCATGTCGCACATCGGACCATCGGGAGATGGACGCCCTGCGAATAGAGGAGATGCTGGATGGGTGATTTTTATCAGAACGGCAGGGTCGCGACCCTGCATAATTTCCGTACGCGGCCGCTGGAGGATCTCGAAACCAGTCTGTTCAATTTTTCCCGCCAGCGGCCGATGACACTGATTCTACCCTCGCTTTTTTCAGAACTGCACACCACAGCGCTGGCCCGCATCGTCGACGAACTGACCCATGTGCCTTATCTGGATGAAATCATTATCGGACTGGACCGGGCCGACGCCAAGGAATTCGATTATGCCCGACGCTACTTCGGACGTCTTCCCCAGCATCACCGCATCCTCTGGAACGACGGGCCCCGTCTGCGTCGGCTGGATGATCTCCTCCGGGAGAAGGGACTGGCGCCGAATGCCATGGGCAAGGGGCGCAACGCCTGGTACTGCATGGGGTACGCCCTGGCCTCGGGGCGCGGGCAGGCCCTGGCCCTGCATGATTGCGACATCACCACCTACAGCCGCATGCTGCTGGCGCGGCTGTTTTATCCGGTGACGGACCCCAAACTCCATTTCAAATTCTGCAAAGGCTACTACTACCGGGCCACCGAGGAACGGATGACGGGCCGGGTGACGCGCCTATTGGTCAGCCCGCTGCTGAAAGCCCTGAAGGTATTCTTTGGCCCGGTGGAGTACCTGGAATACCTGGACAGTTTCCGCTACCTTCTGGCCGGTGAATTTTCGATGCGCGCCGACGTGGTACCCACGATTCGGATTCCCAGTGATTGGGGTCTGGAGGTCGGCATACTGTCCGAGGTGATGCGCAACAACGCGATCAACCAGATATGCCAGGTGGACATCGCCGATCGCTACGACCATAAACACCAGCCCCTGTCCAAGCACGACCCGGAATCGGGCCTTTCCAAGATGAGCGTCGACATCGCCAAAGCCATCTATGTCAAACTGGCCAGCTACGGAAACGAATTCTCACGCGGCCTCTTCCGATCCATCAAGGCCACCTATTTCCGGATCGCCCTCGAACAGGTGGAGCAATACTATGCCGATGCGGTCATCAACGGGTTATCGGTCGATCGCCATCAGGAAGAAGCCGTGGTCGACCTGTTCGCCCAGAACATTTACCGCGCCGGAGAGGAGTTTCTCGCCAACCCCATGCAGACGCCGTTCGTGCCCAGCTGGAACCGCGTGATCAGCGCGCTGCCCGATTTCCCCGGGCAGTTCCAGGCCGCTGTCGAGGCGGACAATGGCTGAGCTATCCGTGGACAATTCGATCGCCGCGGCGCAGCCCGGCGCCGCGGGAATGGCTGCCCGTCGATGGGCCCCACGAATCCGAAAGCAGGTAATCGGCCGCCAATGATGCATTCCAAAGACCCGCACCACATTCTGCAATCGGTTTTCGGTTACAAGCACTTCCGCGAAAACCAGGAGGCCGTCATTGCGGATCTGGTCTCCGGCGGCAACGCCTTTGTCCTCATGCCGACCGGCAGCGGCAAGTCCCTCTGCTACCAGATCCCCGGCATCATCCGGGAGGGGGTGGGGATCGTGGTCTCACCCCTGATCGCCCTGATGCAGGATCAGGTCGCGGCCCTGCAGGCCAATGGCGTCGGGGCTGCCTGCCTGCATTCCGGTTTGGCCGCTGCGGAGGCCCGCCAGGTCGAGGAAGATGCCGCGTCAGGTCGTTTGGACCTGCTCTATCTCGCCCCGGAGCGCCTGTTGACCGATAGCTTTCAGCGCCGCCTCCAACGTCTGCCCATCGCGCTCTTTGCGATCGACGAGGCCCATTGCGTGTCCCAGTGGGGGCACGATTTCAGGCCCGAGTACCTGCAGATTGCGGACGTCACCCGGCGTTATCCCGCGGTGCCGCGGATCGCCCTGACGGCCACGGCCGATGACCAGACCCGGCGGGATATCATCGCCAAACTCGATTTGGCTGGCGCCTCCACCCACGTTTCCAGCTTCGACCGCCCCAACATCCGCTACCGTGTTCGGCTGAAAAGACGCGATCGCCAACAGCTGCTCCAGTTTATCCGCGACGAGCACCCGGGTGCATCGGGCATCGTCTATGTACGGACCCGCAAACGGGTCGAGGCCGTCGCGCAGTTCCTGCAGGCCGAAGGCCTTGCGGCGTTGCCCTACCACGCCGGGCTTGATGCCGACACGCGGCGGCGCCACCAGAAACGCTTCATCACCGCGGACGGGGTCGTGATGGTGGCCACGATCGCCTTTGGTATGGGCATCGACAAGCCGGATGTGAGGTTCGTGGCGCATCTCGATCTGCCGGCGAGCATGGAGGCGTATTATCAGGAAACGGGCCGGGCGGGGCGCGACGGCGACCCGGCGGATGCCTGGATGGTTTATTCACTGGCGGATCTCGTTGCCCTGCGCCGGTTGTTCGCGCTTTCCGAGGGCAGCGAAGCGTTCAAACGCATCCAGGGGCGCAAGCTCGACCGCCTGTTGGGGTTTGCCGAAACCGTTGCCTGTCGCCGCCGGGCGCTGCTGGCCTACTTCGGCGAAGAGCGCCATGCCGATTGCGGCAACTGCGACAACTGCCAGCAGCCCGTCGCCTCGTGGGACGGCACGGTGGCCGCCCAGAAGGCCCTGTCCTGCGTCTACCGCACGGGTCAGCGCTTCGGGGCGGTGCATCTGGCCGACGTGCTCACCGGCAACGCCACCCAACGGGTTTGCCACTGGCGTCATGACCGGCTCAAAACCTTTGGGGTCGGTCAGGAACTTTCAAAGACCCAATGGCAGTCCGTTTTTCGACAGCTTCTGGCGGCCGGGTTGCTTGCGGTCGATCCGGGGGCGGTCTCGGGCTTCCGGCTGACACAGGCCAGCTGGCCCGTGCTGCGGGGTGAGCGGACGGTGCGGCTGCGCCACGATCCCCGTTCGTCCCCCAAGGACACCCGGGCGTCCCAAAGTCGCTCCATGCCACCCAAGGAATTCGAACGGCCCGAAGACCAGGCGCTGTGGGCCCAATTGCGGCAGCTGCGCCTGGATCTCGCCCGGGCCGCCGACGTGCCGCCCTATGCCATTTTCCACGACAAGACCCTGCGGTTGATGGTGGCGGCCCGCCCCCGCACCCGTGACGACCTGCTGGCCATCCACGGGATCGGTGAAACCAAGGCCGATCGCTACGGCGCGCCGTTCCTGGAATTGATCAATGCCTAATTTCAGCGCCAACCTGCAATATGCCGCTGCGACGCTGGATCGCGCCGGGATCCAGCTGCTGGTGGGGCCGTTGAACGATCGCGACATCCCCGGCGTCCTCCTCAACACGACGCGCGACGCCATCGAACTGATCGACGCCGTGGGGCATCCCAACCTGGCCCTGCAGTGCGACATCTACCCCATGCAGCGCATGGAGGGGGACTTGATCGCCACACTGACTGCTCTCGTGGATCGGATCGGCCATATCCAGATCGCCGACAACCCGGGGCGCACGAGCCCGGAACGGGCGAGATCCATTTTGCCAATCTCTTAGCGGCCATCGATGCGGGAGGATCTACGCCTTGGAGGAAGGTCTGGCGCGCTGAGGACTGACACCGGAAGACAGGGAAAGGACCAGCACCAATGAACCGCCTGGATCGAATCATCCGGATGCTCGGCCTGCTGTTCGGGATGGCTTTGTTTCTGCCGACCGCCGCAGGCGCTGAGGCCCCGAAGACAAATCTGCGCATCGGCATCAGCCCCTTCGAACCGTTCGTCATCCTCGATGAGGGCGCACCGCGCGGGGTCAGCATCGACGGCTGGAAGGTGTTGAACACCTATCTCCATGTCGACTATGAATTCGTGATCTGCAAAGGGGTGGCGGATAAACTGGAAAAACTTGCGGCCGACGAAATCGATATCGCGATCGGGGGCATCACCATTTCCGAAGATCGGGAGACGCGTTTCGATTTTTCCCACCCGATTTTCAACTCGGGTCTGGACATTATGATCACAGCCCGCGGCGAGCCGCGGCTGCGCCACCTGGTGACCTCGCTCTTCAGCGGTCAAAAGCGCTTGTTCCTGGCCGGCCTCGTCGTTCTGATGATCATTGCCGGCCATCTGATCTGGATGGTCGAACGCAGCCGGCCGGAAAGCTCCACGCATTTTGATCGGCGCTACTTCCCAGGCGTCCTGGAAGGCATCTACTGGGCCCTCATTACGGCCAGTACCGTGGGATATGGGGACAAGGTGCCCAAGGGCTGGCCGGGACGCATCGTCACCGGCGTGATCATTCTGACCTGCCTTCCGCTCTTTGGCTATTTTATCGCGCAGCTCTCATCCGACATCACGATGTACCGGCTGCGATCCGACATCAGCAGCTTGAAAGATCTCAGCCACAAAAGGGTCGCCGTCGTCACCGGCACGACCAGCGAGACGGAGATGGCGACCACCAATGCCCGGCTGGTCGCCTTCGAACGGGCCCGCGAAGCCTACGATGCTTTGTTGCAGGGCCGGGTCAACGCCGTGGTCTACGATGCGCCGCAGTTGCGCTATTTCGCCGCGAACGCGGGCCGCGGAGTGGTCGAGGTGATCGGAAAGCCCTTCGCCCCGCAGGATTACGGTATCGCCCTGGCGCCGGGCAGCCCGCTGCGTGAATCACTCAACCGGGCCATTCTGACCATCAAAGAATCAGGTGAGTTGCAGTCCATCCACGAAAGCTGGTTCAGCCCCGGGAAGGATACGCCCGGGCGCGGAGACTGACCAGGCACTCCCCATGGGTGATCAATGGACCCTTGGGTAAGCGCAGCCATCTTGGGCTGGTTTTACAATACCCTTGCGGTGGCCATGCGTTCACGGCTGGACCCGGTAGCGTGCGGATGCGGTTAGAACGGCCAGATGAAAGGCACCAACCATGTTCCCATGACAAGCACGATCAGGTTCAGGGGGATTCCCAGTTTCAAATAGTCGCCGAACCGGTACCCTCCCGGAGAATAGACCATCAGATTGGTCTGGTAGCCGATGGGGGTGGCGAAACAGGCACTGGCGCCAAAGCAGACGGCGATGATGAAGGGTTTGGGGTCGACCCCCAGCCCGTTGGCCGTCGCGATGGCGATGGGCAGGATCAGGATGGCGGTGGCATTGTTGCTGAGTATCTGGGTGCTGATGCTGGTCAGAAAGATGACGGCGGCCAAGATCCAGACCGGCCCGGCAGGTTTGAAAATATCCAGGAAGGCCTGGGCATAGAGCATACTGGCCCCGGTTTTTTGTAACGCCGTGCTTAAGGCAAAGGTGCCCACGATGATCAGGAGCACGCGGGCCTCCAGCGATCGATAGGCGTCGCGCAGGGGAAGGCATCCGGCGATGATCATCAGAAATGCAGCCGTCAGGGCGGCCGCCATGATGTCGAGCCAGCCCGTGGTGGCCGCCGCCACCATGGCACCGAAGATGACGATGGCGCGCCGGGCCATGTGCTTGTGTTCGATTTCGTGGTGAATGTCTTCGATGATGATGAAGTCGGACCGGCCCCGCAGGCGCTCCAGGGCCGCTTCGGTCAGGCGGACGAGCAGGATGTCGCCGATTTTCAGCCGGACGTCCTGCAGCTTGGGCTCGGAATAATGCAGTTCGCGGTGTTGCAGGGCGATGATGTGGATACTCGGATCGCGGCGCAGGCGGCTTTCCAGAAGACGCGTACCCAGCAAGGACGACTGCGGAGGAATGAGCAGTTCCACGATCAGGCTCTCATCCCGGCCGCCGTTGAACGTCATATCGGCTTCGGCCAGCGGAAGTTCCACCTTCCCGGACGCCAATAAGGCTACCAGGTCGCTGGCCGACCCCTTGACGAGCAGCAGGTCGTGAGGCGCGAGGCTGACCGGGTCCCGCCCCGGGTAATAGACGTGCGAATAGCGGATCAGTTCGATGATTTCAATACCGGGGAAGCGTTCACCGAAAGCCGCCTGGGGTTCGTGACCCGCGAGTGGACTGCCGCGGGGAATCAAGACTTCCGCCAGATAGCGTTGATGCTGTTTGTCGGCCAACTCGCAAGCGGGGTTGTGGACGTTGGGCATGAGCCGCGGTGCTGCCCAGTACACAAAGGCCAGACCGATCAGAGCAATCGGCAGGCCTAAAGGCGCCAGTTCGAACATCTCCAGGGCGCCGAAGCCGTGGGCCGCGCTCAAGTCGCTGATGATGATGTTGGTCGAGGTGCCGATCAAGGTGCAGGTGCCGGCGAGAATCGAGGCATAGGAGATCGGGATCAGGAACTTTGAAGGGCTCACACCGATTTTACATCCGATGCTCAGGGCGATGGGGATGAACAGCACCACCACGGCGGTATTGTTGATAAACGCCGATGCCAGGGCCACCATGAGCAGAAGGGTCAGCATGGTCAACCCGGGGCGGTCGCCGGCAATACGCATCACGATGCGCGAGACGTAGCCCACCGCCCCGGTGCGAATCATGGCCCTGCTGATCAGGAACATGGCGCCGACCGTGACGACGGCCGGGCTCGAGAGGCCGGCTACGGCCTCGGAGGGGGTCAGGACGCCTGCGACCACCAGCACGACCATGATGCCGACGGCGGTCAGATCCACCGGGATTTTTTCGGTCACCAGCAGGTATAGCGTCACCACCAGAAGTACGCTCACAAACCAGATCATCATCGTTTAGCCTCATGCCGATGGCGTTCGTCGAAGTCTTCGAGTGGCGGCATGGCCACGGTTTGGGTGCCACCGCGTGAAAACGTGGCCATCAAATGGCCATTGGCAATCCCGGCGGTCAGGTCGGCGGCCGAATCAATCCGCTTCGCGGTAAAGGGCCAGAATACCGGAGCGCGCCAGCTTCTTGATCCCCATCGGCTCCAGAAGGCGGATCAGGGCGTTGATCTTTTTCTGGCTGCCGCTGGCTTCGATGATGTAGTGGGTGGCGCCGGTGTCCACGATGCGGGCGCGGAACGTTTCGACGATACTGCGGATTTCAGGGCGGTCCTTGGCCCGGGCGCGTACGCAGATCAGCGCCATTTCACGGCGTACGGCTTCGTCGGCGGTCATGTCCCGCACTTTGATCACGTTGATCAACCGCCGCAACTGTTTGATGATTTGCTCGATCTGGTCGGGGTGGGTCCGCGTCGTAATCGTAATGCGCGACATTTCGGGGTTGGCCGTGGGTGCGCCGCAGATGGTCTCGATGTTGTAGTTGCGGCTCGCGAAGAGGCCTGACACGCGGGCGGTAACGCCTGGTTCGTTTTGGACCAGCATGGTCAGCGTACGGAATTCTTCTTTCATTCACGGTCGCTTTCAATCGGATGAACAGATACGCTTTTGTAGCAAATATGGCCGGCGCGGGCAAACCCTTGCGATAACGGGCGACTTGGTTTACGAAGTCAGGACACCTTACGACTTATCGCGTTTGCGAAGGACGATCGGTCATGCACCCCTCTATCCAAATGTTGCGGCGGCGGCGGCGACCGTCGGCCACCATCGGGCTTTTACGACTGCTCTGCTGTCTGGGCGTCATCGCCTGTGCCGGCTGCCAGCCGGTCCCCCCGGGGGACGCCGTCCACCATCGGTCTCCCGGGGTCAGCGAAAAAGAAATTCTCATCGGCGCCTCATTGGCCTTGGAGGGACATGCGGGCTATCTCGGCACACAGATCCTCCACGGCGCCATGTCCTATATCCGGTATGTCAACGCCAGCGGCGGTGTTCACGGGCGCCGCATCAAGGTGATCGCCTACGACGATGGCTACGACCCTCCGCGCTGTCTCTACAACACCCAACGCCTTCTGATCGAAGACAATGTGTTTGCCCTTTTTTGCTACGTGGGGACACCCACCACGGTCAAAATCATTCCCCTCGTCAACGAAGCGCGCATTCCCCTGGTGGGCATGTTCACCGGCGCCAACGCCCTGCGTGAGCCCGTCAACCGCTACCTGATCAACATCCGTGCCTCCTACTACCAGGAAACCGGCGCCATGGTGCGCTACCTGGTCGAAGATCTGGGAATCCGGCGTATCGGTGTCTTCTACCAGTACGATACCTACGGGTTCGACGGTCTGCGCGGTACCGAACTGGCCCTGCGGCAATACAATCTCTTCCCCGTGGCCACCGGGACTTACATCCGCGGCACCCTGGCGGTCGAGGAGGGTCTCCAGCGCATCATGGACGCGCGCGCCGAGGCCGTCGTCATGATCGGCACCTACGAACCGTGCGCCAAATTTATCCGGCAGGCCAAAAACCGGGGGTACCATCCCGTCTTCAGCAATGTTTCCTTCGTGGGGGCGGACGAACTGGCCCGCATCCTGGGTGAGCAGGCCGAAGGGGTGATCGTCACCCAGGTCGTTCCCTTGCCCAATGCCGATGCGAACGGCGGCAACCTCTGGGGGGTCGCGGAATACACCCGCCTGCTGGGAAAGTACTACCCCCAGGACATCCCCAATTTCGTGAGTCTGGAGGGCTACCTCAATGCACGCGTGCTGGTGGAAGGGCTGCGGCGCACAGGGCCCAACCTCACCCGCGAGCGTTTCATCACATCGCTCGAGTCGGTGCGGACCTACGATCTTGGCATCGACAATGCCCTGGCCTTCAGTGCGCGGGACCACCAGGGACTGGATCGGGTGTATTTCACGCATTTCAAGGATGGGCGATTCATCCTGTTCAACGAATAAGCGAGGCCTGTCCGCATGGTGCCGCGAAGCATTCTGGAACGACTCAACAATATCAGCCTGAAGAACAAGATCTATTTTTCCACGACGGTGGTGATCGTCCTGATCAGCGTCCTCATCGCCCTGTTTACGCGCTGGATTTTGATTTCGACCCTTACCGGCGAGCTGAAACTGAGAGGACTGGGCATTGCCCGGAGCATCGCCGAAAGCAGCCGCAGCTTTCTGTTGACGCGGGACATCCCCAACCTGACCAGCCTCATTTTCGATGCGCGTCTGGGTGAACGGCGCCTGCTGATCAACTATGTCTACATTACCGACAAGCAGGGGGAAGTCGTCTGCCACACATTTACGCGTCCTTTTCCGGAGAAGTTGCGCACGGTCAATGTGCTGCCGGCCGGCCAATCGCACGCGATTCGACTGATCAATACGGGGGCGGAGGATATCTACGACGTGGCCGTTCCGGTGTTGGAAGGGTTATACGAAGTCGGCAGCGTCCATATCGGGTTGTACAAGAAACACATCGACCAGTTGATCGGGAAGCTGCGGACCACCTTCCTGGGCTTCATCTCCGTCGTGGTCGTCATATTTTTCGCCATCAGCCACTTTCTGGCACGGTACATCACGCGGCCGATCGCCCAGCTGACGCGCTTGTCGGACGCCATCAGCCGCGGACGTTTCGATATCATGCCGGAATTGGGGGCGGACAATCGTTGCTGGGAGCTTAAGAACTGCGAACAGGGGGATTGCCAAGCCCATGCCCACACCGCAATACCCTGCTGGACCATGAAGAAATCCGGTGGGCGTCGAGGAAGAGCCTCCGCGCGGGAGATCGCCGATCTGGCGACGGAGTGCCTCGCCTGCCCGGTCTACAGTGAAGGCGTCAAAGACGAGGTGCGTCAACTGGCCAACTCCTTTATCAACATGACCTACCACATCAAGTCTTCGCAGGCGCAGCTCAAGGAATCGGAAGAGAAATATCGCTCGTTATTTGCCAGCGGTCCCAACCCGATTTTTGTTCTGGACTGCCGCACCCGTGAGATTCTGGATGCCAATCCCGTGGCCGAAGAAATCTATGGCTACAAACGCGAAGAGCTTGTGGGACGGGTTTTTTCCGATCTGGGTCCTCTCGACCTGGAGCCGCCGACCGAGATCGGCCGGGCCTACAATCTCAGCCCCAAACTCCAGTACCGCCGTAAAGACGGTCGAACGCTGCATGTCAATGTGCATGCCTGCTCTTCGCGCTACATGGCCCGCGAGGTCCTGATTGTCGCCACCACCGATATCACCGAGATGGTGGAAAAGGACAGCCAGTTGATCCAGGCGAGCAAGATGAAAAACCTGGGAGAGATGTCCGCCAGCATTGCCCACGAGCTCAACCAGCCGCTGAACGCCATCAAAATGGGCAGCGAATATCTAGAGATGATGAAGGAGGCCGGACGCGTGGTCCCGGAACAGGATCTTGCCACGGTGGTGGCCGAAATCAGCCAGCAGGTCGACCGTGCCACCCAGATCATCAACCGGTTGAGGGATTTCGGCCGCAAATCCGACCTGAGCAAGAAGACGGTCGACCTTAACGATGCGGTCCGCAGTGTCATGGCCATCCTCGGCCGGCAGCTGAAACTGCAGAACATCGTGGTCGAAACCCGCCTGGCAAAAACGCTGCCGCGCATTCAGGCCCACACCAACCGACTCGAGCAGGTGGTTTTCAACCTTCTGACCAACGCCCGGGACGCCATCAGCCAAAAGGCCGATGCCAGCGAGGACGACGAAGAAAAACGCATCATCCGCGTAAACACCGGCGCTGAGAACGGAAGAGTGGTCCTGACCGTGGCCGACAACGGCGCCGGTATTCCCGTGGAAGTGCAGCACCGCATTTTCGAGTCCTTCTTCACCACCAAAGAAATGGGTGAGGGAATGGGACTGGGGTTGGCTATTTCGCTGGGCATCGTGGAAGACTACAGCGGAGAAATCGATGTTGAAAGTCATGTTGGCGAAGGCACCCGTTTCCGCTTGACCTTTCCGGTGGCGTCCTGATCTGTGCCAGGGTTCAAGCTTGCAGGCCCAATATCGGGGCTTGATTGTGTCGCGATCATCCCTACGTTTTTAACCAATTAATTTCCATGGATGATGACGTCAAAACTGGACCGTCAGCAGCAACGGAGGGGCTCTAACGCATGGATTTTCACCTTTTCAAAAAAACGACGCTTGCAATCCAATTTCTCCTGGCACTCGGATGCATTTTCATCGCTGCGGCTGGCGCTCACGCGGTCGATGTGGCTCCCGGCCCCCCTGCTGTGGGTGAGACCTTGCCCGACATTCTTCTGGAGGTGCCTGCCGATCAGGCGCATCGTGACTATTTGGGGGTGCAGGGACCCAAGCCGTTCACCATTCCCGAAATTGCCGCCGATATCGTCATTGTTGAAATCTTCAGCATGTACTGTCCGCATTGTCAGCGGGAGGCGCCGACCATCAACCAGATTTATGAACGCATCGAGGCCGACCCCAGACTAAAGGGCAAGGTCAAGATCATCGGCATCGGGGTGGGGAATTCCGCCACCGAGGTCGAATATTTCCGTATGGCCTATGACGTTCCGTTCCCGCTGTTTACGGACGGGGATTTCAGCATTCATAAGCGTTTGGGCGAGGTGCGCACGCCTTATTTCATCGGCGTGCGCAACCTTGCAAACGGCGCGCATGAGATTTTCTACTCCCATCTCGGCGGTCCGCGCGATGCCGGCGTGATGCTCGAGGAACTACTGGACAAAGCCGGTCTGACCGACCGGTGAGGAGGTGGCGATGACGCGTTTTGCATTAACCGGTCTGATAGGCGCGATCCTTTTGTTTGCGGGTCCGGGGGGCGGTGACGGCTGGGCGTCGGATGTCCTTCCGGAAACTGTCTACAACCCCGGCAAACTCAAACCGATCGACAGTACCCTCAAGGTCAAGATCGGGGAACCGGCCCCGGATTTCACACTGCCGTCGGTTTCCGGTGAAAAAGTGAGCCTGAGTGATTACCGCGGGAAAAAACATGTCGTGCTGTCGTTCGTCCCGGCGGCCTTCACCCCGGTCTGCTCCGATCAATGGCCAGGCTACAATATCGTCAAAGGCTTGTTTGACGAAAACGAAGCCATCCTTCTGGGCATCACCGTCGACAATGTTCCGACCCTCTACGCCTGGACAAAGCAGATGGGTCAACTGTGGTTCCCGGTATTGTCCGATTTCTGGCCTCATGGGGCGGTGGCGTCACGCTATGGTGTGTTGCGCTCGGACGGGGTTTCCGAACGGGCCCTTTTTGTGATCGATAAGGAGGGCATCCTGCGCGCCATCCACGTGGCCGATATCAATGTGCGGCCGGACCTGGAGTGGTGTGCCGTCGAATTAAAGAGGTTAAACCCATGAGAGCGACAGACGGTCCGTCTGTCGCCGAGGGATGTCGCTATTACCGTTGCTTCTTCCAAAGCGGGCTGCGAAACATGACGCGTGGGTACGCGACAAAAATTCTTGTTAGTTCCTTTTTTTTATTGCTTTGCCTGGGGGCGTCCAGCAATCTGCGCGCCGACGAGCGGCGCCCTTACAAAGTCCAATCCATCAGCATTGAGAAAATGGATGCGATCATCCGCCGATCGGGCCGTTGCCTCGTGGTCATGATGGCCGCCTGGTGCCACCCCTGCATCGAAGAACTGCCGGCCTTGAAAGCCCTGAACCAGAAATATGCCAGCGAGGGCCTGCGGATACTGGGGCTCAGTCTGGATTATGGCGGCCCCCAGGCCATGGAGCCGCTCCTCGCAGCGCAGAAAATCCGCTTCCCGGTTTACTGGACCGGCGAAGCGGCAATCGAAAAATTTTCCATCACCAAAATTCCTCTGCTTATTTTCTTCCGCGATGGCCAGGCGGTGCGGAGGCTCCAGGGCCAGCGCAGCCGAGCCGTACTCGAGAAGGAAATCGTGCGCTTCCTCAAAGACTCCTGATGCGCTGTTCGGCTGCGCGGCATTCTTCGTGTGCCAATATTCAAGGAGGGTGTCGTCCGGGCGTCCCGGTCAACTCGGATTCGGCGGTCGCGCCGCGGCAACCGCCGCGACAAGATCCGCGACGGTGTAGAACGACGCCTTCATCACTTCCCGGCCTTCGGATGAATAGACGACGAGCAACGGTATGGTGAGGTAACCCGTCTGCTTGAGCCTTTCCATCCCGGCCGGGTTGTTGGCGGTGATATCGACCTTGAACGGGGCTACGTCCGCCTGAGCCAGCAGGTCGACCACGCTGCGGGTGCGAAGAACACTGTGCTCGAGGGCCTTGCAATTCAAGCACCAGGCTGCTGAAAACACCATGACCACCACCTGCTCGTCGGCCAGAGCGCGTTGATAACGCTCCTCGGTGTAGTAGACCCAATCCACCGGCCCGTCGTCCGTGAAGCGCAGTCCTCCCCAAATGGCTGCCGCCAGCACCGCAAGACCCGCCAGAACGCAGACGGCTTTGACCCGGCGGCGGCGGGTCATCACCACCAGACGGACGGCAGCCCAGATGCCCCCGGCGGCAATAAATCCCATGACCCCCCACCAGTAGAAACGGGACGGTGGGTCGGGTGGCCGGACAAATAGGGCGCTAAGGCCGGCGCCCAGAAAATACGTGGCCGCCGCCATCAGAAAAAGCCCCATGGTTTGCTTGATGATTTCCCCGAGGGGGCCGCTGCGGGGCATGCGCTGTACCAGACCGGGCGCGGCTGAGAGCACCAAATAAGGCAGGGCCATGCCCACGCCGATGGCCGCGAATACCGCCAGCGTGAACGCGGGAGGTTGGGTTGCCGCCCAGGCTGCCGCGGTTCCCATGACCGGGGCGGTACAGGGCGTCGAAAGGATGGCCGACAGGATCCCGATGCCGAAGGCACCGACCACCGTTTCCTCCCTGGGATTCAGTCGGTAGACGAATTGGGGCAGGGGGATCGCGAACGCACCGCACATACCGATCGCCAGGACCGCGATGACGAGTCCGACCGTGATCGTGAAAAAGGGCAGCTGAAACAACTGGTTCACGGCCGTCACCTTGCTGGAAAAAGCGATCGCCAGGCCGAGCAGCAGCCAGAAGGCCATGAGCCCGAAGAATGTCGCCAGGCCGAGCAAAAAACAGCGCAGGCGATTTTGAGCGGCGTTGGAAAGGCTCATGATCTTGATCGGTATCAGGGGCAGGACGCAGGGCGTGAAATTGAGCATGAACCCGCCGAAGGTCGCCAGCGCAAGAATGAGAATGAAACCGCTCCCGGCCGCAGCCCAGCTGAAGCGATAGCTGCCAAAGGCGAAGGTAAATTTCGGTGTTTCCGTGTTCTCGGGCGTCCCCAGGGCAGCAAACAGATCCGGGGCGACCGGCCGGGGGATCTCGCCAGCCGCCGCGGCGGGTAAATTCGCCGTCAGGGTAAGGGTCTCGGGAAACAGACAGCTGGCGGCATCACATGCCTGAAAGGCCAAGTCGATTTTAATCCGCAGATCCTTTTGCGCAAAGGTCGGCGCGACCACGACCGGAAGGAGCACGGGCACGGTCCCGTCAAAGACCCTGATGGGGGCCTGGGCAAAATCGGCTTCGAAATCGTGGGCCTGGGGAAATACAGCGGATTCGACACGAACGTCTGGCGGCGCTTCCAGGACCTGGATCTGTGTCGGGAAGGGCTTGAACGTCGGCTGCGGGGTCAACTGGGCGGCATTGGCATTGATATGGAAGCCCGGGGCAATCTGCATCACGATCGCCAGCCCGATCCGGTCGCCTGGGCGGGCACGGTCCACCGACCAGACGGTGGCGGCTTGCAGCACGGCTTCGGAGGGTTCTTCTTGGGCCGCAAGCTGTGGGGCCAGCACCAGGCTGCCGATCGCCATGGCGACAGCGAGGCAAACGAAACCGACGCCTAAACGCAGCCCATCGCGACGATGGCGGGAACCACGGGGATGGAAACAGCGTCGGAATGCCTCGGCGCCGTCAGCTTTCGAGCCCGATATCGACACCACTTTTGTACCCTTTCTGGGCGGCGATCATATCCAGGTGAAGCGAGGCGACTTGTTCCAATGGAGGGAACACGGGGCGGGCGAGGTCCCGGGTGTCGACCGATTTGAGGTACTGGCGGCAACGGTCGCAGACATCGACCCGCAGATCCTTTTCATCTTCGGCGAAAAGATAATGCAGCTCTCCGGCCCGGGTATTTTCGCAGAGCGCGCAGAAGACGCGGGGGGCCCGCCACTGGTGGCGGCAGAAGCTGCAGCAGAGCACCCGGCGGCCTTCGTGCGCCAGCAGGGCCAGACCGGGGGCACTGCCGCAGACCGGGCAACCGCTTTGGCGCCGCACCTCATCGGGGTCCAGGTGGGTGGCCAGCTGTGTGGCGCAGGACTCGATGGAGGGCTGAATGCCGTGGTAGCATATGAAGACCAGGGCTTTGCGGTCGATGCCGATCCGATCGGCCATGGCGGGCAGATCGCCGTCGTCGCTCGAAAGCAGGCTGCGGAATAGTGGTTTGGGATCGAGGTCCCGTTGCTCGAAAGCGATCGCCAGGCGCTCGGCCGCATCCTTAATTTGCGTCTGGTGGACGGCGATCAAGCGGCAGATTTCACGCACCAGACGCGCGGCCGATGCCGTGTCGACGCGAAGCGCGGCGATATCCACCAGCGGCAGCCCTTGGTGCTGCCTGGCTGCAACGGTGTCCGGTGCCAGGCGAATCGGCTCGAGGTCGAGATCGCCCTTGCTTATTTCCTGGGCGCAGAAGACATCGGCGTAGAAGGCCAGCATGGTCGCGTAGGCCGGGCGCCGTTCGGCAAGTTTGCGGGCGGCCCGTTCGATTTTTTCAGTGGTCATCGGCGTGGGTTCCGGCATGCGTACTCCTGCACAGTAGGGGGTTCTGGGTTGGGGCTCGATGCGTTGCGATTGCTGGATCAAACGCCCGGTCGGGTGCGGTCGCCGGGCCATCGCCCCGAGCGCCAGCAGCGTCGTGCGCCGCCGAGCCGCTCACGCGTTTTGGCACGCTGATGCATGCATACACGAAACCGGGGCATGAATCCAGTCGCAATACCCCCTTCGGGCGGGTGCCGACCGCGCCACGCAAGCGGGGGGAAGACGGCAGCCGTCTTCCCCCCGCGATGATCCACCGACATGGTCTCGGTCGGCTAGCTCAGGCGCGATGCCAGCTGAGTCAGGGGCCGCAGCATACGGCGCAGGGCCACCTGGCGGGTAACATCGAAAGCGGTCGCCGAGGCGACGGCATTCGAATGGTAAAGCAGTGGATCATAGCCCACCAGAAAAATGACCCGCACATCATCCGGATCAAGGAGTTGGGCCTTGGGGTATTTCTTTTTGGCCACAGCGAGGTGGTCTTTGGCTTGCTTCATGATCGCGTCGCGTTCACCGAAGGCCATGGAGCCCGTTGGGCAGGTTTTAACGCAGGCCGGCGCCAGCCCGTTCTGAACGCGGTCGATGCACATGTCGCATTTGGCGAGGACCCCGTCCGCCCCGACCCGGGGGATATTGTACGGGCAGGAGCCGATGATTTCCTCGGCATCGTATTCCCGGGTGAGTGCCGTAAACTGAACCGAGCCGTTGGCGTCTTCGGAGTAGATGGCCTTGGGGTCGTCGATGACGTCGCGGCAGGGCGGCTCGAGGCAGTGCCGGCACTGGTCCGGAAAGAACAGCCAGCGCAGGCGCCCGTCGATCTCCTCCTCCTT
>JASJBQ010000286.1 GCA_030066455.1 Desulfobacterales bacterium
CAGTCGGGGAGGGTCCAGCGGTTTTCTTTCCCAGCGTCGGCGATAGTTTCGATAGACCATCGATGCCAGTCTCCCCGCAATTGGTGTCCGCCGTTTATGCGACCACAATCGGATCATACCGGTGCGCCGCCTTTCCCGCAATTGTCACCGGCATTGGGATGCCTGCGGCCTTGCTTCGCCAAAAGCCGCATCGCTTGCGTGCCTCCAAACTCTGGATGGCCCGGCCGTGCTGGTGGCCACGTTTCATGCCCAGTGATATGGTGCGCCTTTGGCAGGCCGTTGGGAAACGACCGGGCCTTAACCCAAATCCAACATATGGGGACAGACACGATCTAATGCATGGCCTCCAGCGCAAAAACCTCGATCTCCTCTGACAGGTTCTTCAACTTTACCGGCCCCAGGTGTTCATAGGCAAAAGATCCATGGGTGCGTTTGGCGGTATCGCGGGATACGAGGACTTCCCCGCCACTGGCCTGACCGCAGAGCCTTGCGGCCACATTGGTGATGGTGCCGTGCGAGGTATAGGTCCACCGCCCGCCCGTGTAACTTTCAAACTTGGAGGCGCCTACAAAGGCCCGCCCCGACGAAATCCCTATATTGATGATCACCGGGTCCCGGCCCTGCGTGCATTCAGCGTTGATGCTCTGCGTATTCTGCCGGATCGTGGCCGCGGCCTGTACGGCTTCCAGCGCATGCCGGGTAGCATCATCGGTCATGAAGAGCACCATCAGTCCGTCGCCGGCCGTTTCCACCACGTCGCCGTTGTTCTGGTAGATGGCGTCCATGAAAACCGAGAAATAGCGCTCCGTAAGGTTGTTGACTTCCACGGCGCCCAGTTCCTCGGTCATTCGCGTGTAGCCCTCGATATCCAGAAACAGAACCGAGATGTCACGCTCCTCGGCCCCCTGGATTTCGCCGTCCGGCGAGCGCTCCATCAGGCGTGTGACCGCTGTGGGCACGAACTTGCACAGGTTGGACTTGATGCCCTCCAGGATTTCGACCTTGCGCAGCGCGGCCTTGAGCTCATCGAGGGCCTTTTCCAGTTCCACATTCTTGGCCTCCAGATGCTGGTTGAGGTTTTTGATCTCCTCGATGGCGCGGGCATTCTGCAGAGCGATGCTGAGGTTGTTGACCAGGGTTTTGATGAGTTCGCGGTCGTTGTCATCGTAGTGTTCATCGATCAGTTTGGGACCCAGGCCGAGCGTGCCGACAAGATGCTCGTCGACCCGGAACGGGAAAACCATGGCCAGCGGACCGCAGCCGGTATCGCCGGCGGCGCCATTCGGAGGTTCCGAGCCGCCCACCGGGCCGGCCGTCGTTGCGAAATCACGCTGCAGGCAGGGTTTCAGTCCCGGGATATCTTCGCGGTTGATGCCGACGGCGGAATACAGGCCGGCTTCCCCGTCGTTTTGGTCGAACAGCATGACCACCCCCTCGGCCACACCGAAGTTGCCCATCACCATAAGCAGAAAACTCCGCAGGATGGCGGCGGAGTCCGTGCTGCTGAAGATGTCCTTGCCGACATCGTAGAGTGTCTTCAGGTTGAAAATGCGCCGGTCCAGCTCCAGCTGCACATTCTGGGATTGCGCCAGCTGTTCCATCAGCGCGCTGATATCGGGATGGTCCACGGTGTCCGACGGGCTCATGAGAACGTGGCCGACTGGATAAGGTTGATAAAGTGCAGTTTGACTTCCTCGCGGGTCTCGACCAGCCGATCGAGAAGACGCTGGGCCAGATTGCCCATGACTGCGCAGCAAAACTCCGGGTCGCTCACGAGCAGCGCGCGCAAGGCCTTGCTGTCGATCGCGGTCAGGCGGCTGGCCTCCTTGCTCCGGGCCGAGAGCGAATAGGCATAAGGCTCCAGCAGGGCACCGATGCCTACACAGCCGTTGCCTGGCCGGATCAGGGCCACGGGCACTTCGATATCGGATTTCACCGGCAAGACCAGCTCGATCGCCCCTTCTTCGACAAGGTAGATGTGGCCGGCTTTGTCGGCCTTGTGGAACAGCCATTGACCCGACGGGATCTTCTTCTCGTGCGAGACGTCGACGATCGTCCTGATCTTCTCGTCGGGTAGATTGCGGAAAAGATAACATGAAGCCACGGTCATGGCGAAACTCCCGGATTGTCTGGCGTACGGATGAATAAAGCGACTTATGGGTTGCACCGGCATCGAACCGGCGCGCATGGCGGGGGTCAATCCTACGTGCAGGGAGCGAAGCAGGTCACTCCAGTACCTGAATGGCGTCTGCGGTGGAGTCGAATATATCGGCGAATTTGGTGATGCCGACCATCCTGAAGATTTTCTTGAAGTGCTCCGAAATGCCGGTGATGGCGACACGCTGGGCACTGCGCCGGGCCTTGGCCAGGATTTGAATCAGCACGGCAATGCCGCCGCTGTTGATATAGGCCTCCTTTCCGATCTGGAGTACGATTCTATCCGCTCCCTGTTCGCTGGCTTTCCGGTAGGCCTCCCCCAGCGGCGCTTCCGAGAAAGCCGTGATATCTCCTTTGATATCCAGAACCGTCAAGGTTCCCTGACTCTCGAGAAAAACCTCATTCGCATTTGGTTGCATGGTCATGTTTATCCGTTCTCCCCCCCTGCACCCCGCTATACGAATTTTTTTAGGCGGCCGAAAAAACGCGGCGGCGCTAAAACAGCCCGAATCGGCTCTCAGAAACCGGAAATGGCCAAGGGTCTCCTCAGTGCGCCTGTGATTTAAGGTTGATCAGCATTTCAACCATATGGCCACCGCCGTGCAGTCTCTTGAAATCGAGCCCATCGGCAAGCTGGCGCATCAGGAAAAGTCCAAATCCCACCGGGTCATCCTTTTCGGCGATGATCCGGTCGATGTCGGGATCTTTGTAGACCCCGTTGAAACCGTCGCCCTCGTCCTTCACCGTAATCCTGAGCAGGTCGGCAATCACTTTCAGCTTGACGGTGACCTGGGCTTCGGGCCGGCCCCCATTGCCGTGCTGCATGGCATTGGTCGCCGCTTCGGCCACAATCGTTTTGAGGTCCTCGATGCGCTCCGCCGGAAGACCGTATATCCGAGCGAAGGAAGCGGAACAGGCCATTGCCACCCGCTCGTAGCCGAGCGTATTCGGTAAAACCACCTTGACTTTACAGTTTTCCAAGCCTTGTTCCATGTGATTGTTATACTTTATGATTTAAAAATATTTATTTTATATCATTTAAATTGTTGAATTTCATTCATTCGTCTATTAGATGTGGTGGATATTGTCAACTTTAAATTCACGCATTTTGTACGGTCACGATGGCCTCGAGCTTCGCGACCAAACGGTCTGGCAGGTGAAATACCTAACTTTCAGCAGTATCGGCCCGTTCACATCGCGCTTCGCGTCCATCGCAAAGCAACGCACGGCCGAAATCGATCGAATGGTGTTAATATTGCTTTAGGTTTTTGTTATGGGTGTAATCATGCGACGTCGCGTGCTATATGACCTGCTGCCCATCAGCAGCCCGCAGGATCCGCTCGACGAAGTCATGACCATGCTGATACCGCCGGGGCATGACGACAGCGGCGACGTGCTGGTGAGAGCCTACGATATGGCCCTGCGTCTCTATCGCGGCGTGTGGCCGCTATACCGGGCCTGCGATACGAATTACCATGATTTCCTGCATGTTGCCGAAACCATCCTCGCGATGGCCCGCCTGATTCACGGCGCCTTGCTCGAAGGCGTTGCGTTTACCCCCCGGGAGATTGCCGTCGGCCTGACCGCGGCCACCCTGCATGACGTCGGATATCTTCGCAGCGATGCGGAGCAGCAATACCGCGGGGCTTGCTTTCGTTCGAACCATGAGCAGCGCAGTATGACGTTCGTGGCACGGCACGGCGGTCAACTCGGGCTATCTGCCCGGGAAAGCGACGACTGCCGTGACATGATTCAGAGCACGATCATGGCGGAGGACGTCGCTTCCATCGCGTTCCGATCGGAAACCACAGCCCTGCTGGGCCGCATGCTGGCCTGCGCCGATCTGCTTGCACAGCTTTCCGGTTCGCTCTATCTGGAAAAGCTTGGCGACCTCTTCGAAGAGGACCAGGTTGCGGACCGACCGCACTTTGTCGATTTGCAGGATTGCATGCGCCGGGCGATCGCCTTCGATGGGACGGCCGGCGCACGGGTGCAGAAGACCCTGCCTGCGGGGCCTTCTTTTCTCAAGGCCCATTTCAAAGCGCGATGGGCCGACGACCGGGACCTGTACGCCGCAGCCATTGCGCGCCAGAAAGAGTGTCTGGCCGAACTGCTGCGCCGCGACGATTTCGACCCCCGCCGTCATCTCCGGCGCTGGGGTAGTATGGCGGCGTTGCGCCGGGTTTTCCAGTAACCAATCGGCGGGCTTCAATAGATGGCGTGGCCCCCATAGCCAACGCGCCACCGGAGGATCGATGGATAAGACCGATAATGGGTTTGAGTTCCGTAAAGCCCTCAGTGTCGAAGCCCTGACGCTGGCTTTTCGGGCTCAGTCGCTTCTGCTCGACAAATATGTCGCCACGGTCAATAATCCCTACGATCGCGGTGTCAGCCGTGTGATTTTGAGCGAATCCGCCGAGATTTTCCGCAAACTCACCGGGGCCGAGCTATGCAGCCTGATTCTTTTCGATTCGGACGGCCAGATGGACGAGAGCATCCTCTCACGGGGTGAAATCGCCGCCGATCAGACTAGAGAGATCGTTGCGCAGGTATTACAGGAAGGCCTTGCAGGCTGGGTTGTTACCCATCAAGTCGTGGGCCTGGTCGAAAACTCGGCCAGGGATGATCGCTGGATTGATCTTCCGGACCAACCCTACGAAGCCGGGAGCGCCATCTGCCTTCCGATCATCAGCGCGGAGCAGGTTCTGGGTGTCCTGACGCTGACCCATTCACAGCCGGCCTACTTCAACCAGGAAATGGTGGACGTTATGAATCTGGCCGTCAACCAGATTGCGCTCATCATTGAGAACGTCAACCTGTTCAATCATCTCAGCGATTCGTTTGCCAAACTCGGTGAAACGCAGCAATCGTGCCAGGCCTATTCCCGCCAGCTCGACCGGGAGCTTGAGAAATGCCGTCGCATCCAGATGGATTTCCTGCCGGCGGAGCTGCCGCAGCTGCCCGGATGGGACATTCAGGATTTCTTTTTCCCGGCCAATCGCGCTTCCGGTGACTTCTACGATGCTTTTTCCCTGCCAGGCGGCTACGTCGGCTTCGTTGTGGCCGACGTGTGCGACAAAGGGGTCGGTGCCGCCCTTTTCATGGGCCTGTTCCGAAGCCTTTTGCGGATTTTCTCCGGCCAGGCCCGGCTCGGCCGGTTGCGCGTCGACGCCAAGACGCAAACCGTCGGCGGCGAAGAACGCCTCCCGGACAACCGCCGCTGGAGTCAGCTGGAAGCCATCCGCGCCGTCGCCCTGACCAACGACTATATTGCGCGGGAGCATGGCGAAATGTGCATGTTCGCCACGCTTTTCTTTGGCGTCCTGGATGCAGCGACCGGAAGGCTGGTCTATATCAACGGGGGGCACGAGCCCGTCTTCGTCATCGACGCCCAGGGCATCCAGAAGCGACTGCGTCCCACCGGACCGGCGGTGGGGGTCTTTCCGCAGACCACCTTTGGGTACCGGCAGATTGAACTCCATCCCGGAGAAACCATTTTCGGGTTTACGGACGGCGTCCTCGACGCACGATCGACCGAGGGCAAGCGTTTTGGCAGAAAACGCCTGGTGGATCTCCTGTCACAACCCGCGGCTGACGCCGCCGAACTGATGGAAAGAATCGGTACGACGCTCTTCGCCCATATCGGCATGGCTCCCCAGGAAGACGATATCACGATGCTGGCCATCCAGCGCCGCAAAAATGTACCGGATTGATGGGCAGAAAAGCAAGCGGCGCCCACATCCTAGCGTAACGGCGCATCTCCCCATTAGAAGAATTGCCGCGCCCCCATGAACCTTTGACGAAAATAGCGGTTGTCCAATGAGGCCCGGCGGATCGTCTTGCCGCGGCCGGGGGCATGGATGAAATCCCCCCCGCCGGTGTAGATGCCCACGTGCGACACCCG
>JASJBQ010000287.1 GCA_030066455.1 Desulfobacterales bacterium
ATTCGTCCAACGCGAAGACGATCCGCCCGGCAACGATCGTGGCCGCCGCACGCCCCTTCAATTCCCAGCCATCAAAAGGTGTGTTCCGGCTCTTGGACCGGAAATCATCGGCCGAAACCGTGAAGGCCGCATCCGGGTCGATGATCGTGATATCGGCCGCCATGCCGGTCTGGAGTCCGCAGGGCACGCCGATGATCCGGGCCGGATTGCTGGCCATCAATTCGACCAGGCGCGGCAACGTCAAGACCCCGTCGTGCACCAGTTTCAAGGCCAGTGCCAGGGTCGTTTCGAGCCCGATAATGCCGTTGGCGGCCAGGTCGAATTCGAGCTGTTTTTCAATGCTCGAATGGGGCGCGTGGTCACTGGCGATGGCATCCAGGGTCCCGTCGGCCAGACCCTGGCGGATGGCATCCCGGTCGGAGGCCGTGCGCAGGGGCGGATACATCTTGGTATTGGGATCGTAGTCGCTGACGGCGCCGTCGTCCAGGATAAAATGGTGCGGTGCGGCCTCGGCCGTTACCGGCAGGCCCTGCGACTTGGCGATCCGGATGGCCTCCACGGCCTCGCGCGTGCTCACGTGGGCAATGTGGAGTTTGCCGCCCGTGAGGCCGGCCAGGGCGATGTCACGCTGGGCCATGGTGCTTTCGGCGGCGTTGGGAATGCCGCGCAGCCCCAGGCGCGTGGCGGTCACGCCCTCGTTCATGGTCCCGCCGGCCGAAAGCAGCGGATCCTCGCAATGGGCGATGACGGGCCGGCCCACGCCGCGCGCGTATTCCAGCGCCCGACGCATCAGCAGGCTGTCGGCCACCGGGAGGCCGTCGTCGGTGAAAGCCACCGCACCGGCCGCCGCCAGCTCGTAGAAGGGCGTCAACCCCTCCCCGGCCAATCCGGGGCTGACGGCCGCCGCCGGATAGACCCGGGACGCCCCGGCACTTTGCGCTCTTTCCAGAATGAATTCGGTTACCTGGGCGCAGTCGTTGGGCGGGTGCGTGTTGGGCATGGCGCAGACGGCCGCGAACCCGCCGGCAGCGGCGGCCCGGCATCCGCTGGCGATGGTTTCCTTGTATTCCTCGCCGGGTTCACGCAGATGGACGTGCAGATCGATCAGCCCGGGGACGACGATTTTACCGCGGGCATCGATCACGGGCACGCCTTTTTCGTCGTCGCTCGTTCCCCCGCCGGGATTGAGGGCGGCGATCTTGCCCTCTTTTATATAAAGATCCGCATCCCCGTCAAAATGGCCCGGATCGATGACACGCCCGCCGCGGATGATCAGGTCCATCGCTATTTGCCTCCCAGCACCAGGTATAAAAGGGCCATGCGCACGGCCACGCCGTTGGTGACCTGTTCCAGAATGACCGCGAAGGGCCCGTCCGCCACCTCGGGGGCGATTTCCACGCCGCGGTTCATGGGTCCGGGGTGCATGATGAGCACATCGGGCGACGCCTTGCGCAGCCGCTCGCGATTCAACCCGAACACGGCGGCGTATTCGCGCTCGTCGGGCATGAGAAATTGAGCCTGGCGTTCTTTCTGGATGCGCAGCATCATGATGACGTCCGCACCGCCGATGGCATCGTCCAGCGAAGGGGCCACCTTGGCCCCCATCGCTTCGATCCCGATAGGCATCATGGTCGGCGGACCGCAGACCGTGACATGGGCGCCCATCTTGCGGAACCCGACGATATTCGAGCGGGCCACCCGGCTGTGGGCGATATCGCCCACGATCAGCAGGTTGAGCCCCCTCAAACGGCCCTTCTTCTCTTGCACGGTCATGAGATCGAGCAGGGCCTGGGTGGGGTGCGCATGCATGCCGTCGCCCGCATTGATCACGCAGGCCTGGCAGTGACGGGCCAGGAAATGCGGGGCGCCCGCCGAGCCATGCCGGATGATGATCACGTCCGGCTGCATGGCCTCGATGTTTTGCACCGTGTCGAGCAGCGTCTCGCCCTTGACCACGCTGCTGCCGGCTTTGGAGAAGGACAGGCTGTCCGCGCTCAGGCGCTTGGCGGCAAGGTCGAAGGAGGATTTGGTGCGGGTGCTGGGTTCGTAAAAGAACTGGACGACGGTCTTGCCCCGCAGGGTGGGCACCTTTTTGATCGGCCGGCGTGAAATTTCCTTCATGCGCTGGGCCGTATCCAGAATCGTGTGGATGTCGGCGTCAGAAAGCGATGCCATGTCCAAGATGTGTTTGTGCCTCATCCCCCCCATGCGCCCCCCGTTTGCAAACCGCTCGCCGTCGAAAGCGATATCACTCGATCATGCTGCCGATACGGCGCCAGCGCACCGCGAAATCGTCCTTGTTCCAGGACCAGTAGATCATGAACGCCTTGCCCCGCAGTTCGCTGTAGTTGACGAAGTTCCAGAAGCGGCTGTCGTTGCTGCGGTCGCGGTTGTCGCCCATGACGAACAGGCTGTCCGCGGGCACTTTGATCGGACCGAAATTGTCCCGTGGATTGCCGCGCAGGATAAAGGCATCCTTGTGAACCGCGTACGTACTTTCCTCCGGCGCGCCGTTGACGTAAACGACCTTGTTGCGGCACTCCACCGTGTCGCCCGGAATCCCGACCACCCGCTTGATAAAATCCATTTTCGGGTCCTGGGGAAATTTGAAAACGACGATGTCGCCCCGCTTGGGCGCCGCCACGGAAACGACGGTTTTGTTGCTGAATGGCATCCGGATGCCGTAAATGAATTTGTTGACCAGAATATGGTCGCCGATCAGCAGCGTGTCCTCCATCGAACCGGATGGAATTTTAAACGCCTGAACCACGAACGTCCGGATGAACAGGGCCAGAAGGATTGCCAGGAGAATGGCTTCGACGTTTTCGCGAAGCCGGGACTTTGGTTTGGGGCCGGTTTGACTTTCCGGCGTGGTCGAACTTGGTTTCAATTCAGGCTGACACCTTTCATATAAAAACCAAAAAATTCAGGTTATTGGATTCACCGCCCGGATTCAACCCGCGGGTCGAAGACCGGGTGAGACTTTCTGGTCGGCGGTCTCAGGCCAGCAGCCAGACCCCTGCGCGATAAACCAGATTGGTCAGCAGCCCCGCGGCCAGATCGTCGGCCACGATACCGAGCCCCCCCTTGAGGCGCCGGTCCAGCCATCCGACCGGAAAGGGCTTGAGCACATCGAAGAGGCGGAAAATCAGAATATTGATCAAACAGCCGGCAAACGACAGTTTGAGCCCCAGACACGCCACCAGAACACCAGCGATTTCATCGATCACCACCGCCCCCGGGTCGGCCCCGTTCAGCAGGGACGCGGCCCGGTGGGCAATGCCGATGGCGGCAACCGCAAACAAGGCCGCCAGAGCCAGCGCCAGCCCCAATGGCAGATGGCTCAGGAGCCATCCGAAGGGAAGCGCCACAAAAGAGCCGACCGTACCCGGGGCGTAGGGCGAATAGCCGCTGCCGCCCCCCGTGGCCAGGAAAAGGACGTCACGATCCTTTAAAAACATGGCCCGTGTCTATATTCAGCGCCCCTTTTTGTCAATGACTCTATCCGGGCGGGCTGCCGCGCGGCCGCCGCGTTGGGCGAGGCCGCTAATCTCGCTGCCGATCAGATCGTAGATGTCCCGCAGAGGACGTTGAAGGGCGTTTGCCAAACGGCGGCATTCCTCATACTCGGGGATCAGGCGTTGAGCGCCATCGGGGGCCAGGCTGCGTTTGACTTTCACGGGCCCCAGCGACGTTTCCACGACGGTTTCCTCCCGCGGCAGCACCAGGCGCCGGACCGATTGCACCCGGATGCCCAGACTGGTCGTCTCTGCAAAGAGGATGTCTGCAACCGCCTGAACGTGTGGGTTGCGGCACAAGACCCGGACCACGGTGCCGGGTCGGTTTTTTTTCATATAGGCCGGGATCCAGCAGACGTCGAGGGCGCCGGCCGCCAAAAGTCGTTCCATCAGGTGACCGTAAACCTCGGGGTTCATGTCGTCGATGGCGGTCTCGATCATGGCGACGTCGTCTTCGAGGATGGCGTCGGTCCCGGTATGCCCGGCGGCTTCCGGTCGTCCGATGACCACGCGAAGCAGATTGGGCCTGTCGGCAAACCGCTGGCGGCCGGCACCGTAGCCCGTAGCGCGCAGCTGCATCGCGGGAAAAGGTCCGAAATCCTGCGTCAGCGAGGTGATGATCGCCGCGCCCGTGGGCGTCACCAGTTCTCCCTCGATCGCGGTGCCTTTGACCGGCACGTTCTCGAGCAGCGCCAGCGTGGCCGGGGCCGGCACCGGGAGCACGCCGTGACGGCAGGTCACGAATCCCGAGCCGAGCGGCAGGGGGGATGCGGAAATACCGTCGATGTCCAGGTAATCCAGGCAAAGCGCCGTTCCGACGATATCGATGATCGCATCCGCAGCGCCGACTTCATGAAAGTGGACGTCCTCCGGCGAGCAGTCGTGGATTTGGGCTTCCGCCCGGGCCAGCCGGCTGAACATGTCGACAGCCCGGTTCTTGATCCGCTCCGGAAGACTGCTGTTAGCGATCATGGCCCGGATATCACTGAAATGGCGCTCGGTATCCTCCCGGGGCAGATCGATATTCACCTGCCGGGCCCTGATGCCATTGACGGAGACGGTTTCCACGGTCAGTTCGAAGGCGCCGAGATCAAGCGCGGCAAGGTCTTCTTTGAGGCGATTCGGCGACGCGCCGAGGTCGATCAGGGCCGCAAGGGTCATGTCGCCGCTGATGCCCGAGAGGCAATCGAAATGTGCATGTTTGGGCGCCATTTTATGCGTGCCCCCCCTTCCCCTCCGAAGCGTCGCTGTACCGGCATATGATTTCGACGACCAGCTCGCAGGCGCGCACCATGTCCGCCAGGGCGACCCTTTCATCCAGGGTGTGCGGGTCGTGCATACCGGTTCCCAGAACACCGGCGACGATGCCCTTCTGAAAAAAAGCGTTGGCGTCCGAACCGCCCCCGGCCGGCTGGGTGCGAAGGGACCGGCCCAGCCGGTGGGCCGCCTCCACGGCCAATTTGACGACCGCGTGGTCCTCCGGGATATGCGTGCGCATGAAATCCGGTTCAAGCCGGTAGGCAAACCGGGGCTTGCTGCCGTCGACCGGACGCGGGTCATATGTATCGACGGCGTGCTGAAAGGCATCGATGATCCGCTGGGTGGCCCGTTTGAGCTTGGTTTCGCAGTGGCTGCGGACCTCGGCGTCGATGGTGACCCGGGCCGGCACGATATTGGTGGCCACGCCTCCGCGGAGCGTACCGATGTTGCAGGTGGTTTCCCGATCCAGGCGCCCCCATTCAAGCCCGGCAATCGCGCGCGAGGCGATGAAGATGGCATTGATGCCCTTTTCGGGCGACGCGCCGGCGTGCGCCTCCTTGCCCAGCACTTCGAGGCTCAGGCGATTGGCCGCCGGCGCCCGGTTGATCAGGCGGTCCGGGTCGCGCGCGTCCAGAACATAGCCGATGCGGGCCGATAGCAGATCGACGTCGAGGTGTTTGGCCCCCAGCAGACCGATCTCCTCGCAGGTCGAAAACACGAGCTCCAGCGGGGCATGGGGCCGGCCGGCTTCATTCAGGGCCGCCAGGGCTTCGAGCAGAATGGCGATCGCGCTCTTGTCGTCCGCCCCCAGGATGGTGTCGCCGGAACTCCTGAAAACGCCGCCCTCGAAAACCGGGCGGATGCCGACGCCCGGCTGGACGGTGTCCATATGGGCGCTGAACAGCAGGGGCGCCTTGCCGACCGCACCGGCCAGGCGCCCGATGAGGTTGCCCGTATCGCTCCCGGTTTGCGGCGCGGAGCGATCGAACTGCGTGGCGACGCCCAACGCTTCGAGTCGTTTCTGCAGCAGCGCCGCGAAACGACCTTCGGAGCGGGAGACGCTGTCGCACCGGACCAGCAATTTGAAAGTCTGCGCGAGACGCTCGGGATTGATCGGCATGATGGGCTTTCACCTGGACAATTGACAAAATGCGTAGGGGCGACTATTTATTGCCATCAGCGCGGAAGTGCGCAGCTACCTGGTGGGGCTCCCGGGCTTCAAACCCGGTGTGGGGCGTTAACACCGTCCCGGGTGGGTTCGATTCCCATGCACTTCCGC
>JASJBQ010000288.1 GCA_030066455.1 Desulfobacterales bacterium
CCGTCCCGGGTCACGGTGTAGCGGGAGGGCCGCAGGCCGTTGCGGTCGAGCACGGCCCCCACACGCACGCCGTCGGTAAACGGAATCGAAGCCGGACCGTCCCAGGGCTCCATCAGGCAGGCATGGTAGGCGTAGAAATCGCGCTTGGCCCGGCTCATGGTCCGGTGCTCCTGCCAGGCCTCGGGGATCAGCATCATCATGGCGTGGGGCAGTGAGCGGCCGGTGTGGTAGAGAAGCTCGAGGGCGTTGTCCAGAATGGCGGAATCGCTGGCCCCCGGTGTCGCGATCGGAAAGAGCTTGGCCATGTCCGCGCCGAACAGGTCGGAGGCGAAAAGGGCCTGGCGCGCGTTCATCCAGTTGATGTTGCCCCGCAGGGTGTTGATCTCGCCGTTGTGGCACAAAAACCGGAAGGGCTGGGCCAGGTCCCAGGACGGAAAGGTGTTGGTGCTGTAACGCTGGTGAACGATGGCCAGCGCGCTGGCCATGTCGGGTGCGGCCAGATCCGGGTAATAGGGCCCCAGCTGGTCGGCCACGAACATCCCCTTGTAGACCATGGTGCGCGCCGAGAGGCTGGGGATGTGAAAATAGGCCTTCTGGGGCAGGTCGGCGTCCCGCACCGCGCGCTCGGCCAGCTTGCGGACGACGTAGAGCTTGCGCTCGAACGCGCGCCGGTCGGCAAGCCCCGCCCCCCGTGCGACGAACACCTGGCGGATGGTCGGCGCCTCCGCGAGCGCCAGCCCGCCGATGGCCTCGCGGTTGACCGGCACCGTGCGCCAGCCGATGAGTTCCTGGCCCTGATTCTTTATGGCCGCCTCGATCATCAGCCGGCAGCGGCCCCGCTGTTCGGCATCCGGCGGTAGTAAAACCAGTCCGGTGCCGTACGCCCCCGCTTCGGGCAGGCCCATCCCCAGCTCGCCGCAGACACGGCGCAGAAAGGCGTCCGGGAGCTGCATCAGAATGCCGGCGCCGTCGCCGGTGGTGGCGTCGCACCCGCAGGCCCCGCGGTGGGCCAGGTTGACCGCCATTTGCAGCGCCGTCCGGACGATGTCGTGCGACACGGCACCGTCGATAGCACAGACCATGCCCACGCCGCAGGCGTCGTGCTCCATCTGGGGATCGTAGAGCCCCCTTCGCCGAGGCGGGGGGCAGATGCGGTGCGAACTGTTGATCGTCTTCATGTCTTCTTCCGTCCGGATAAATGGGCGGGCGCCGGGCCGGCTGCAACCCACGGCGCCTGCAACGGCCGCGGGCGTGGAGAAAAGCCCATCAGGCCGGTCGGTCGCAGCCCTTCAAGCGGCGCAGTCTAATTCCAATTCACGTTTAATAGCAAGCGTCATGCCACCAGCACCGACGGCGGGCCCTCGATCCCCGGTCTTCAGCGCCGCAATCGGGCCTGGTGCGTGAATGGCCACGGAAAGGTGCCACCGGAGGTTGGGTTTGGATGGCCATCGGGAGCGATCGGTAATGACAATAATGTCGACTATTCGGAAGTATTGCGACAAAATTGTCGCCTGCGCCTCGAATCCCGTCGATATTGGGCGCTTCCCGTCAAACGCGCGATCCGTCCAGATCCGCCGGATCCCCCTTGCCCGAGCGGCGGGCCACCAGGAACCACACGAAGGCAATGGCCTGCAGTCCGAGCATGACCCCGAAACCGGCCTGGTAGCCGGGCACGGCGTAGCCGGTCGCAGTACTCGGCCAGAGGTTGATCACCGCGCCGATACCCCACTGGGCCGTGAAGGCCACGATGAACACCAGCAAATTGAGGCCCGTGTTCACACGCCCGGCCAGCCGGGCCGGAAAACGCTGGGAAAGATCCGCATAGCACAGGATGCCGCTGGTGCCGAAAAACCCGAAAAGCATCCAGACCAGACGCACGTCCGGCACCCATCCGCAGACGATCGACGCCTGGACCAGCATGAACACGAGCATGCCGAGGGCAGCCACGGTGAGGGGTTTCCATCCGGCGCGGGTCAGGCGGTTGGCCAGAATGCCCAGAAGCAGGTAGCCCGCCGTCATGGCGGCGGCCACCAGCAGGAGCATCCCGGCCGTCTCGCGGCGGTCGAAACCGGCGGCGTCGCGCAGCCAGGGACCGGACCACAACCCCTGGATGGCCAGGTAGGCGGCCTGGGAAAGGGTCGCCCAGGGGGCAATTCGCCAGAAAATCGGGCTGGAAAAAACCTCGCCGATGCCGGCCAACTGCTGCCGCAGCGAATCGGGCGGCTGGGCTTCGGTCCTGTCCGGCACCACGAAAAAAACCACCAGGGCGACCGCCAGGGTCGCCAGGGCCAGCAAGAGGAAGACGGCCCGCCAGTCCATGACCCCCAGCAGGGCTTCGACCGGGGCGGTGGCCGAAAGGGCGCCCAGTCCCCCGGATGTCATCTGGATGCCGTTGATCAGCGGCAGTTGCGGGGCGGGAAACCACATCACAAAGGCTTTGAAGGCCGCCATCAGGCAGGCCGAAACACCGAAACCGATAAAGGCCCGTCCCACGGCCAGGCCCGCAAGCGACTCGCTGCGGGAAAAGATATAGGCGCCGGCCGCCGCGAAGAGCAGCAGCGTCGCTTCGATCCGGCGGGGGCCGAAACGGTCCAGCAGAACCCCCAGCGGCAGCTGGGAAGAGGCGAAGGCGATGAAATAGGCGGCCGTCAGAAGCCCCAGCTCCGATGGATCCACCCCGATATCGGCAGCCAGGTTGGGGGCAATGACGGCGTTGACGGTGCGGTAGAGATAGGAAAGAAAGTATCCCAGCGCGAAGGGCACGAAAATACGGGCGACCAGAACCGGCGTCAAGGTCCTGTCGGCGGATGTCGGGCGGCTGCCGTTCAATGGATCATCGCCATGGTTTCGGATGGCGTCCGCCGAGCGGCAGAAAGCGGTCGCCAGCACGACGGTCGTTGCAGGATATCGGTTTAGGGCCTGTTACGGCGCGACGCTGCTGTATGCCATGGCCCGGGCGTCTTGTAAAGCGCCGCGCGTCGAACCGCATCCAGGGGAGGACGGCGGGTACGCTTCAGGGGCGGTTTTCCCGATGCGCGGCCGGCAGCGGGCAGTAGACCCCCTGCCCCATGTAGACGGCCAGCCCCATGAAGCGTCCGACTTCATCGTAAAATTCGGCCACGTCGCCATGGGTCCGAAGGTCGTCCCTGTAACCCGGGTCGCAGGCGTGCAGGATATTGTGATACATCCGGACACGATGGCTCACCGGGCCGCGGGGCGTCGGCGAAACGATCTCCGCGACCTCGGTTTCCCAATGGTAGAATTTGGCGTAGAGCACGCAGTCCGGCCACAGGGCCGAACAGGCCTCAAAGAACGGGCGCAACGGAACGCACTGTCCGTCGAGGGTCGGCAGACAATCCCGGGCGGGCATTCCCTCGATCCGGGCCTGGGCGCGTCGCAGGCAGTCTTCCGGCTTTAACGCGGGCGGCGGCGTGGCGCCGACACAGCCGGCCAGTACCCAAACCGCCAGCATCACAAGCAGACGACGGGTTTGTTCTCGCATTATTGGCAACCTCTTTCCACGCTCCCCATGGCCGGCTGAATACCGACCGGCACCAGGCCTGCGCCCCCGTTTAGGACTTGACCGCATATCGCCATGGCGCTATGAGAATCATGATCTTCTGACAATCATTCCTAATAATCCACCAGAATATACCATCCACCCCCCCGAGGTGATGCCATGAGACCAAAGGATCGATGCGATTCAAAGGACACCTACCCCGCCCCGTCGGCGGAAGCCATCAGCCGCCGCAGCTTCATCAAACGCAACGCCGGGCTGATCCTGTGGTCGGCCGCCCTGTGCTACGGCGTCAAACTGCCGCGGCCGGCGGGTGCCGCCGAGGTTCCCGACATTGCCATCGCCACGGGCGAGCGGACAGCCGCCACCCGGGCGGCCGTGGATCTCTTAGGGGGGATGACGCGCTTCGTGAAACCGGGCCAGAAAGTCGTCATCAAGCCCAACATGAGCTTTGCCGGCGGCCCCGAGGATGCCACCGACACCCACCCGGACGTCGTACGCGAACTCGTTTTCCTTTGCAACCAGGCCGGCGCCAAGCGCATTCGTGTCTTGGACCATACCCTGCGGCGCGAGGAGCGCTGCATCGAAGGCGTCAAGAAGGCCTGCGAGGTCTACGGCGACGATATTGTCCAGGCCGTATCCCGCAACCGGTTCTTCAAACCCACCCCCATTGCGCAGGGCCGCCAGATGAAGGAAACCGACGTCATCTGGGAGGTGCTCGAAGCCGACGTGCTCATCGCCGCGCCGGTGGCCAAATCCCATTCGAGTGCCGGTGTGAGTCTATCCATGAAGGGCATGATGGGCCTGATCTGGAACCGCGGCATCATGCACAGCCGTTACGATCTGCATGAATCCATCGTCGACCTGGCCTCCCTGCTCAAACCCGACCTGGTGGTCGTGGACGGCTCCCGCGTACTGAGCACCAACGGGCCCGCCGGGCCGGGCCGCGTGCTCAAACCGGACACCATCATCGCCTCGGCCGACATGGTGGCGGCGGACGCCCAGGCCGTGGCCACGTTCGAGTGGTACGGTCGCAAACTCAAGCCGCACAATGTCAAGCATATCCGCATTGCCCACGAACGTGGCCTGGGGCGAATGGACATCGAGAAGTTGCGCGTGAAGACGATTCAGGTCGGATGACCCTCCAGCGCACGGTTCAGATCATCGGCCTGACGCTTTTTCTGGGCCTGCTGGTCAACGCCGCTCTCGGATTTGACGGTTGGCTGCCCCACGACCTTTTCCTGCGGCTCGATCCGGCCGCGGCCCTGGTCACGGGCGTGAGCGCCCGACTCTGGCAGGAAGCGTTTGTCGCCGCCCTGGCCGTTCTGGCGCTCACCCTTATCCTGGGCCGCTTCTTTTGCGGCTATCTCTGCCCGCTGGGCACCACCATCGACGGGTGTCGGAAGAATGCATCGAATGCGGCCTCTGCGTCTGGCGAAAGGAAATTACCGGGCCGAGGCCCGCCGTATCGGGCTGGATCCAAAGATCCGCCGCACGCATCCCCTTCCGGCGGCCTACGATTTGCCCATGTATGATCCCGAAAGCGGCGCCTTGCCGCCCGGCTTCAGCGACTGACCGGCGGGGAAAAACGGCAGCGCCTCTCTTGGCGCAAGGGCGCGCGCTGCGCAGGCGCCTTAAAACTCATCCTCGCCGCAGACGCCCCCGCAGCGCCTCCATGACGGCCTTCATCTCGGCGACACCGGCCAGGCGTGCGGCTCCGAGCATCAGGGCGATCCCGAGACTACCGACCAGAAAGAGCGTCACCAGACTGCCGCTCACGGTCTGGGGGTCGAGACCGGCGGCAAGCATGCGCCGGCAAGCCTCCAGCACGAGAAAAAGCGGGACGGCGGCCAGCGCCATCCTGAGGTAGAAGCCGTATACGGCGACGCTTTCCCGGTTGCCGGTCCGGCGGTTCCAGATCATATAGATGAAGAGCACCTGGGCCACGGCGGAACAGGCGATGGCCATACCGATGCCGCCGGCCCCCAGCCAGCGCATGCCGAAGTAATACACGGGCAGGCTGGCGACGACGGCCAGGCTCCCGTAGACGGTCGGCAGCAGGGTGTTCTGGCGGGCGTAAAAGCCGCGGTTGACGATGGTCTGGCCCGCAAATCCGACGGCCCCCACGAGCAGGAAGCCCAGGATGTCGGCCGTGGCCGCCGTATCGGCCGCGGTGAAGCGCATGCGCTGATAGATGAGGAAGACCAGTTCGCGACGCACGGCCATGGCCACGGCCGCGAAGGGGATGACCAGCGCGATGTAGCGCAGCGCCTGGTTGAGGAGGCGGTTCATCTCCGCCAGCTGATCCCCGGCGGCAAAGCGGGCCAGGAAGGGGTAGACGGCAACCCCAACGGCCTGGCCGAAGAACGCCACGAGGGCCATCATGATGCGGATGGCGTACTCGATGCGCGCAATGCTGCCGACGGGCAGATAGCTGCCGAAGAGTTTGGAGAAAATCTCCATCGAGAAGGTCATGGTCAGGCCCAGCATGAGGGGCAGCGTCAGCAGGATATAGCGGGCCAAATCCGGGTGGCGCCAG
>JASJBQ010000289.1 GCA_030066455.1 Desulfobacterales bacterium
GCGCCCGGATCCTGACCCTGATTCCCATCTTCATCTTCCCCTGGCTGATCGAAATCCCCGCTTTTATCTTCCTGGGCATCTGGTTCGTGCTTCAGTTCTTGGGCGCCGCCGGTGCCGACGGGTCTGCCGGCGGCATCGCCTGGTGGGCGCACGTGGGTGGTTTCCTGGCCGGCATCGCACTTCTGAAAGGCTTCGAACGAATCCCCACCACCGGCCTGTCCGCCCCCCTCGAGACCGCCGCTGCCAGAAAACATAGTCACCATCTGCAGGTGATTCGTCCTACCTCGGTTCCCGGTTCCCCCGATCTCCAGGGCCGACTGACCATCACCGCCTTCGAGGCGCTCGCCGGCACCCGCAAGCGCGTGGCGCTTACCGCCGGTAGGCGCCGCCGTACGGTCCTGGTGCGTGTGCCAGCCGGAATGAAAGCGGGCCAATCCCTGCGGCTCAGGGGGCTGGGTCAAATGCTGCCCGACGGCCGTCGCGGCGACCTTTACCTAAAAATCGAGTTGGAATCCTGGTAGATGGGGAAGAGATCAGTGTCCATCCAGGAATGGTAGATTTTGGTTTAGGCCAAGGCCGCAGTGTTTTTGAAACCGCAGGCGTAGCTATGCTCCGTCGAGGATTTTAAAAGCGCGAGAGCGCCGGCCTGGGCCAAAAGATGCCATTCCTGGATGGACACTAATCGGCGAACAGGCAAGACACCTTATTGCGCCCCTCGTCCTTGGAAGCATACATGGCGGAGTCGGCCCGTTTGACAAAGGCCGTGATGTCTTCGGTGGGGACGTACTGGGTGACACCGACGCTGACGGTGACGTAAACCGCCTCGCCGGACCGCGGGCTGAATTTCTCTTTTTCAACCGCGTCCTTGATACGGTAGGCCACGGTCTCGGCCTCGTCTCCTGTGGTTTCAGGCAGAATGACGGTAAACTCCTCGCCCCCGTAGCGATAGGCCGTATCAAGCTTACGCAGGCAGGATTCGATGATCTGGGCCAGGCGCACCAACACCTTGTCGCCCTCGAGGTGGCCGAAGTTGTCGTTGTAGTCCTTGAAATGATCGATATCCAGAAGCAGCAGGGACAGTGGCGGATTGTAGCGGTTGGAGCGATCCACTTCCAGGGCCAGTTGATTGTAAAAATGGCGCGAGTTGTAGAGTTTGGTCAGACCGTCCGTGGTAGCCAGTTTCTGGAGCTGCTCGAGCATCTTGACCCGCTCCTGGGTCAGTTGGCGCTCCTTGAGCACCCGTTTGAGCCTTAGCAGCAGTTCGGCGAAGCGCACCGGTTTGAAGAGAAAATCGCTGGCCCCCTTGCTGATGGCCTCCTCGTAAGAGTAGTCGGCGCTGTATCCGGTGATCACGATTACGTCGGCGTCGTAGTTTTTCTTGATGCGGTCGGTGAGTTCCAGACCGTCCATTCCGGGCAATGAAATGTCGGTGATGACCACATCGGCATCCTTGGCGTTGAGGATATCCAGCGCCTCTTCCGCGCTGGCCGCCGCCGTGGCCTCGTAACCCGACATCCCGATAAACTCGTGCATGGTATCCCGAATGCCAGCGTCGTCATCCACAATCAAGATTCGGGTGTCTTCCATGGGGGCGTGATTCCTCGCAAGCGGTCCGTTGTGTCCGTCAGCTTGTGGCCGGAGCAGCGGGTTGACAGGGTAAAAAGTGATCTGGTAATAGGGGCTTTCCTTATTATTTGCAGAATGTTAACTATAATATGCAACAATTAACCGTGTCAACCGGCATTTGGCTTCCAAGCTTCCCGCCCCTCAGTTCGCTGAGCGGCCAGATTCGGCCGCCCGAGCACCGCTGATACAAATTGACAGGTTGGCTGTGCCGAAGCAGGCCGGTGCGTCGCCGCCGACCGGGCAGCTGGGCGGCTGTGGTCTAAAACATGGAACTTATACGCAATTTCAGCATCATCGCCCATATCGATCATGGGAAATCGACCCTTTCGGATCGGCTGATCCAGGTCACCGACATCGTTTCCGACCGGGATTTCAAAGACCAAATCCTCGACAGCATGGATATCGAGAGGGAACGCGGCATCACCATCAAAAGCCAAACGGTCTGCCTGCCCTACCGCACCGCCGACGGCCGCGACTACCGCCTGAACCTGATCGACACGCCGGGCCACGTCGATTTTTCCTACGAGGTCTCCCGGGCCCTGGCCTCCTGCGAGGGGGCCCTTCTGCTGATCGATGCCAGTCAGGGTGTGGAGGCCCAGACCCTGGCCAATCTCTACCTGGCACTGGAGCACGACCTGGAGATCATCCCGGTGATCAACAAAATCGACCTGCCTTCGGCCGACATCGACCGGGTGCGCCGCCAGATCGAGGAAGACCTGGGGTTGGATCCGGACGAGGCCATTCTGGCCTCGGCCAAAGAAGGCACCGGCATCGAGGACGTGCTCGAGGGCGTCGTCCAGAAGCTTCAGCCGCCGGAGGGCAACGCCGAGGCCCCGCTTAAAGCACTGATCTTCGACTCCCATTATGACGCCTACCGCGGCACCATCGTTCACTTCCGCATTTTCGATGGCCAGATCAAGGCGGGTGATACGATCCAATTCATGTCCAACGGGGCCGCCTATAAGGTCGAGGAGGTCGGCGTGTTCCAGATCGTGCGCCGCCCGGCCAAATCGCTCGCCGCCGGCGAGGTGGGCTACTTGATCGCCGGTATCAAGACGGTCAGCGACACCCGCTGCGGCGATACAATCACGCTCAAAGCGCGCCCCTGTGACGCGGCCATGCCCGGCTTCAAGGAGGCCAAGCCGGTGGTGTTCTCCTCCATCTACCCCGTGGCTTCGGATGGCTACGAGGATCTTGTGGCGGGTCTCGAAAAGCTCAAGCTCAACGACGCCTCCCTGATCTACGAAAAAGACACATCGGTGGCCCTGGGCTTCGGCTTCCGCTGCGGGTTCCTGGGTCTGCTGCACCTGGAGGTGGTCCAGGAGCGACTCGAACGGGAGTTCGACCTCTCCCTGATCCTAACAGCGCCTTCGGTGCAGTACGAGATCGTGATGAACGACGGCACCACCGAAATCATCGACAACCCGGCCCTCTATCCCGACCCCACGACGATCGCGGAGTCGCGCGAACCGTTCATCAAGGCGGCCATCATCGTGCCCGACCGCTACATGGGGGCGGTGATGAAGCTCTGCCTCGACCGCCGCGGGATCAACAAGAACTACCAGTACCTGACCAACAGCCGACTGGAGATGATCTTCGAGATGCCCCTGGCGGAAGTGATCTACGACTTCTACGACAAGCTCAAATCGGTCACCCAGGGCTATGGCTCCTTCGACTACGAGATTATCGCCTACCGGGCGACTGACCTGGTCAAGCTGGACATCCTGATCAACGGCGAGCGGGTCGACGCCCTGTCCCAACTCGTTCACCGCGAGCGGGCGGTCGAACGGGCGCGCACGGCCTGCGCCAAACTGCGGGATGAAATCCCGCGTCAGATGTACAAAATCGCCATCCAGGGGGCTATCGGGGGCACCATCATCGCCCGCAAGACCATCTCCCCCTTCCGCAAGGACGTCACGGCCAAGTGTTACGGCGGCGATGTCTCCCGCAAACGCAAATTGCTCGAAAAACAGAAGAAAGGCAAAAAACGCATGAAGATGGTGGGGCAGGTCATGATCCCCCAGTCGGCCTTTCTTTCCGTACTCAAAACCGAAAGCGACTGACGGAGGGCGCATGGGCCGCACCATTGTCGAGAAGATCTTCGACGCGCACCGCATCGACACCCCTTTCGCGGACGTGCATGTCATCCGCCTGGACGTGGTGGCCTGCCACGAAATCACGACCCCCATCGCCATCAACGACCTCGTGGCCCGGGGCAAGGACCGCGTCTTCGACCCGGTGCGCATCAAGGCCGTCATCGACCACGTCACCCCGGCCAAGGATTCCAAGACCGCCGCCCAGGGCAAGATCCTGCGTGACTGGGCGCGGCGCCAGGGCATCCGCGATTTCTTCGATATCGGCCGCAACGGGGTCTGCCACGCCCTGTTTCCCGAAAAGGGTTTCATCCGCCCGGGCTACACCGCCATCATGGGAGATTCGCATACCTGTACCTATGGGGCCTTCGGCGCTTTCGCTGCCGGGGTGGGCACCACCGACCTCGAGGTGGGTATCCTCAAGGGCGTGTGCGCCTTCCGCTACCCGCAGACCTTGCGGATCAACCTGAACGGGCGCCTGCCGGATGGCGTGTTCGCCAAAGACGTGATTCTCGCGGTCATCGCGCGTCTGGGGGTGAGCGGTGCCACCGACAAGGTGATCGAATTCGGGGGGCCGGTGACGGCGGCCATGACTATGGAGGAGCGCATGACGCTCTGCAACATGGCCATCGAGGCCGGCGGCACCTGCGGTATCTGCGCGCCGGATGCCACGACGGTGGATTACCTGTGGGAATTCATTCAAGCGGACTACCCGGATCGGGAGATGGCCCTGGAGGCCTTTGGCGCCTATCAGCCGGATGCCGATGCCGACTACGCCGCCGTGATCGACCATGATGTGAGCGGGCTGGAACCCATGGTCACCTTCGGTCACAAACCCGATCAGGTCAAGCCGGTGGCGACCATGACGGCCCAGAAGATCGACCAGGTTTATATCGGCTCCTGCACCAACGGGCGCATCGAAGACCTGCGCGTGGCCGCGGCCGTGCTCAAAGGCCGCACCATCGCCCCGGACGTGCGGGGCATCGTCTCGCCGGCCACGCCCAAGGTCTACCGACAGGCGATGCAGGAAGGGCTTCTCGCGGTCTTTATGGACGCCGGCTTCTGCGTCACCAACCCCACCTGCGGGGCCTGCCTGGGCATGAGCAACGGGGTTCTGGCCGAGGGTGAGGTCTGCGCGGCCACCACCAACCGCAACTTCAACGGCCGCATGGGCATCGGCGGCATGGTGCACCTGGTCAGCCCGGCCACGGCGGCCGCCAGCGCCATCGCCGGCCACATCGCCAACTCGGACCTCTACCCGGCGGGAGGCGCGGCTTTATGAAAACCTTCGGCGGCAACGTGCTCTTTCTCGATCGCAACGATATCAACACCGACGAGATCATCCCGGCCAAATACCTGACCGAAATCACGAAAGACGCTTTGGGACCCCACCTGCTCGAGGACCTGTGCCTGGAGGGGTTTGTCCCCGGCAAAAGCACCCGTGACCGGCAGATCATCATCACCCGGGCCAATTTCGGATGCGGCTCCTCCAGGGAGCATGCCCCCTGGGCCCTGGAGGTCAACGGCATCAATGTGGTGATCGCCTCGAGTTTCGCGCGCATCTTCCGGCAGAACATGTTCAACTGCGGCATGCTGGCGATCGAACTGCCCGAAGCGCGCATCGCCGCCCTGTTCGAAGCATTTGCGGCGCACCCCACCCGCCTGACCATGGATTTAGAGGGCGGCGCTTTCACGCTGGAGGCCGCGGGTCGTCTGGAGCGCAGCCCGTTCGCCATCGCCCCTTTCGACCGCGCGCTGGTGGAAGCCGGCGGCTGGGTGGAGTACGCCGACCAGCACTATTAGAATTCTAAAGCGTTTCGGCCTGCTGAACCAAAACCGTCGAGATGTATCGGCGGGAAAACCAGCGATGTGGGAGAGGGTTTCGGTTTTCAATCCCATTTGCCCCGCGCCGAGCATCGGCGTGGCGGGCGGGGAAAGCGCGCGGACTGTTTGAGCGCCAGCGAGTTTCCGCGCGCGCCTTCCGTATAAACCAGGCAATGAAGCAAGCATGATGCTGTCATGCAAGGCGCCCCAAGTAAGCGAGACGCGCAGCAATCGTCAGATTGTGAGCACCCGAGCGAATTGGGCAACGCCGCACGGCGGCATCAGGCGCCGCCTCATTGTCTGGTTTGGCGACGCGCAGGATACGCGGGGCACGGGCGCCTTCTTTTGGTTACTTTTCTTGACGGTCTCGTAAAAAGTCCGATATCGGCGTTACGCTTCAGCCTTCGTCATTGCGGCGTACCGTAAGTACGCCTCATTCCTCAGGATTCGCAAGCCTTGATCTCGAACATTTTACGAAACCGTCTAA
>JASJBQ010000290.1 GCA_030066455.1 Desulfobacterales bacterium
CGGCGGCCGATAACGCACCGGACCTCCTGGGGGCGGTCAAGACCATCATCGCCGAGCAGACCGGATACACCGCCGACATGCTCGAGGACGCGCTCGATCTCGAGGCCGATCTGGGCATCGACACCGTCAAGCAGGTGGAGATCTTCGGCAAGGTATCCGCCCACTTCGGACTCGACGTGCCCGAGGACCTCAGGCTCAACGACCTCAACACCATCGCCAAGATCGGCGACTACCTGAGCGCGCGGGTAACCCCCGCCGCATCGCCGCCGGCGACTCCCGCAGCCGCGGATACGACCACGGCCCCGGCGGCGGCCGATAACGCACCGGACCTCCTGGGGGCGGTCAAGACCATCATCGCCGAGCAGACCGGATACACCGCCGACATGCTCGAGGACACGCTCGATCTCGAGGCCGATCTGGGCATCGACACCGTCAAGCAGGTGGAGATCTTCGGCAAGGTATCCGCCCACTTCGGGTTGGATGTGCCCGAAGACCTCAGGCTCAACGACCTCAACACCATCGCCAAGATCGGTGACTACCTGGCGCAAAGCGTCGCCTCCGCCCCGAGGGATGAAGCGGTGGCGGCACCCACGGCTACAACGCCCCAACCCCCCGCAGCGGAAAGAAAACCTGACGAAAGTCCGGTCAAGCGCATGGTCGTCAAAACCGTTCCGGCCGAGGCGATTACAGGCCGGGGAGGATGGTTCAAGGGCCACAAGGTCCTGATCACCGCGGACCATCAGGGTTTTGCCACGCTAATGGCCGAACGGGTCCGGAGTGACGGCGGCACGCCCGTGATCGTCGGCGATACGGCCGAGGCCGATCTTACCTGTGACTGGTCCACGCCGGCCGCCGTCAAGAAACTCGTCCAAGAAATTGAAAGCCGCTATCCGCAGATTGACGGGGTGCTGCATTTGCTTCCTCTGGACGCTGCCGACGACCAAATCCAACTGTCTCAGAGTGTGATCGACAGGCGGCTCAAGCATTTCTTCACCCTGGTCCAGGGGCTTTACGACCCGTTGAACCGCCCTGATACCTATATTGCCATGCCGGTCTTCAACGCCGCCGTGCTGCCTTACGGCGATGAGGCCGGTCCCATGGATCCGGTCGCCGCCGGTCTGGCCGGCATGCTCAAGACGATCAACAAAGAACTGGCGGACACCCTCGTGAAGGTCGTGGATTTCGACACCGAGGCGATCTCCCGGCAGGACGAGGTGATCGACACTTTCATCGCCGAGCTGAGCTCCGGCGACCGTCGCGTGGAGTGCGGCTATCGCGGGCAGCAGCGATTCGTGCTGCAGCTCGACACGGACCGTCCGCAGCAGTCGGGCGCTTTGATCAAGGCCGAAGATACCGTGCTGGTGACGGGCGGGGCCCGCGGCATCACCTTTGAGATTCTCAAAAACCTGGTGGCGGCCCAACCGCTGCGCCTCGAAATCCTGGGCCGCAGCGATGTAAACGGCCTGGACCCCACCCTGGCTGGCTCCGGCGTCAGCGAAGCCGAGATCATGACCCGGCTAAAGACTGAAATGCAGGGCGCCAAGCCCCTCGAGATCAAAAAAGCCCTGGACCGGGTGGTCAAGCTGCGCGAATCCGCCGCCAACCTGGAGGCCCTGCGATCGATGGGCGCCCGGGTGGCCTATCACGCCGTGGACGTCAACGATGCTGCCGCTGTTGGGCAAGTCGTCCGCGCCATCGAGGGCATCGACGTGGTCATTCATGCCGCGGGCATCGAAGAGAGCCAGATCATTCCGAAAAAAACCCGGGCCTCCTTCGACCGGGTATTCGACACCAAAGTGACCGGCCTGATGAACATCCTGGCGGCGCTGGATCAGAAAGCGCCACGCAGCCTGATGACCTTTTCGTCAGTCACGGCCCGTTTCGGCAACGAGGGCCAGGTGGACTACACCGCCGCCAACGACATGATCGCCAAGATGCTCCTCGAATACCGCCGTCAACACCCGAAGACGGCGGTAAAGGTTTTCGACTGGACCGCGTGGGAAGGCGCCGGCATGGCCACCAACGAAACCGTCAACAAGGTCCTGCGCGATCGCGGCCTGACTTTTCTGCCGCTGGCGGACGGCGTGGCCCACTTCATGCGCGAGCTCGGCGACGCCCAGGCCGCAGAGGTGGTATTCACGGGTCTGGACAGGGCCTTCGACCCCGACGGACTGATGCGCGGCGAGCAGGCCGAAGCGCGCATCGCACCCTTTCTGGATACCCCCGTGGAGACTGGCGGCGGGCGGCGGGTCTACGGCCGCACCCTGGACCTCGAACGCGACCTGTTCCTGCTCGATCACGCCCGCGAAGACGTCCCCATCTTCCTGGGGGCCACCGGCATCGAAGCCATGGCCGAAGCCGCCGCCAACCTGGCCGCACCCGGGATGCAGCTTCGCGAGCTCAGGGATTTTGCCATCCCCTACGGCATCAAGATCCTGAAGCGGCGCCCCAAGGACGTTTTGATCGAAGCGGCGGCGGCCACCGAAGGGGCCGACACTTTCCTGTGTCGGATCACCTCCCAGTTCCGTAACCCGCAGGGGGTTCCAATGGGGGAGCCCAAGCTGCACTATCAAGGCACCTATGTCTTCGGCCCGGCCGAAGCGGCGCCGCCGACCGTTACCCTGCCGGGGTTCCAGCCGGTGGACTACGAGGGCGACATTCAGGAACTGCTCTACCATCCCTCTCGGCTCTTCATGGACGGGCTCTTCCGCACGGTCGAAGATATCCTCTCCTTCGAGGAGGATCGGCTGATATCCAGGATCCGCAGCACCAGCCAGCGGCCGTTCTTCGCCGACGACCCCCGGCCGGCCTTTCTGACCGACGTGGCCGTCGTGGACGCCATGTTCCAGACCGGCGGGATGCTGGAGGTCATGACCACCAACATCATCGTGCTGCCCTACACCATCGGCCGCATGCGTTTCCACCGGCCCCTGGTTTCCGGGGGGGAATACCTGTGCGTCACCGAGCGTGTCACCCAGGGCCGGGAAACCAACACCTACCGGCTTCAGCTGGTAGATGCCGAAGGCCGATGCCACATCACAATCGAGGACTTCGAAATGGTCCAGGTGGACCTGCTGAGCGCTGCCGACCAGATCGTCGATCGGCTTAGGACCGGCGACCGCCGCCAGCGGGCCTCCTGACCGGCCGCCTGGGCCGCCCGGGGGAGGTCCCTCCCCCGCGGGCGGCCCGATTGACCGGCAGGAATCGAATTGATATCGCTGTTGCCAGCACCAGCGCCGATCGAAAAACACCATCCATTCACACGTCGCGGGTTTCAACGCGACGACCCGTTGCCGGGGGCCTTCAACCGAACCATGCGCCTTCACAACGCCGTCGAAATCCAAAACGTGGCGAGCGCCATTGCCATCGACTGGCACCGCTATCCGGCCTGCGGCCTCAGCCGGGCGATCACCGGCCTGACATTGGCCTTCGTGCCTATCCGGACCTTTCAGACGCACTACCTTCCCGACCTCCCGTCGGATCCGGATGTCGGGGCACGCCCCGTTGCCCTGGCCGCTGAAGCCTTCCGCATCCCGCTGCTGGCCGTCGCGGAAATCGAACAGGTCAACGCCTTCAAGAGCCGCAAGCGCCAGATCGAGTGGATGGCCGGGCGGCTGGCAGCCAAGGCGCTGGCCGCGTGTGCCGCCGATCATGCCGTATCGCTGCCGGAAATCGGTATCGCCCACCACCCCGAAGGGGCCCCCTACCTTACCCACCGGCCGGAACGCTCGCTTTCCATTTCCCATGCCGGCGACTGCGCCGTGGCCGGTCTGGCCCGTTCAAGCGAAACGGTATTGGGAATCGATATCGAAAACGAAAAAGCGCTGGACATCGCAAGCATTCTGCCGGTGGCCTTTTCAGACCGGGAACAACGCCGCCTGGATCCTGCGGACCGGCATCGGTTTTTCGAATGCTGGACGCTCAAAGAAGCCTATCTGAAATACCTGGGTCGCGGTTTCCGCGAAAACCTCAAGGCGGTCGAAATTCTGCACGGTACGACCATCCGCCACGGCGGCCAAATCGTCGCCGACCTGCAAGCCAGGACCCTTCAGCCCTTCCCGGGCTACACCCTGGCCATCGTCTCCGGGCCCCGCATGCAATGAGTGTTTACTAAAACCTGTTTTCAATCACTTTCCGTCTGTGCTACAGTCACGTTGACACAGAGATCGCTTGGCGTCAGAGGACAACGGGAACGCCCACCACCGCAACGCCGCACAAGGACCGCGGCTGGCTTTCCCCAGGGGGGAATCCGCCCGGATGAAGGAGGGGAACCAATGGCCAAAAAACACCTGGCAGCCATGATTGCGGACAGCTGTCGTCGCCATGAGAAGCAAACCGCCATGCGCTACAAGGAGGGCGGCGTCTGGCAGGAGATCAGCTATGGCGACCTGGGGAGTAAAATCAGGAGCGTAGCGGGCGCGCTGATCGATCTCGGCATCCAGCCCGGGGACATGGTCGGTATTTTCTCCCAGAATCGCCCGGAATGGACCATCGCCGACTTCGGCACTTTGAGCGCCGGCGCCGTGAGCGTGCCCATCTATGCGACCAACACCGCCGCCCAGGCCGAATACATCGTTGGCGACGCCGACCTGAAGGCCATTTTCGTAGGCGACAACGATCAACTGGCCAAAGTGCAGTCCTTTGCCTCTCGCTACCCGGAATTAAAAACCATCGTTGCCTTCGATGGGGAGCCCGTCAGCGATGGGGATGCCGTGATGAGTTTTGAAACGCTGGTCGAGCGGGGCACCAGCGGCGAACATGCCGCTGAAAGCGAACGGCGCATTCGCCAGACCGCCCCGGAAAGCCTGGCCACGCTTATCTACACCTCCGGCACCACAGGGGAACCCAAGGGGGTGATGCTCAGCCATACAAATTTTGCGCACCAAATCGAGGCCATCAACGCCAATTTCGATGTCGGCCCCGACGACCGCTCCCTGTGTTTTCTGCCGCTGAGCCACGTGTACGAACGCAGTTGGTCCTTCTACGTGTTCAGCCGTGGCGCCCAGAACAATTATATGCGCAATCCCCGCGAGATCCTTGATTACATGCGCGAAGTTCGCCCCACGGCCATGGTGAGCGTGCCGCGCCTCTATGAAAAGATCTATGCCGCCGTCATGGATCGGCTCGAGAAGTCGTCTCCCGGGAAACGCCGTCTCTTCGGCTGGGCCCTTGGGGTGGGCCGCAACATGGCTGACGTCCGCCAGGCCGGAAAAACGCCCGCTCTGGGGCTGCGTCTCAAGCATCGTCTGGCCGATCGTCTGGTCCTGAGCAAACTTCGCGAAATCGTCGGGGGCGATAAAAATTTCTTTTCCGCCGGAGGCGCCCCGCTGTCCAAGGATATCGAAGTCTTTTTCCTCTCGGCCGGCCTGTTGGTCTGCCAGGGATACGGTCTCAGCGAAACCGCGCCGACGGTCACCTACAACACGCCCCACAATTTCAAATTCGGCACCGTGGGCAGACCGGTTCCCGAATGTGAAGTCAAAATCGGAACGGACAACGAAATTCTGGTTAAGGGCGCCAATGTCATGATGGGCTATTATAAAAAACCCGAGGCCTCGGGCGCCGTGTTGAAGGACGGTTGGTTTCACACCGGCGACGTGGGCCTGATCGATGACGACGGCTACTTGGTGATAACCGACCGCATTAAGGACCTGATTATCACCTCGGGCGGCAAGAATATCGCCCCCCAGCGCATCGAAACAGCGGTCGGACGCGACCATTATATCGAGCAGATCACCACCATCGGCGACCGCCGCAAATACGTCAGCGCCCTGATCGTACCTTCTTTCGATGCCCTGGAAGCCTACGCCCGGGAAAAAAACATCGCTTTCCAGAGTCGGGAGGAACTCCTGCAAAAACCAGAAATCCTGGCTTTCTACCGCGAGCGTATCGATCGCCAGTCAAGCGAATTGGCCGGGTTCGAGACCATCAAGGCGTTTACGCTGCTGCCCCGGGAGTTCACCCAGGAAAACGGTGAAATCACGCCCACCCAGAAAATCAAGCGCAAGGTCGTGGCCGA
>JASJBQ010000291.1 GCA_030066455.1 Desulfobacterales bacterium
GTCCGTCATGTCGGTCCCAAAAGGAAACGCCGGGAAGATCTCCCGGGCATTGATGGCGGACAACTTTTCCTTAATACGCTCCGGGAGATTGTAACGGAAAGCCTCCGGAACACGGTAATCACAGGGCAGTTTGCCATTTCTCTGGGCAGCCTGCACCAAGTTTTCCTGGAAACGGGAGTCGGCGATGTTGATCAGGGCGGCGATCACTTCCTGGTCGCTGCGGCCACGAAGGTCGGCAATTCCGTACTCGGTGATGACCACGTCTCGCAAATGCCGAGGGATGGTGATATGGCCGTAGCGTCCCAAGATGTTGGATGACGTTTTACCCTGTTTGCTGCGGGTGCTGCGCAGCATCAGAATCGAGCGTGCCCCCGGCAGTTCGTGCGCCATGGCCACGAAATTGTACTGTCCGCCAACACCGCTGACCACCCGCCCGTCTTCCAGCCCGTCAGAACAGGCTGCGCCGGTCAACGTCGCCATCATGCAGGTGTTGAAGAAACGGGCATCGGCGCGCTGCAGGCTGGCCAGGGTCGGATTCGCATATAGCTGGTTGACGAACATGACGCTGGTCATACAGAATTTCTTCCGCTCCTCTTTATCCATGTTCTTTAGGGTTTCATAGAAATTGCGGGGGCCAAGAAAAAATCCTCCGTGCATGACGACCCCCCCCTGGAGCCGATCGCCCAGGCAGTGCCGGCCGATGACGTCCATGGCATCTTTCCGGTTCAGGTCGGCGTCGATGCGAAGATCCGGGCTGACCCTGATCGCGCCGTCTTCATAGGCAACACTCGATTTAAAGAAACCAAACTTACACAGCCACTCCACATCCTGGCGGGTCAGTTGAGGAGAGATCGCACCGGCTTCCAGCAACACTGCCAGGGTGCGTTTATTGATCCGCGGGCTTATCTTATCCTCGTTCACCAGGCGCTGAATCGTTTCGTTCGGGTAGACTTCGCGCTTCAGGACGCCGCTCTGGTAAAGCTCGAGAAAACCGTTGATGAACATCTCGCTCGATCCGTAAAGACCCCGATCGAAGACATCGAGACCACCCATCGCCGTGATGGCATCGCCGAACTTGGCCTCGATGTCCAGAGCCGCCAGCGCCTTGCGATAGGCTCCGTTGTCCTGGTGGCGGAGTTGCAGAGCGCTGGCGATCGCATCGCCCAGGGAACCGATACCGATCTGCAAAGTTCCCCCGTCGCGGGTCAGTGTACTGGCCAGCAGTCCGATCATGTGGTCTGCCTGACCGACCGCTGTATTGGGAGGAGCCGGCAGGGTGTACGTGCACGCTGGATTGTCGACCACCATGTCGAATAAAGCCGGGTCGACCATGGCGTCGTTGACCATAAAAGGCAGATTCGCATTGATTTCGGCCACGACGGCCACGCGGCGGCCCCGCTGCTCGGCAGTCCGCATTTGGGGAATCAGGTCAAGGGTCAGGTCGGGGTTGCAGCTCAGGCTGTACCAGGTCTTACCGTCGATTATTTCCTGACTGACCATCTGGGCACAGACATTGACCCCCATAGCCAGGAGATCTCTCACCACATGGGTGTAATTGCTGCTGAGGTAGTTCCGCTGCTCGACCGGGTTGTTCAGGGACTTGCCGGGAGCCAGGAAGAACTCGAGGATTTCAATGTTGGCCGGAAGTGACTGGGTGCGGAGCGGTTCCAGATAGGCCAGTTCCGGGTAGTCCCCGAAAATCCTTTCCACCAACGGGCCCATAAAACGCTTTTCCAGATCGCTGTTGGCTATAGGGCGGCTCAGGGAAAGGGCGGTTACGATGGTCAGGTGAAGATCGGGATCGCCCGCCACCCTATGATAAAGGGCGTTCGTGATTCGGCAGGCCTTGCCCAAACCCAGCGGCAAGGCCATAACGATCCGCTTCCCGACCTTTTGAAGGATGCCATCGATGCAGTCTTCAACATGGTTGTAAGTTTTAGGGGTGTCAGTCGTCATATCGACTCGCTTTCGATGACGGTTCTGTAGGAATCAGATCCACCTGAAGTGGATTTCCAACGGGTGGCCCATCCGTGTGGACCCGCGTTACAAGCTCATCCCGATCTGATTGAACAGTTCCGAATCACTGGCCTGCAAAGCACCCGCCGAATCCCAGTTGTCCCAAGACTCCACCACTTTCCCGTCCACCAGTCTGTGAATGCTGATACCGGTCAGCGCGGTTTCACTCCCCTGGTACGAAGTCCGGGCCGACCAGCGGGTTGCCACCTTGTCGCCTTCCGCGATCTGGTCTTCCACCGTGAAACGAAAATCAGGATACATCGCCTGGAACAACGCCACAAATTGGGAGAACGCCTCTAGGCCCCGAATGGCCTCGGGGGCGTTGGCAATATTGGCCTCAAAGTCTTCGGCGTAAATCTCTTCGATTAAGTCCAGATCATGCTGGTTCCAAATTTTTTCGAAGATCCGGGCAATTGTTGCTTTGTTGGTATCGGACATGATTTCTTCCTTTCATTGGGGAGAAGGATCCGAGGATTCAGTTCACAAACTGATCCATCTGCGATGTAAAGCATTACAATGTAATTGGTGTTGATCTCGTTGGATACCAATAGACACCGATCCTGACCCTTTCAAATATCCATCACCCCTCGTCCGCCCCCACGTCTATTGCAAAAGCCCCCGTGACATCGTAAGGCCGGGTGCCGTGATGGGTGTAGTGGTCTTTCCATGGTTTTCCGTCGCGGGGTGCAATCAGCCCGGCCCGGAACAGCTGCCCGGGGATCTTGTCCGGCAGGGTTTGTGGATTTCGTATGGCGTAGGCGATGGCCAACGGTCCGCGCATGAAGATACCACCCAGTTTGGCATGCGCCGCCTCCCGCATCCAGGCCTCGGGCTTTCCCAGTGCCGCTTCCGGTAGAAGCTCCAGGTCGAGACCGTCCGTGTGGCCCTGCTCCACTAGTCGGTGAGCCGCCACCAGGATGGTATAGCGGGCCAGCGTGGCGCAGGAGTGAACCATGGTATTGTAATACTCGTCTTCCGAAGCGGTATGCATCCGGGAATCGCCATAGTCCCTGGGCTGGTGAATATGGTCCTTGAGAACCTCCCAAACACGGCGAGAGGCCGGATCGGTCGTGCCGTCTGGCGCCTCCTTGAACCACTCCTCCTCACCCTCCTCCAGCATACGGCTCATGGTGTGGCGGCCGACACCGTCTCCCAGCGCCAGCACCACTTTCAGCAGCTCGATCAGGCCAGCGTCGCCCCCCGGCAAGTGCAGCCGGAAGGCATGCCACCCGCGCCCGCGCAGGGTCTCCTCCAGGAATCGCTGGGGTCCGGCAAAAGCCCGGAGCGTTAAACGGTAGATCGAGGAGTCCAGCCCCTTGACGACGTTGTATTTCACATCGGGAGGGAGCCAGGTCTCCCAACTCAGCACCAGATCCGGAAAGCGGCTGTCAGTGCCCGTGCGGGCGCCGGACAGACTCACCAGTTCCGGATGGTATTCAGGCTGAAACACAAAACGCAGCTGGGCATGCTGCACCGGCGCACGAACGCCCATCCCTTTGGGCGGAACCAGGATGAACTCCGCGAAGCGGATGCCCTGCAGGGGCATCCGGACCGAATGCAGGGTCGTGGTCCGCTCGATCGGGTTCCCGCCGTAGTTGACGTTACGAAGGACCGCAAATGGTTGGTCCGCCTGGATTTGGCTGGCCTGCCAGTCGACCAGCACCGATGTCAGGGCGGCCATGTGGCCGCCCGGCAGCACGTCCCGCACGGTCCGCAGACGCATCACCTGGGTATTGTCCGCGGCCTTGGATAGCATTTCGCGCGGGGAAAGGGTCCGTCGTTCGATTTTGGCCTTTGATGATGTCATGGGGGCTCCGTTGTTGGAAGGTTCTATGTTCTGAGTTCAGCGGTTCTGGGTTCGGGTGTCAGGTATATTTTCATTGCCAGGTGTCAGACAAAACAGCAAGGGCGGCTGGGCACACTGCACATCCTGAATTCTGAACACTGGCACCAGATCCCTAACCTTTTATAAATCCAAAATCAATTCGATTAGGGAATGGTTACCCGTTTCACGCCGTCTTCCCACAGCAGCCACGACGGCTAAGTGCTCTCCTCTGCCAGCGGCATCGTCACATGAATGCTATCGCCTTCATACTTTTCTTTTACGGGCAGACCGCAGTGGGCAAAAACGGCCAGCATGGCGCGGTTTTCAGGAAGGACTTCGGCCTCGAACTGCACCACGCCCCTTTCACGGGCAATGGCGGTCAAACGCCGGATGAGCATCCCTGCGATCCCCTGGCCCTGGAAATCCTCCTCCACGGTGAAGGCCACTTCGGCGCTGCGGCAGGGGCCTTGGGTTTCAAGGCAGGCATAGCGCCCACCGCCGATCATGGTCTCGTTCTCCTCCGGCCCGATGGTGACTGCAAAGGCGACCACGGTTTCGAAATCAACTTCCGTAATCATCCTGAGATCGTCATCGGTCAACACTTTCTTGGCGTGGAAAAAGCGGGTGTAGATCGATTCGGGCTCCAGGTTGCGGAACATCTCCTGAACCAGACTTTTATCGGAAGATCGCATGGCACGAATCCGGACCGTCTGGCCGTTCTTCAAAGTTGCCGTCTCATCATAGGTGGCCAGGCTATTCATTGTTTAACCCTCCTTCTGCCCGTGCTTTCGATGGCTGAAGTTATTCTTGGAACCCGTCTACCAATCCGGCCGGTTGAAGATTTTATCGGTCTCTTCCGAGGGATCTGTTTCCAGTTCATCGGGCGCCAGCAAATCGCCCCAGTCGGTTCGTTCCTGCATCTTCGTTTTGATCTTGCGGGGCACGAAATCCTGACCGATGCGGATTTCCCAGCCACCGCCCAAAGCCTTGTAGAGCCCTACCAGGCTCAAGACCACATCGCCGGTGGTGGCCACCAGGGTGTCCTGCGTCTGCACCAGGTTCTCTTGAGAGTCGAGCACTCGCTGGAAATCCACCAGGCCTTCCCTGTATTGCAGCGAGGACAAGTTCACCGCATCTTTGTAGGCCTTGACCGCATCGGCAAGCAAGGCAACCTGCTCCTGGGTGCGCAGATAGGCGACCAGGGCGTCTTCAACTTCCTGATAGGCCTCTAGTACGGTGTTCTCGTAATCCACCGCCAGTTGCTGAAAACGGGCGTCTTCCACGCGCACGGCATTGGTGATGCGCCCGTAATTAAAAAGATCCCAGGAGAATGACGGACCGGCCGAATAGTTGAAGCTCTTCCGCGTAAACAATTCGCCAAGGCCGGCATTGCGTGATTGGGGCGGACTGGTGCTGCCGGCGCTGGCATAGCCGATAGTGCCGAACAGGGAGAAGCTGGGGAAAAGATCGGCCTTGGCCACTCCGATCTGGGCGCTCTGACCGGCCAGTTGGCGCTCGGCCAGGCGAATGTCGGGCCGGCGGCGCAGAAGTTCAGCCGGAAACCCGAGAAGAAGTTCATCAGGCACCGTGGGAACCGGCCCGGCCGAGCCGATCATGGCATCGACTTCTCCTGGAAGTTTGCCCAGTAGAATGGCCAAAGCGTTCTTGGCTTGCCGGATATCGGTCTCGAACCCAGGAATGGCGGACTGCGTCGTCCGCAGTAAGGCCTTAGCCTGGAAAACGTCCAGTTCGTAAACCGCCCCGGCGTCGTACTGGGCTTGCGCCAGGCGCAGGGATTCGGTCTGGATTTTAACGTTGCCACGCGCTACCGCGAGCCGTTCTTCGGCGGTGCGCAGATTGATATAAGTGCTGGCCACCTCGGAAGTTAGAAAGACGAGATTGTCGTCGTAGTCGGCAATCGAAGTCTCCAGGTCGGCCACCCCCGACTGGACCGACCGGCGGAACTTGCCCCAGAAGTCAAGTTCCCAGGCAACGTCGAAGCCGGTGTCGTAAATGGTCGAAAACCGCTCACCCGAGGCCGCGTTGGCCAGATTGCGACTGGTTTTCTGGATGCTGGCGTCGCCAAAGCCCTGCTGAGTCTGCGGATATTGATCGCCGATGGCGATGCCCAACTGGGCCCGGGCCTCCAGGATACGGATCCCGGTGGC